>NZ_QSGH01000010.1:0-10918 GCF_003468085.1 Collinsella sp. AM41-2BH
ATCAGCTCAATGTGTTCGGTTGAGATCGGAAATCAACCAACGAGTACAAAAGAGGAGCTGAACGGCGCTCGGTCGTCCAGCCCCTCCCCTCTTGCAATTACTTGCCGTTGACGATGCGCTCGACGTCGGAAGCGATCATGAACTCCTCGTCCGTGGGGATGACAAAGATTTTGACCTTGGAATCCTTGGCAGACAGGCACCATGCGCCGTCACCACGCAGGGCGTTGCGGGCATGATCCATCTTGACGCCCATAAAGGCCAGGCGGTCGGCCACGCCGGCGCGGACGGCAGGAGCGTGCTCACCGATGCCGGCAGTGAAGACCAGGGTGTCCATACCGCACATGGAGGTGGCCATCTCGGCAGCCTTGGCGGCAATCTTGTAGACGAACATATCGAAGGCGAGCTGGGCCTCGGGGTCACCGGCAGCGGCGAGCTCCTCGACGTTGCGGCAGTCGTTGGTCTTGCCGCCGGTCACAGCCAAAAGGCCGGACTTCTTGTTCATCATCTCGTCGACCTCGTCGAAGGTGTAGCCGCCCTCGCGCTGCAGGTAGCACACGGTAGCCGGGTCGATGGAGCCGCAGCGGGTGCCCATCATGACGCCGTCGAGCGGCGTCAAGCCCATGGTGGTGTCCATGCACTTGCCGTCCTCGATGGCGCACAGGGAAGCGCCGGAGCCGATATGGCACACGACGACCTTGCGGGCCTCGCCGTTGGTCATCTCGGCGACCTTCTTGGAGATGTAGCGGTAGCTGGTGCCGTGGGCGCCGTACTTACGGATGTGCAGCTTGTCGCAGACGTCCTTGGGCAGGGCGTAAGTCTTGGCGACCTCGGGCATGTTGAAGTGGAAAGCGGTGTCGTAAACCGTGACGTTGGGCAGGTCGGGATACTGCTCCAGGCAGTACTCGATAACGTTGGCCTCGGGGTTGTTGTGCAGCGGGGCGAGCGGAGCGACCTCGCGGATCTTGGCGAGGACATCCTCGTCGACGAGGGAGGAATCGCCAAAGTACCAACCGCCCTGAACGATACGGTGGCCGATACCCTCAATCTTGACGCCGTTGGCCTCGAGGTCCTTCAGGACAACCTCGATGGCGACCTTGTGGTCGGGGAACTCGATGTTCTCGGTCACCTTCTTGGAGCCGTTGGCAGCATGGGTGAAAGTGCCGCCGGTAAAGCAGACGCGCTCGCAGGAGCCCTTTGCGGACACCTTATGGGACTTGGTATCGATGACCTGATACTTAAGGGTCGAAGATCCTGCGTTGACGACCAGAACGTTCATGTGTCTCCCTACTAACAGGCGGTGTGGCGCCGCCAGGTTACATACGCTTCAATAATAAACCCAAACGCCCTCGCGCTCGGGTTTATTGCGTTGATATATAAGTTATCGGTGCCCAAATACTCATGTCCTTTGGCTTGTAAGACGAAAGAGCGCGGGGATATACACCAAAGAAGAGGTTCCGAGTGCGACAAGCAATATGACTCGAATGCCCGCGATGCTGCTCAACACAGCATTGAACAGATAGAAAAGGATGGCGCCCACCGCCACCATCTGGCTTTGAACCGAAATCAGTGAACAGCGCATCGAAGAATCGGCTACTTTTTGAAAAATTGAGTATTTAATTGGAGCAAATAACGAGTACGCAACCGTCTGCAGCACATAGAACACGGGCAGCAAATTAGCCGGAGTAAGGGGAATCAAAAACAAAGCTGTCAGGAAAAGGCGCACGATGCCGCAAATACGCGCAAAGCGGCCCTTGTCGACATGAGCAATCGCGCAGGGCACAATAAGTCCCATGGAGGCCGAGGCAAGGAGCTGGACCGCAATGGTGACACCCGAAGCGACGGCATTCATTCCGCGACCCGCAAGCAGCAGTGAGAAAAAGTCTTCCAGGGCGACAAAAGCAAATGCCTGAGAACAGTCCATGATGAACGCTGAACGAAGAATGCCATTACCCGCAATAGCGGTACCGATCATCTTCGGGCTAATCCCATGTTCAGGTGTCGTCGCAGTGCCCCCTCTTCGCATTTCAGGAATGCAGACAACGACAACCAACGTCAACACCATTGCGATGATATCTGCCGAAAGACCGATGAGATATGCACCGACAGACGAAATGAAACCGCCCACGCAAGCGGAGATGGCATAAGAGGCATAGAAAACAAATCGCTCAACGACATTAAGTCTTACGAGCTGGTCCCGAGAGACGCTGTCAATGTAAATCGCTTCTATGGATCCGCTCAGACATGCAACGGCAAAACCTTTGAGAGCGAACGCACCGATTAAAAGTAGAGGGGATCGAACGAGAAGCAGGGCGGCGTAGTATCCAAGCATCCCCACGACGCCAACGAGACCGCTTGTCTTTCGTCCAAACCTATCGGCAATATAGCCAGTGGGAACTTCGAGGATGAACTTACTCACTTGATATGCAATCATCATGCTAGAAATCGCCACCATCGAGAATCCGACGAATTCAAGGTAAACCGTCAGAAAATACAAAATGGTGCTGAAATTCGACAGAAAAACGAACGTCATATAAAGCAAAACCGTACGGTTTTTCATGCTCCGCCCTCCAAGAGTCAGCAATCTAAATCGGAATCTTGGAAAAGCATGAGGGCAAAGCTGTCAGCTATGTGTTGCAGGGCGTCAACATTCACTTGACGACACGAGGCCAAATGGCCTCACGAAGCGAGATGACGCAATAGGTGGAGAAATACCGTCTGGTGTCGATCGGTCCAGGCATTTTGTCGATAGCAAAAGTAAATGGGCAAGGCTACGTCATGTGAGGCTTCAATGGAGCACTCGCTCACTTCCGATCCATCCGATGCGAGAGAAGAGCCAGAAAAACCCAATATCAATCCCCCGGCTTGAAGAAACTCAGCCTGCGCCCTGTTTTCGTATTCGACATCACGGAAGCGAAAATTGACGAGCTGGGCTTCAGGGCATTGGTTAATCGCATTGAGACAGGGTGACAAATTAATGGGAATAGCGAGCCTGCCGCCCAGTAACTCACGAATGGTCATAGCGTCAACAGATTGATGACCCGCTGGGTATGAAAGAACCTTGAGCTCCTTTTCACCCAAATATTTTGAAGAAAGGACGCTGTCCCGTGGTTCCTCAAACGAGATAGCCGCGTCCGAAATTCCAAGTATAAGTGATTCAAAGCATGTAGCCGTTGGCTGATGCCACACATCAAGGTGAATCTGAGGGTGCGAGCGTTCAAACGAGTCATACCAGTTTTCGGCAAAAAGGCGCCCCCGCCCATGAAGGCAGGGGGCGTAAAGACGGAAATGGCCGTCGGGCGAAACGCCGCCGTTCCCCGATTGAGCGTACTTTTTGAGATCGTCGACTTGTGCCAGGATCACGCGTGCACGACGCGCAAATTCTCTGCCCGCCGGAGACAAAACAGCCTCCCCCGCCGATCGGTTGAGCAAAACAATCTGATACTCAGATTCCAACTTTTTGATTGCCGACGAAACGGCCTGTGGGCTCACATGAACGGCTCGAGCCGCTTTGCGCACGCCGCCGTAGTTCGCTACCGCTTGAAGGTATTCGAGTTGAGAAAGCTGCATAGGTTACTCCAAAGGCAGCCAAGTCGACGACCTACGCGCACTCAGATGAGGTTCTCGCCCAGGTTCTTGCCGCCGAGGACGTGCATGTGGAAGTGCATGACGGTCTGACCGGCGTTAACGCCCTTGTTGGAGATGACGCGGAAACCGTCCTCCAAGCCCTTGGCCTTAGCGACCTCCTGGATGGCGTGAGCCATGGCGCCCATGGTCTCGGCCGGTACGTTGTCGGCGATGTCGCTGTAGTGCTTCTTGGGGATCACGAGCGTGTGGACCGGCGCCTGGGGATTGAGGTCGTCGAACGCGATGACCTGATCGTCCTCATAGACAACGGTCGAGGGGATCTCGTGGTTGGCGATTTTGCAGAAGATGCAATCACACATGGTTGGTTCCTTTCTCACAGACCAAGGTAATTATATTTGGTCAGGATGGTTAGAACGAGAGGTTGTCGTCGGTGTTGGCGGCCTCGCCGTCGGCGAGCACGTCGTTGCCGTCGACGTCCTTGAGAAGCACCGAGACCTTCTGCTCGGCATCGGACAGGCGGGTGCGCAGGCTCTTGAGGAGCTCGACGCCGCGGGTATAGCTCTCGAGCGACTCCTCGAGCTCCATATCGCCCGACTCCAAGCTGCGAATGATGAGCTCCAGCTCCTGCGAGGCCTGCTTGTACGTAAGCTGCTCGACCGGGGTCTTCTCTGCCATATCTGTTTCCTTTCCTAAAGGTTTATCGCTATGAAACGCGGTCTATTCGACCGTATCGACCGTTGCCGCCACGTTGCCGTCTGCCATGCGCACGCGGATGGCGTCGCCGGGCTTAAAGGTCTTGGCGCTCGTGGCCACCCCATCATCGCTGTACGCGATGGAATAACCACGAGCAAGCACCTTGAGCGGCGACAGGGCATCGAGCGAGGCTGCCGCACGGCCCAGGTCGGACGCTGGCTTGTTGAGCATCGTGCGCCCCTGATGCTCCAGACGAGAACTCGCAAGCGCGAGCGCATGGCGCTTGCCATCGAGCCCCGAGGTGCTTGCAACCAGACGCTCGGGCAGGTGCTCAAAGTTGGAGCGGAATGTCCCGACCGAGCGCGCTATGGCGCCCGACAGGCGATCGGCCGTCAGGGCAAGCTCAGACTCGCGACGCTCGACCATAAATGTGGGGTCGTTGAGGCACGGGCGGCACGCGGCTGCATCGAGTGCGTCGCCCAGACGAGCCGTATAGGTGTCCCAGGCACGACGGCCGCGTTGGTCGAGCATTTCCAGATCGACCTGATCCGACCCGATCATCGAAGCCATCGCGGCGCCCAGACGCTGATGGCGCGTCTCGAGCACGTCGGCCAACTCCGTCATAGCCGGCGCCACCGATTCTGCCGCTGCCGTTGGCGTGGAGGCGCGACGGTCGCTCACCATGTCGCAGATCGAGGTATCGGGCTCATGCCCAATGCCCGTCACCACAGGCACGGG
This sequence comes from Collinsella sp. AM41-2BH, assembly GCF_003468085.1. NCBI lineage: Bacteria > Bacillati > Actinomycetota > Coriobacteriia > Coriobacteriales > Coriobacteriaceae > Collinsella > Collinsella sp. AM41-2BH. The sequence continues at coordinate 5,017 of NZ_QSGH01000010.1, forward strand.
ACAGGCTGCCACCGCACGGGCAAGCTCCTCGTCGTTAAAGGTCATGAGGTCCTCGAAGGAGCCACCGCCGCGCACCAGCAAGATGCAATCGGGTGCCGGCGTAATGGCAGCGGCGCGGCGCAAGCCTTCAATAAGCTCTGCCGGCGCACCCTCGCCTTGCACCTTGGCACCCACGCAAACAAGCTCGACAAGCGGGTTGCGACGGCGCAGTGTGCGCTTGACGTCGTCGATCACGGCACCCGAAAGCGAGGTGACGACTGCCACACGCGAGCAAAACACCGGAATGCGACGTTTGCGCGCCTCGTCCATCAGGCCCTCGCGACGCAGTTTTTCGGCCAACTGAGCCACCTGCTGACGCAGCAGGCCCTCCCCCGCCAGCGAGAACGAGCGGGCAACGAAGCTCATGCGACCCGTAGGCTTGTAAAGATTGAAGCTACCCTTAAAGCTCACCTGCATGCCGTCGCGCAAGTCGAAGGTACGCTTAAGGTAGGCGCCCTTCCAGATGATGCAGTCGACGGCGGCCGAGTCGTCCTTGATTTGGAAGTAGCAGTGGCCGCTTCGGGCATTGGGACCGCGGAAACCCGTGACCTCACCCAAAACGCTCAGCTGCGGAATGGCATCGAGCGCGCCGGCGGCGATCTCTACCGCTTGGCTCACGCTGAGCTCTTTGCGCTCCTGCTCTTCCGATCCGTCGAACTCGGCGGAAACGGTATTGCCGGTCAGATTCCAGCCTGCCACGCAGCCCCCTTTCGTCATCGTGCACAAGGGCTTCGGCCCTGCGCAAATTCAAGTCCAACACATAGTACAGCGCCGCGGGGACACAAATCCCCACGGCGCCCGTCGGTCCCATTTGTTATCGGTTGGAGTTTCTGTTGTAACGAGCCATAAGGTAGAGCAGCTGAATGATCGAAGTGAGCGCTGCAGCAACATAGGTAAGCGCAGCGGCCGTCAGGACCTTCTTGGCACCGTTGACCTGCTTGGAGCTCATACCCGACTGCTCAATATACGCCACGGCGCGCCGACTGGCATCAATCTCAACCGGCAGCGTAACCAGCTGGAACAGCACGCTAAACGAGAAGAAGATCAGTGCGAGGGTCGTGAGTCCCGCGATGTTCATAAACAGGCCCATGAGCAGCACGATCGTCCAGGTGTTCTGGGTAAAGTTGACGACGGGGACCAAAGCGGTGCGCACCTTCATCATGGCATAACCACTTTGACGCTGAGCGGCGTGACCCGCCTCGTGACAAGCGACGGCAACGCTTGCGACCGAACCGCCCGAACGGTTGGCGTCCGAGAGATACAGGTTGTTATCCTGCGGGTTGTAATGGTCGGTGAGCTCACCGGCGACACCCTTGATACCCACGGCATTGCAACCGCTGGCGTCAAGCATGCGGCGAGCGACCGTGGCGCCCGTGTCGCCGTCTGAGCGAACCTTGGACCAGGTTTTGTACGTCGAGTTGATATAGTTCTGTGCGGCAAGGCCAAGTACCGTGCAGACAAGAACAACCAGCAGGTACAGTGGGTCGATGCCAAAGCCGTATCCATAGTAATAAGGCATGCGAATTCCTCCGAATCGAGTTACACGTTGGAGGCATTTTACCCACTCAAGCGGCTAGGCTTCCTTATAGCAATTCAATTTTGCCATCTTTGACCGTCAGCCCCATATTGCCCGAGAGCAGATCGTCCAGGCGCGAACCAACAAGCTCAAAACGCCAGCCTTCACGCAGGGGGCTCTGCTCGGGATGCTCAATATAGTCGGCCAGGTCATCGCGCGAGGCAATGACCGAGGTCGCCACTCCCGAGCGTTCGGCAACCAGGCGGATGAGCGCGTACATCAGGTCCGTCACGCTCTCCAGCTCCGGCGAAATCTGGCGATGCCCGCGCACCATGAGCGGCAGGCGATCGTGCGGGCAGCTCGCACCGCGCTTGATAGCCATGAGCGCACCGTCCACGTCGCGCTCACCCAGCTGGTCGGTACCGCGGATGCTGCGGAACTCCTCAACGCGCACGGGGTTACGCTTCACAAGCGCCAGCAGCGTGTCGTCGGACATGACCCACTTGCGCGGGATGTTGCGGCGCTCGGCGCGATCCTCGCGCCAGGCGGCGAGCTCGCGCGCGATACCCAGCTGGTGACGGCTGCACGAATTGATGCGTTTGACCTTGCGGAACGCCTCGTGGCGATCGGCGCGATAGTGCGACTCGTCGGCCAGCGGGCGCAACTCGTCGAGCACCCAGTCCACACGGCCCAGCTCGCGCAGGCGACTCATCATCTCGGTATAGGCGACGATCAAGTACTTGACGTCATCGATCGCGTACTCGATCTGCTTATCGCTCAGCGGGCGGCGCGACCAATCGGTTAGCGACTCGGTCTTGGGCAGCGATACGCCGCAGAACGCCTGAACGAGCGCTCCATACGAAATCTGCTGGCGCTCGCCCAAAAAGGCGGCGGCAACCTGCGTATCAAAAATCGGTCGCGGCAACGCTCCCACAGTGTGGAGCATAACTTCCATGTCCTGCGAGCAGGCGTGGAAGACCTTGATCACGCTCTCGTCGGCCATAAGCTCGGCAAGCGGCGACAGGTCGTCGATCACCAGCGGATCGACAGCGACACTCTCGGCGGGGGTGGCAATCTGGACCAGGCACAGGCGCGGATGAAACGTGCGCTCGCGCAAAAACTCGGTGTCGACGGCGATCGCGTCGAACTCGCGGGCGCGCTGGCAAAAGTCGACCAGAGCCTGATGTGTGGAAATGTACATATCAACCCATCGAATAAGGTTAGGCCCGAAAAACACGGGTAGGATATCGGCATTGCCCTACAACTATACTCGGTTAGTCACAGAACGGGAACGTAAGTATGCGCTGCCTTATCATCCACAATCCGGCATCGGGTCCCAGCTCAGATGAAATCTACGCATTCACGCACGCCCTTGCACAGGGCGGCGACGAGGTCGTGATGCGCTTTATCGGCGATGGCATGGAGCCCGAGGACGCCGTGGCAGACGTTCGCGAGTTCGACCGCGTGGTCGTTTCGGGCGGCGACGGCACTGTCTCCAACGTGCTCGATCAGATGCGCGGATGCGGCGTCCCCACGCTCGTCTTCCCCTCCGGCACGGCCTGCCTGTTCTTTAACAACATCGGCAATGCCCCCGAGGCGGCGGCGCTCGCCAAGGCATGCCGCGCCGGCCGCACGGTCAAGGTGGACATGGGCGAGCTCTTTTGGCTCGACGAGAACGGCAACGAAAAGCGCCATGGCTTTATCATCATCGCCGGTTCGGGCTTTGACGCCGAGATCATGATGAAGGCCGCCCCCACCAAAAACGACATCGGCGAGATCGCCTACTTCCTCTCCGCTCTCGCCACGCCCAACCCCACGGTGGCGCACTTTACCATTGAGCATGATGGCATTGTTGAGGAGCTCGACGGCATCTGCTGCATGGCGGGCAACACGTCTGTCATCCAAAACGACATCAACCTGTTCCCCAACTGCCGTATGAACGACGGCATGGTCGACATCGTCGTTATTGAGCCCGTGCGCACGGTGCAGTTGCTCCCCACGGTAATCACCGCCGCGCTCGACCCCGCCGGCAAGGTACTCGGCCGCCCGCAGTTTAAGATCATCCAGACCAAAGAAGCCAAGATTACCTGTACGCCATCGCTCGGCATGCAGTTTGATGGCGAGATCATCTCCAGCAACTCCGGCGTCTTTGGCGCCCGCGCGCTACCGCAATGCCTTGATATCATCGTCGACGAATTCTCGCCGCTCGGAAAATAGGAGGACCCCCGTGAACGACAACCCCATCCTTGGCTTTATCGTCATCGTTTTGGCCATGCTCGTCGGCTATGCCATTAACGTGATTCACCGTCGAAAGAAGTAGCCATTACTCTTAGACGGCCCGTGCAGCCCGGACCCCTCGCCGGCATGAAACCACATGCCGGCGAGGGGTCCGCTTTTTTCTTGACGCTTTATTTAGCTACATTTTTCTCTGGCGTTATACAAATTGATTTCCCACTAAATGAGTTCAATTTACCGTTAATCGCATATTTCGCTACGCTTATCGAGTAAATAACTTTCATGAATGTATATTGTTTCGAATTCGTTACGCTAAGGGGGTGTAATTATTGGGTGAAGCCCTCTGGAGACAGAGGGCTTTCGCACGCTGGGAGGGAATATGAGTAAAACTCATCCCGTCAACGCGCTCAAGAAGCTTGGCATAGGCCTTGCATTTGGAGCTGCAACCATCATGTCCATGCCGACATCTGCGCTCGCCTGCACGCAGATGTACATGGGCAACAAGCTGACGGCCGACGGTGACACGTACTATGGCCGCGCCGAGGACTTCGATAAGCGCTACCTCAAGCACTTTGGCATTGAGCCTTCTCACGGCCCGGGGCATACGTACGGCTCGGACGAGTCCGCATTCATGTATACCTCGACCAAGACCACGTATCGCTACACCTATGTACGCGACCATCCCTCCCAGTGGCACGGGCGCTATGATGCCTACTCTGAGGCAGGCATCAATGAGAAGGGCGTGTCCTGCTCCGCAACGCTGACCACCGGCATGAATGCTGATGCTGAGGCAGCAGACCCCCTGACCAAAACCGGTATTGGCGAGTACAGCTACGGCAGCGTTATCTTAGGTGAAAGCGCCAATGCACGTGAGGGCGTCGAGCTCCTCGGCAAGATCATCGACGAGCAGGGCGCCTGCGGCAACGATCAGATTATCATCGCCGACAGCAACGAGACTTGGCTGTTTGCCGCACTTTCCGGCCACCAGTGGATCGCCATGAGGCTCACTGACGATATCGCCTCGCTCAACCCCAACATCGGCAACCTCAACTACAAGGTTGACCTCACCGACACCGCGAACTGTCTCCACTCTGCGACCATCGAGTCCATGCCTAAGGAGAATGGCTTCGCCAAGTACTTCGATGACGGTCAATTTGACGTTGCCCAGACCTACGGCGAGGCAATTAGCGAAAAGGCCATGCATTCTTGGGCCCGTTATGTCCAGGGTCGCGCCTACTTCGGTGTGCCGCTCACCGAGGGCACCGACTACGAGATCGTCAAGGACGAGCGCGAAGATGCTCGTGCCACGACCGGCGCCCTGGTTAGCAAGGCGCAGCCGCTGTTCTTCCAGCCCGGCAAGTCCGACTGGAACACCTTTGAGATGATCCGCGCGTTTGGCAACCGCGGCGAGAAGGTCCCGGGCCTCAACGCCAACACCGACGGCGCCTACGCCATTGGTACCGAGACCAACACCGAGGTCAATCTCTTCCAGATCCGTCAGGGCATGGACCCCGAGATCGCGACCATCCAGTGGGAGATGCTCTCCCGCGCCGCCTACTCCGTCGCCATCCCCTACTACTCCGCACTGCTCACCGAGGTTAGCCCGTACTACAGCGACCAGACCGTCTCCTTCGATCACTGCGAAGAGGAGGACATCGTGAACAACGAGGAGCCCGAGAACTCCATCAACTATGTCCTCATGGACATCAGCTCCCTGTGCTTCGAGCACCGTGAGCAGCTCGGCACCGGCGTTCGCGCCTACCTCGACGCTCTCCAGAACGAGCTCATCGAGCAGAACCTCGAGGTCGACAAGGCCATGCTCGCCGAGACCACCACTGAGGGCCGCACCGCCCTGGCCAACAAGGCCGGCAACGCTGCCACCAAGAACACCTATGTCAAGTGCAAGGCCCTGCTTCAGGAGATGCGCGCTTATCTGAAGGCTGAGGACTTCAGCAAGCCCTTCACCCCGAGCGACCTGAACACCGAGACCAACGGCCTCAAGGTGTCCATCACCTACGCCAAGGACGCCCTCGCCACCGAGCAGCCCGGTACCCCCGACAAGCCCGAGCAGCCCGGTACCCCCGACAAGCCCGAGCAGCCCGGTACCCCCGA
>NZ_QSGH01000010.1:10928-86521 GCF_003468085.1 Collinsella sp. AM41-2BH
ACCAAGCCGAGCACCACGACCACGGTGACCACCAACAAGACGAACACCAAGGGCAACCTGCCCACCACCGGTGACCGTTTTGATGGCCGCATGGTGGCTGCGTTCGCCGCTGCCGGCGTCGTCGTCATCTCCGCAGGCGGTTACTTCCTCTACCGTCGCAATAAGGAGTAACGTCTTAGCTGAGCGGGCGAGGCAGCAATGGCAGCCTCGCCCGCTTAGCCCGCTCTTTTGACCGACGGGAAACCCGCCTGAAATCTTTTCAAAAAAGATTTCCTCGCATACACTTCGCTGTGCTATAGTGCAGCGCAACAGCAACTAGGTGCGACCGCGCCACGGCATCACGAAAGGAGCCACCAACATGAAGAACACGATGACGTCTCTCAACAACTGGTGGTGGCGTGATGCGAATACGATCGGTCGACAGTGAGTCCCTCACGCCTGTTTTTGCGCTCTAGGTGATTGGAAGGCCTCCGGTTTCGACCGGGGGCTTTTTTCTATCTCGAGCCCGATCGCATTCGCATCACGCGCCTCCGCTTTTCTCTTGCACTCCCATTCCGAAAGGATTTTCACCATGTCTCAGAACACCGCCGCCCAGCCCCGCACCGTCCAGACCGCCGACCGCGGCAAACTCGATGTCCGCGCCCTCGTCCTGCTCGCCATCCTGCTCGCCGCCGGCTTCATCCTCAACTTTACCGTCGGCAAGGCAATCTCGGGCATCTCGGGCGGCATGATCAGCCCCGAGTTCATCATCTCGGCCTTCTGCCTCACCATCCTGGTCGTTCGCCCCAACATCGGTCAGGCGCTCGTCATTGGCCTCATCTCGGCTGCCGTGATCCAGATCACCACCACCTCGCCGTTCGTCGATTTTGCCGCCGAGGGCATCGCCGCCATGCTCATGGCCGTCATCGTCAATGCCGCCGGCAAGAACGGTCAGGTCAAGCCCGCCATCGCCATTGTCGCGACGTTCGTGACCACCTTTGTCTCGGGCGTCATCTTCATGGTCATCAAGATGGCCATGCTCGGCGTGGTGGGCGAGCTCGCCGCCGCCATGCTGCCCGTCGTCGCCATGACCGCCGTCTTTAACGCCATTCTGGTCGGCGCCCTCTACTTGCCCATCCAGAAGACCCTGAAGCTCAACTAACCCGTTCGGCTTTATGAGCCACCCCATCTTGGCGTTCATTCGTCGCTCGCGTACCCAAGTACGCTTCGCTCCTCTTTCGCGCCAACCTGGAGCCCCTCGTAAAGCCGTCTCCGCACTCCACCAACAAAGACCATCCCAAACGACTAGCTTTTGGGGACGTTCTTAAACGACTAGTCATGTAAGAACGTCCCCAATGACTATGAAAGGTATCCATGGAAACGATCATCAACGTCGACGATGTCTCGTTCTCCTATGGCACGCAGACCGAGCAGGCGCTTAGCCACATCTCGCTCAGCGTGAACAAGGGAGATTTCATCGGCATCATCGGGCCCTCGGGCGCCGGCAAGTCCACGCTTTCCGCCTGCCTGTCGGGCGCCGTGCCCCACCACTACACCGGCACGTTCTTTGGGTCCGTCATGGTTGACGGCCACGACACCTGCGAGGTCTCGTTGACCGACGTGTCGCAAATCGTCGGCAGCGTGCTGCAAGACATCGACACGCAGATGGTCGCCTCCGTGGTTGAGGATGAGATGCTCTTTGGCCTCGAGAACTTTGGCGTGCCGCACGACCAGATTGAGCAGCGCGTCACCGAAACCCTCGAGACCGTCGGCATCAGCGACCTGCGCGACCGCGAGATCGCCACCCTCTCGGGCGGACAGAAGCAAAAGGTAGCCATCGCTGCCATCCTCGCTATGCGTCCGCGCGTCTTGGTTCTCGACGAGCCCACCGCGGCACTCGACCCCGCCAGCTCCACGTTGGTCTTCGAGACGCTACGTGAGGCAAACCGCGCACTTGGAATCACCATCGTCGTCGTTGAGCAAAAGGTCGCCCTGCTCTCGGAGTACTGCAACCGCGTGCTCGTGCTCAACCAGGGCGAAATCGCGCTGCAGGGCGAGCCACACGAGGTCTTCGCGCATACCGACGAGCTCCGTGCCATCGGCGTCGACTGCCCTCGCGTCACGCGTATCTTCAATAGCCTCCAGGCCGATGGCCTGGTAAGCGGTACCCCTTGCTTGGATGTCGATGAGGCCGAGCGCCTGATTTCGGGCATCGTCGACCCCGCACACGCAAGCAGCGACATTCAGGCACCCGCCGGCTCACCGCACGCACCGTCGTTGCGCCCGCACGCCAAGGACGCCGAGCCCGTGCTCACCTTCGACCATGTTGAGTTTGCCTATCCCAATGGCGGCGCCGCCGTCCACGACCTCAACCTAACCCTCTATCCCGGCGAGCTCGTGGGCATCGTCGGCCAGAACGGTGCCGGCAAGACCACGCTCACCAAGCTGCTCACAGGCCTGCTTAAGCCCGCCTCAGGCAGCGTGCGCGTCACGGGACTGGATACCGCAGCCGTTCCCACGAGCCGTATCGCCCGCGAAGTCGCAACCCTCTTCCAAAACCCTGACCGTCAGATCTGCAAGGACACCGTGCTCGACGAGGTCGCCTTTGGCTTGGAGCTTGGCGGCATGGACCGCGCCGAGGCTCTGCGTCGCGCCCAGCTCGTCATCGACCGCTTTGGCCTGCCTGCCGATGAGGCACCTTTCTCGCTTTCGCGCGGTCAGCGCCAGATGGTGGCACTCGCCTCTGTCGTGGTCGTAGAGCCCAAGATCGTCGTGCTCGACGAGCCCACGAGCGGCCTTGATTACCGCGAGTGCATGACCGTCATGGAAACGGTGCGCACCATGGCCGAGCGCGGTTGCGCCGTTATCATGGTCTGCCACGATATGGAAGTCGTTTCGGATTTTGCCGAGCGCATTGTGGTAATGGCAAACGGCCGCATCCTCGACCGCGGCCGCACGCACGAGCTGTTTTCGAACATCGAACTCATGCAGCGTGCCTACGTCGAGCCGCCCCAGGTCATTGAACTCTCACGCCGCCTGGCATCCTCCGTCTCGCCTGCCTTTGCGCAGGTGAGTGAGGTCACCGATATCGTTCGTATTACCGAGGAGATGGACCGCCGTGGTTAACGTCATCGACTACATGCCGGGCGATACGCTGCTGCATCGCCTGAACCCCGTTATCAAACTGGGCCTCGCCGCCGCCATCATCATCGGCATCTTCTTGTCCGACACCTACGTGGCGCTGCTGGGCTTTTTGGCACTCACCCTTGTACTGGGTGCCTATGCCGGCGTCGTCAACCGTCTGTTCTCGCTACTCAAGTTGCTGATTCCGCTCGCGCTTATCATGCTGGTGCTCCAGCTGGCCTTTATGCGCGATGGCAACGTGGTGTGGGGCTTTGTCACCGACGAGGGCCTCATCACCGGAACAAAGGCCTGCCTGCGTCTGTTGGGCGTGGCGCTGCCGCTCATCCTCATGCTTATGGTGACCAAGCTCAACGACCTCGCCAACGCCTGCGTCGAGGTGCTGCACGTGCCATATCGCTATGCCTTCACCTTTACCACGGCGCTGCGCTTTGTGCCGGTATTTGGCCAGGAAATGAACGCCATCATGGAGGCGCAGACTGCACGCGGCGTAGAATACGACACTAAGAATCCCGTCAAGAAACTCAAGCTCATGCTGCCGCTGTGCGTGCCACTGCTTATTTCGAGCGTGGGCAAGACCGATGCCACCGCGCTTGCCGCCGAGCAGCGCGGCTTCTACCTGCGCACGCGTGCGAGTTCGTATAAGCGCTACCCCATCAAAGGCCTGGATATCGCCGTACTTATCGTCAGTATCGCCCTTATCTCCATCGGCTTCCTTTTCTAGTTCACCACCGACAGCAACCGCCCAACGCAAAAGGCCTCGGCTCGCACCAAACGAGCCGAGGCCTTTACTGTTTCACCAGATAAAACCTACCAAAATAAACCTGTCCCTTTTTGGCAGGTCGGAAGCTAGAGGCGGTAGGGGGCGCCGCTGCGGATGATGGATTCGCGCACCAGGACGTCCATGGCGTCAAGGGTAATCTCGGGCATCTCTCGGTACTTCTGCAGCACCGATAGCTCGGTGCAGGCCAGAATGACGCGGTCGCAGCCGCTACGGGCGAACTCCCACATCACGCGGTCGAACTTATCCATATCGGGCTCACGTCCGGCCTTCACATCATCGTAGATAAGCGACATCACATCGTTCTGACGCTTCTCGCTGGGATAGACAACCTCGACACCCGCAGCCTCGCATTCGCGGCCGTAGACGCCCGCGCCCACGGTGCCGTCGGTTCCCATGATGCCAATCTTGTGCACCGGCTCGGCCGGCATACTCAGGTTGGGGTCGAACTCACACTCCCCCATCACCGCACCCGCAAGGGCATAGCGAACCGACTCACGCGGCATGTGGATAATCGGCACCTTCGTAAACGACTGGATCTGGTCGTAAAAGTAGTGTGACGTGTTGCAGGGAACGGCAATGTGCGCACAGCCCAGCGACTCGAGTGCCTGGGCACACTCTTTCATGGTCGCCAGCAGCTTGGCATGCTCGCCGGTCTTAATGGCCAGCGTGCGGTCAGGCATGGTCGACTTGGAGAGCACCACCATGTCGATATGTTCCTGATCGCAGGCAGCAGCCGTGTGGCGCACCACTTGGTCGTAGTAATACGACGTGGCCTCGGCGCCCATGCCGCCGATAACTCCCAGCTTTTCCATCGCCGCCTCCTTGGTGACGCTTGCGCAATTGCGCGTATCATACCCGCGCCCGCCCGATGTAAACCGGACGGGCGCCGCACTCATCTACTTGTAATACGTCTTGAACAGCTTAAAGTGGCGCAGCTTGGTGTGCCACATGCGCAGCCAGCGGTTAAAGACAAAGTCGCCCTTCATAAACGAAGGGTCGGCGCCCTTGCCTTCCTTGTCCAGGCGATGCACCTCCGCGCGCAACTCGGGATCCTTGACGTACTTGTCGACGACGCCCATGGGAACGACCATCCACAGTGCCTCGTCCTGTGCCGTCACAAACTCCGGCTCAAACGGACGGTTGAACACATACTCGTCCACCACATACTTGGCGACGTTAAAGCCGCTGTTGGTAACGTAGTAGTTGCTGCGACCTTGGCGCGTGTTGAAATCGAAGAACTTAAACGAGCCGTCGCGCTCGTCGTACTTAACGTCAAAGTTGGAATAGCCCACAAAGTGAAGGTCCTCGAGCAACTTGCGCACGCCGCCCATGAGCTCGTCATTGGGCTCGGTGATGATGCAGGCGTGGTTGCCGACACCGTGAGGCTGATGCTCCTCGAGCAGCACGTGACCCAGGCACATCATACGCACCTTGCCGTTACGGTCGGAATAACTGGTGAGCACGCGCATGTACTCGTCGTTGCCGGGCACGCGATCCTGCAAGATCAGGTCGTCGGTGTAGCCGCTGGCATACGAGTCGCGAATGACCTGTTCCAGCTCGGCACGGTCGGCAATCTCATAGGCCTTTTTCTGGCCCTCGAACTCGTGCTGCCACCACATGATGCCGTCAGAAGGCTTCAGAATCATCGGGTAGGGAAAATCGATCTGGTCGAGCACTTCGGCAGGCGCCTCGCCTTGGGCGTTCAGCATCGCCATGGTGAAGGTAAAGGTATGCGGATAGGGCACGCCATGCTTCTCGCACAGCTCGTAGAAGATCTCCTTCTTCTGACACTGCTCAAGCATGCTATAGGGAGCGTAAGGCGCGACGATGTTATCCGCCAACTCATGGGCATCCTTGGCCTGAGCCACGAGGGCAACATAGTTATCGCCACAGCCCACAAGGACAATCGTCTTATCGGCATGCGCTTGGGCAATGCCGTTGACGGTCCTGAGCATCACGGGCATGGTATCGATATCCACGTTGGGCGTGTAGTCGATAATCTGGCTGCGGTACGCGGGACCCGTCTGATACTTGCCAAAGACCAGACTCTTGACCTGGTACTCCTCATAGAAGGCGCGCGCCACCGAATAGGCGTTGATGTCGCCACCGAGCAGCACGGGAATGAACTCGCGCTCTGTAAACTGCAATGCCATGGAAACTTCCTATCATGAACTGCCCACACAACGGGGCGGTCTTTGCGCAACTGATTTATTCTAGCGTGCCAAGCCGCCGGCGCCCAAAGCTCCATCGTATCTATGGCAATCGACGTAATCGTCCAGCATGAAATCCGCCCTCGCCGTGATGGGACCCTGTAGTTGCAAAACCCCACATGAGGCGACTTTTGATAAACAAAAACCCTCTCGACAGGGTTCCGTAACGTTAAAGTTGAACTCTATGGTTTCTCAACAATTCATCATAACTGCAGGTCAAAGCCAAAGCCTCAAGTTCAACTTGACCCTTTGGAACCTTTAAGGTTCAAGTTGAGGTCGAAAGCAGTAGTAGAATACCGTTCGAACCATAACCTACGATTGATTGCAGAGGGACTGGATGCAGCATTCGAATCATCGCACCGCAGCGCTCATTGCGTCGAAGCCGGCTCGTATCATCACGAGCGCCGCGCTCGCCGTTGCGCTGACGGCCACGCCGATGCTCTCCCCCGTTGCGGCGTATGCCGCCTCGCAGGCAACGCAGGACCAGCTTTCCGCAGCCCAGCAGAAGATCGAAGCCGCCACGAGCGCCTACAACGACGCCCGCACCAAACTCGATGACCTGCAAAAGCAGATTGACTCCAATGAGGCAAGCATCGAGGAAATCGAAGCTAAACTTCCCGAGCAGCAGGCCAAGGCAAGCTCCGCCATGCGCGATCTGTACAAGTATCAGAAAGGCACCAATCCCATCGTGAGCTTCCTGGTCAATGCGCAGAGCCTGGGTGAGTTCATCACGACCTGTAAATACACCAACCAGATCACGAGCTCGAGCGTCGACGAGATCGAAGAGCTCAATAATATGCAAACCGAACTCGAGCAGAACAAGGCCGAGCTCCAGCAGGCCAAGTCTCAGCTTGAGGCAGAGCAGAAAAACGCCGAGGATGCGCTGGCGCAGGCCCAGCAGCTCCGCAGCGAGGCACAGGCAAAAGCCGAGCAGGAAAATGCCGCCGAGCTTGCCAAGCTTGAGGCCGATAAGGCCGCTGCCGCCGAGAAGCTCTCGGGCGAGGGCGTAAGCGGCGGCAATTCCAGCAGCCAGGCCACCAACACCAACACCACCATAGACACCACGGTGAACAACTCCAATACCGGTAGTTCCGATTACGATTCGTTCATTAATGAGTGGACGAGCCGCATCGACAATTATCTCGCCGGCTCCCCCATGGCAGGCCAGGGCTATAACTTTGCCGTCGCCGCTTGGAATACCGGTGTCGACCCCCGTTGGTCCCCCGCCATCGCCTGCATCGAGAGCACCAAGGGTGCTTATTGCGCCAATTCTTACAACGCCTGGGGCTGGAGTGCCCGTGGCGGCGGTTGGCGCAGCTTTGGCAGCTGGAGCGAGGGCATCTCCGCTCACGTTGCCTATCTGGGCGCCAACTACGGCTCCACCCTTACCCCGGCAGCGGCCAAAAAGTACTGCCCGCCCACGTGGCAGGACTGGTACAACAAAGTCGCCGCTCAGATGAACCGCATTTAAGCGCTACTGCAAAGGGCCCCAATCGGGACCCTTTTCTTATAGCGGTACATTGCATTAAGCGACTATGCCGGTTGCGTTGCCGACGGCAATAATCACGATCATGATGACGCACATAATTCCCAGCGCCTTAAGCCACAGCGTGACAAACTCACGGCCCCGATAACGATCAAGCACGGGAAAGCGGCGCCGAAGCCTGCGGCGGTCGAGCACGCCAAACGAGATGAGCACCACCATGCCATCGACCATAAGAAAATACTCAAGGGCCAAAAACCACGTTGGATAGCTGCGGTTGGCTCCCGTGGGCTGGAATACGGCAAAATGGCTTCCGACCAGTAGCAGCAAGGTTGCCGCATAGATCATGCCGTTCCATATACGCCCAATGGGTTCCGGGATCCGTGAAAGCAGGCTCTTGCGGCGAGGAGCCACCGAAGAGACTTCCTTGGGCCGCCGCCCGAAAGACGGCGCCATTTGCGGAGCAGCCTGCGCCATTGAAGGCGCCGTCGTGCTATTCGAGCCAGGCTCAGGCAGACACAGCCCGTATGCCGCGCGCGCAGCGTGTCCGAGCGCCTCGGCACTTCCAAAGCGCTTGGCCGGATCGAGCGCCATGGCCATGCAAATGACATCAGCCAGCGCCACGGGGACGTCGCACGCCTCGCATTGCTCGCGCATATTCTGACCCGGCTTAGGGTCAGCCCCCGTCAGACAAAAGAACAGAAGCGCGCCGAGCGCATAGACATCGCTGCGCACGCTCGTCTGCCCAAAACCATATTGCTCGGGTGGCGCATAGGGTCGCGTTCCAAACTTAACCGTGTCGGCATCGGCCCCGTCACGCCACACCCGCGCGATTCCCAGGTCGATAATCACCAGCGATGAGAAGGTCATGCCGGCATCGGCTGCATACCTCACGCCCGATACGATGATGTTCGAGGGCTTAAGGTCGCGGTGGATTACCGGTACCCCCGGCTCCCCCGCAGCCGCAAAACCAGCATGTAGCTCGCCTACCGCTTCACACAAAACGGGATACAGCCCGCGGGCATAATCGGGCGTCGCCCCCAAGCGTCCCACCAACGCCTCGAGTGTCTCGCCTTCGACATACTCCATCACCACGTCGAGCTCGTCGCCCACACGGCGGCAATCGACGATTCGCGGTAAGTGCTCAAAACGACGACCGGCGCGCTGGGCCGCAAACAGGCGCTCATAAGCTCCGCCAATCTGCACCGAAGCATCGATGCGCTTGCGGACAAAGGGGCCAAGAGACCCGCCACCAGAGCCCTCAAAATAGACGAGTTCGGTCGTCTCGACATCCGAGAGCTTGAGCACGCGCTCCACACGATAGCTGTCATCGCGGTCGAGCGACGCCAAATGCTCGACAAGCGAAGCAGTCAGCTCATCATCGGAATATGTTGGGCTCTGAGTATCCATAGCGTCCATCATAACGCAGGGCGCGGACACCCCATGCTGTCCGCACCCCGTTCGTTTGCATGGTTGTTCTGGTGACACCGCCGGCTCAGCCATCGGCCACTAACTCACCGTTTCCTCGCCAAAGCGATACAGCTCTTCATTGACCTTTTGGAGGCTACAGCCACGGTCGATGCAAAAGATAATGATTGCATCGCGACGGTCCTTGCAGTTGAGGACGCTCACTCCGGCAGCCGTCAGGGCGCGGTTGGTCTCTTTCATCGACAGCGCCATTGCAAAGGCAATCTGCAGCACCTTATTGCGGCTCGGATTGCGCGAACCGGTAAAGATCTGATAGCCAAAGGTCTCGTTGAGGTCGGCCATACGCACCACGCGTGAACGCTCGAGCCCCTTCTCTTGCAGCAACTGCTTTAAGTAATCCGAAAGCGACGGGGCGGCAAAGTCGTGTTCCTTGATATAGCCATCGATACTCGGCGCATCAAGGAGCTCGTTGAGCAACTCGTCCGTCAGCTTTTTATCGGGCATGCGGCTTCACCTCCAAACGACCCAACGGCATCAACACGCTAAGCAAGCACCCAGCTAGCAGTCGCGGTCTTTTCGAGCATGTTGGCAAAATATAGGGCCTTCTTGATGTCGCCGTCAAAGTAAATATTGCCCGCAACGGAGCCGCCGGCGGCAAGGGTGCCAGACTGCAGCTCGTCAGAGCCTTCGCTGTAATAGCCCTGGTTCTGCTGGGCGCCGTTGGCGTCCTCGCCCTTCCAGTCGTAGACATTGTAATCCGCGCCCTCATCGCCATTGTTGACGTACGTGACGTGAATGCCCGTCATGGTCGAACCGTCAAAATTGGTAAGCCCGGTCTGCACGGAATCGACAGTAACGGAAAGACCGGCAGCCGTGGTCACGGTCGTGCCGACGGCCAGGTCGGTCGTTGGCTGTTCCTCCTTTTTCGACTCCTCCTTCTTATCCGCGTCGCCGGCGTCCTCGATAACGGTCGCCTTATCGCTGCCACAGCCCGCAAGCAGGCCGGCAGTCCCCAAGGCAACGGTGGCGAACGCGCCAAGCGCAGCGCGACGGCTCAGCAGCACTTCGTTTTCGAGCTTTTTCATCATGCATCCTTCCTACGATCCGGCTACCGCGCCGGCACACAGCACATCGTAGGGAGAGAAGGAAACGAATTCATTAGCTGGGAGCTAATGGGGGCTTGTTAGCTAGATTGGTACTGGATTGAGAAGATGCCTGTTCTGATGAAGCGGTGATTGAGGCTTCGGCTCTAATGCCAAAGCGCCCTTGCCGCGTCTCTGGCCGACGTTAGCCGCACCCCTCTCACCTGCAAGATGCCCATGAGGGGGCTGCCCGTCGAAGATAGCGCGCGCATGGTGTTCGACGATTCCGTCGCCCCGCTATCGAATAAAAGATATGGTCCTAAGATCACTCAGGCAATAAAGCAATAGCGCTGCTGTATATCTCCCCGTGCTTTAAGTCGGCATCAGCCACCTCAGGCAAGCGATTCAAATCACGGCACCCCTATGCCAGCTCGCGAAGCCTCCCGAGCGCCAGCCTGAACCACTCCAGATCGTCCTCATCAGGCACGCCATCGTACTTCCAGTGCGTTATGTAGCGCCACCGAGAGAAGACGCCGCTGCCCAGAAGCCCAACGTCGTCTATGGTGTCTATGTCCTCTCGCAGTCCTTCGTCCGTACCGGAGCGTGGATATGCCCCGGCAAAGGCCTCACCGCAGTCCATGTGCCAACCCAGGCCGAACATGTCATGGGCCAACGCGTGGAAGTCGCGGGTGGGACCGTCCAGCGAATCCTCGAAGCGCTTAACAAACCTTCGCAGGTCATCACCGTAAGCCCCGCCGAACAAACAAGGCTCAATCACGTCCTTGCCGCGCAAGGCCTCTAACCACTCGGTCGGAATGCCCTCGTATCCGTACAGGATGCCGGCCAATCCACCGGCCACGCAAGCCGTGGTGTCGGTATCGTTGCCCAGGTTCACGGCGGTCAGTACGCAGTCGTGGTAGTTAGCGGTATGTTCTAGGCACCAGATGGCGGCGTGGTAAGTATCCCACACGTAGCCGCCGCTGGCACCAGCCCTGCCCTCGCTCTCGCAGCCGGCGTGCCCGCTGTAAAGCACCTCGCGGGCATAGGCGATCATGTCCACGCAGGCCTGGCAGCAGTCGTCGGTGGCGCGGGTGATCGCGCTGACCTCCCTTATGTCGCAGTCGGAGCATTCCATGAACACCATAGGCAGGCAGCGCATGAGCGAGCCGTTGCCCTTGCTGTATTCGCTTGTGAGCCCGCAACCCGTATCGAGCGCCTGCCTGGTGGCGTTGCCGTAGTCGAAGACGTTCCCGTCGGCGGTGTATGCGCCTTCGTTTATCCATTTGCGGAACTTGACGAGGATATCGTCGCAATTGATATCGCCTAGCTCGCGGTAGCTGTCGCACAGCGCGAGCGCCATGGACGTGTCGTCGCTCCATGTGCCCGCAGGCTGGTTGTGCGTGCCGCGGCCCACCATGTCCGTGCAGGTAAAGCTGCCGCGCAGCCTGAACTCGTAGGGCACGCCGAGCGCATCGCCCACGGCCATGCCGTACACGCAATCCCTCACCGTCCGTAACAAGCCCATGGCGCGCACCTAGTTCCAGTTCATGCCGAACTTGCGCGAGCAAAGCACGTCTTTCCAGTGACTCTCGCGCTCGCACACCTCGGCGGTGGTCATCTTGGTGTCGCACACCTCTAGGATGGAGTAGGTGAAGTTTTCCATGATGTACCCAGTTCCGTGCTCGGCCACGATGGCCTTGAACTCCTTGTTGCCGCCCGTCGGGTCCATGGGGTTGGCATAGGCGCTCCAGCGCTGCCAGATACCCAAGTCCGCGCCCGCGTCCTTCTTGCTGTCGCCTGAGGCCGAGCCCACGTAGAGTTTCCCCGTCGCGGTGTCGGTGATGCAGTAGACGCCCTTCACGTTGTCCAACGCCCAGTACCAGTCGGAGCCCACGCTGGCGATAACGGCCCGCAAGGTCTTGTGGTCGATGCACACGTACTTGTAGCCAGGGAAAGGGGCAACGTTGCCCAGGCTCATCGAGTACTCGTACACTACGGGCTCGAAGTCGTGCATCGTGTTCTCGTAGAACTTGTTGTAGATGTCGCGCCCGATAGGCTTCTTCAACTTGATGATGAGGCGCTTGATGTAGGCCTCGTAGTCGGGAAGAAGCGTCAACTTGTAGCCCACGCCGCCCAGTACCTCGGGTACGGCCTTCTCCACTTTGTGCATGCCGCCGAAGATGAAGTACTCGGGCCCGTAGGTGTAGTACTGTGCGAACGAGAGCAGGTAATCCGCATGGTTGAGGTTGTTATTCGCTTGTCCCGTCGCGCTCCTCCACGCGTTCATCTCGTACCATCGCGAGCCGCTATCGGTCTTCTCGGGGGTCGAGGTGTCCTTCAGCAGCATGTCGTACGCGCGCACGTTCACGTCGCCAGCGTTCATGTTGAATTTGATCTTTGTCTTCTCTGGGTGCGCCACCGGCATCAAATCCCTGAGCGTTATAACAGCATTTCCCATGTTAATTCCGCCGTTTCAGTTTGAAAAGCCTGTAGGTCGAATCATACCACTCGCTTTCCAGACGAAAATTAGCGCTCGGCTAACCGCTCTGCTGTTGTCGTTTCTTATGGCAAAGAAGAGCACGGAGCCGATAAGCCCTGCGCCCGTGTTTATGCCTTGTTTAGCGATTGTTCGTGTTGTACCCGCACAGCTATTTTTGGTGAATATTCCGAAAGAAAGGAAGATAAGAGCGAATCATCCACGCCACCATCCGTCTCGCCCGCACTCGGGCAATACGCAGTGCCCGCTCCTGATCGGCCGTCCCTAGCGCCGGCGCGAACTCTTAGATGGCGTCTTTTGCGCTCATCACCTTACGGAAGACGGTCGCGTCCTGCTTGCCGATGGGAATCGCGATCTTCTTGCCGCCCGTGCGTCGCACTCCGTCTTGAACAACATGTCCCATCCGGCCGCTTTTCGTTTCGCCCTCAAGAAGCTCGTCGAAGCCTAGCCCACCGTGACGGATTCCCCGGTAAAGGTGCTAATGAGCAGCAGGATAAAGAACGCCAGGTAACTGATGCTCAGCAGATAGGCGCTAACCAAAAAGATGGTCCATCCAACATTGCTCTTGCCTTCGGCACGGCGCTGTTCGCGAGAACGACACAGCCAGATCGTCACGCCAATAGCGGCAATCAGCAGCACGAGCGCCGCTGCGGCTAGCCCGGCAAGCGCAAACATCACGCCAATGCCCACAGCAATAACCGGGAGCAGCAGCAAGCCGCACCCGCACCCACCAGGACTGTACACGACAGATTGTCCGCGTCGTTCCATCGTCACTCCAACCTCAACATCTTTGAGCACTACAATGCGATGGCTTGCTGGACAGGAACGATCTTGTCGAGTTCCGGCGCGATCCGCCTCTTCTCCGCCTCGAGATCAAATGCCATCTGGGCGCGCAGCCAATAACCATCCGTCAGGCCAAAGTAACGACAAAGACGCAGGTCGGTGTCAGCCGTCACACGACGCCTTCCCAAGATAATCTGCCCGATACGCTGAGCCGGAATCCCGGTCTCCTTAGCAAGGCGATATTGAGAAATGCCCATAGGTACAAGGAATTCCTCTTTGAGAAGCTCGCCAGGAGTCACCGGCGGCAGCAAATCAGCCGCAGTCTCATCACTTGTGATAATCAACGATTTCGACATTCCAAGCCATCCCCTGCCTCCACTCAAAACAGACCCGATAGCGCTCGTTAACACGGATGCTATATTGGCCGGCGCGATCGCCCTTCAACGCTTCAAGACGGTTACCTGGCGGAACGCGAAGATCATCAAGCGAAGCACAGACCTGCAGCTGGCGAATCTTCCTCAATGCGACCCGCTCAAAGGGTATGAACCTCCTGACCCGCACGCCCATGGCAAAACGCTCGGTATCCTCATCTTTATACGATGCAATCATAGTATCGCCTTACGTTAATAACGTCAAACGTTTCTATAGACTTACATCTCTATTATACCGTACATCTGTTCGTGTTTTCTAGAACAGGCATCCTTCGACACTTAAGCAAGCAAAAGCAATCGTTTGTAGACATCGAGGCCTTTGAGCAGGATTTCCTCGTCAAAGAGCATGGTACCAGTATGCAGGGCGCTCGTGGCATAGGCAGGGCAGCCATCCGAATCGATCGGGTTTTCTTGTCCCTCCGGCATGCCCATACCCAGCAGGAAGAACACACCCGGCAGATGGCGCTGATAGAAGGCAAAGTCCTCGGCGATTAGCAGTGGCTCGTCCACAAGTTGCAGCTCGGACAAGGCAGGCGCAATGTGGGCGAACAGCTCGGGGTCGTTATCGACCGGCGGATACCCTTCAGCAAAGTCGAGGTCGTACGTACAGCCTGTTGCGGCGCAGGCCTCGTCCAACACGCGGCGCACGCCCTCGCGCGCACGGTCGAACATACCGTCCGTAAATACGCGGAGGCTGCCAGCCACATGGGCCTCCCCCGCCACCGCATTGCAGACGGTGCCAGCCTGCAGCAGGCCGAACTTACCAATGCAGGGCTCGTCGGCACCTAACTCGTCCATGAGCTCGCGCTCGGAAACCAAGAACTTGGCCGCTGCCAGCGCGGCATCATGCGATTCCTCGACTGGAACGCCGTAGGTCTTGGCGATATGGATGCTCGCGCCATGGATATGAATGTGCGTCTCACTTGAGCGCGCCAGCAGCGGACCAGAACAACTCGCCAGCGTGCCGGCAGACAGATCGGGCCACACATGGAAGCCAAAAATGCGGTCGGCCCCATAGCGCTCGAACACACCACTCTCGCATACCGTCTTGGCACCACCGGTCGTTTCCTCGGCCGGCTGGAACACAAAAAGCACGTTGCGTTTAAGTGAACCCGGCTGCTCGCGAATCGTGCGGTCGACATACGTCGCGGCGGCGAGCGCCATGGCCATGTGTCCGTCGTGCCCGCAAGCGTGCATCTTGCCGGGATGAGACGAGGCGAAGGCCGCGCCCGTCGCCTCGGCAATGGGAAGCGCATCCATGTCGGCGCGAATCGCCGTGGCATGCGCGGCGCCAACGCCAGCGTCAAAGAACGCACAGACACAGCTGGGGCACGGATGGGTCAGCTCGCAGTCGAGCGGCGCCAACACGCCCTCGATATAGGCGATAGTCTGCGGAAGATCGAAGTCGAGCTCCGGAATCCTGTGCAAGTCGCGCCGATAGCGACGGAGTTCTTGGAGCTCGGTCATATTGATTCCTTCCATGGGTGCGCAACGGTTGCCATCTATTGTGCCGCAAGATTGCCGCACCCTTATATCCAGCATATCCCTGCATTTTTTAAACGTTATATACGAATACTCTTGTTTGGTAAAGTGCAACGTGGTAGGGTCTTTACCACTTGATAGAGGCGCGGGCACGAAGAGCCGCGGGCGAGCCGGCAGGCTTTGACCCCGTGGGGAGGCGAAACCCGCCGAACTGGGTTTTTCAGGCACGAAAAGCCTGGTGGGCCTGTGGGAAACACCCGCAGGACTGTCTGCAGCAATGCGGGAGCGCTATCCGGACATGGGGTCCACGCTATGCGGATTCGATGCGCCGATGGCGCCGTCTGGATAGCGAGGTTTACGGGACATGGCATTGACCCCCAACGAGGCATATGCGGCCAAGCGGCCGTTTGTGGACAAGGAGACGCTCGAGCATATCGTCGAGCAGTTCCCTACGCCGTTTCATCTATACGACGAGGCGGGCATCCGCCGCAACATGCAAGAAGTGCGCGACGCCTTTGCATGGAACCCGGGCTTTAAGGAATACTTTGCCGTCAAGGCCAATCCCAACCCGGCGCTCATCTCCATTCTCAACGAATACGGCTGCGGCTGCGATTGCTCGAGCTATACCGAGCTCATGATCGCCCGCTCGCTGGGCATCACGGGACACGACATCATGTTCTCGTCCAACGACACGCCGGCAGCGGACTTTGAGCTCGCCGACAAGCTGGGCGCCATCGTCAACTTTGATGACATCAGCCACATTGAGTTCTTTGAGCGCGTTGCAGGCCCCATCCCCAAGACGGTCAGCTGCCGCTTTAATCCGGGCGGCTTGTTCCAGCTCTCCAACGGCATCATGGATAACCCCGGCGACTCCAAATACGGCATGACCACCGAGCAGCTCTTCGAGGCCTTCCGCATGCTCAAGGCCAAGGGCGCCGAAAACTTTGGCATCCACGCATTCCTTGCCAGCAACACCGTCACCAACGACTACTACCCCAAGCTCGCGCGCATCCTCTTTGAGCTTGCCGTGCGCCTGGAGCGCGAGACCGGCGCACATGTCGCCTTCATCAATCTGTCCGGCGGCGTCGGTATCCCCTATCTGCCCGAGCAGCAGGCCAACGACATTCACGCCATCGGCGAAGGCGTACACGCGGCATACGACGAGATCCTGGTTCCTGCCGGCATGGGCGATGTGGCCATCTGCACCGAGATGGGCCGCTTTATGATGGGGCCCTACGGCTGCCTGGTCACCAAGGCCATCCACGAGAAGCAGATCTACAAGGACTATATCGGTGTCGACGCAAGCGCCGTCGACCTGATCCGCCCTGCCATGTATGGTGCCTACCACCACATCACGGTGATGGGCCAGCCGGGTGGCGCCGACAAGACCACAGCGCCCGTTACGGACACCTACGACATCACGGGTAATCTGTGCGAGAACAACGACAAGTTCGCCATCGATCGCGAGCTGCCGCATATCGACATGGGCGATATGCTCGTGATCCACGATACCGGCGCGCACGGCTACTCCATGGGCTACAACTACAACGGCCGTCTGCGCTCCGCCGAGGTGCTGCTGCGCCCCGATGGCTCGGCCGACCTCATCCGCCGTGCTGAGCGCCCGGGCGATTACTTTGCCACGCTCGACGTGCTGCCGAGCGGCCGAGAGCTGCTGGCCAAGTCGCGCGCCGAAAGTGCCCGCCGTCGCGCCCAGGACGAGCGTCTGGCCGTCGCCGCTCAGTGGAACAAACGCATCCAGATCGCGGAAGCGAAGGAGAAGAACATGGATATCCGCAACCTCGAGGGTTCGATCGTCGCCCTCGTCACGCCGTTTAAAAAGGACGGAAGCGTCGACTTTGACGCGCTCGAGCGCCTTATCGATTTCCACCTGCAAAACGGTACCGACGCCATCCTCACCCTGGGCACCACCGGCGAGAGCGCCACGATGACTGATGATGAGGACAACTCCGTTGTCGCCGCGGTGGTCAAGCAGGTTGCAGGCCGTGTCCCCGTCATCGCCGGCTCGGGCTCCAACTCCACGCAGACCATGCTCACCAAGTCGCTCACCTATCAGGGCCTGGGCGCTGACGGCCTGCTGCTCATTACCCCCTACTACAACAAGTCCAACGAGGAGGGCATCTACCAGCACTTTAAGACCGTTGCCGATGCCGTAGATATCCCCTGCATCCTGTACAACATCCCCGGCCGCTGCGGCTGCGGCATCAGCGAGCGCAACGTAGAGCGCTTGGCCGCGCACCCCAACATCATGGGTATTAAAGAAGCCTCGGGCAACGTCGCCTACGCGGCCAAGATCGCCCACCTGCTGTCCGATGACTTCCGCATGTACTCGGGCGAGGACGCCCTCACCGTGTCGCTCATGAGCCTGGGCGCCTCGGGCACCATCAGTGTGTGGGCCGATGTTCAGCCGCAGCTCGTGCACGACATGTGCCGCGCCTATCTGGACGGCGACGTAGCGCGCGCCCGCGATATCCAGATTGCCGGCCAGCCGCTCATCAATGCCCTCTTTAGCGAGGTCAACCCCATCCCCGTTAAGGAAGCGCTCGCCCAGATGGGTATGATCGAGGCAAACTACCGCATGCCGCTGTGCCCCATGGCCAACGACACGCGAGCCGCACTTACCGATGCTCTGAAGGGAGCTGGTCTGCTTGATTAAGACCGTCATTATGGGAACGGGCCGCATGGGCTCGCTGATCCGCACTACCGCCGAGGGCATTGTCAACGCCGCTGGAGAGCCCGTTTTTGACATCGTCGCCCAGATCGGCTTCGACTTGTCCGAGCTCGAGAGCGCACCGACGGCCGATGTAATCATCGACTTCTCGAACGTCGTGACCTTCGACGCCGTCGTCGCCTATGTCGAGCGTACAGGCGCCGCATTGGTCTCGGGCACCACGGGCTACACACCCGAGCAGATGGATCGCCTGCGCGAGCTGGGTCAAAACGCCCGCGTCATGCACTCCGGAAATTACTCCATCGGTATCGCAGCTCTGCGTCATCTGGTAGCACAGGCCACACGCGAGCTGCCCGGCTTTGACTGCGAAATCGTCGAGACGCACCATAACCAAAAGGTCGACGCCCCCAGCGGCACTGCAAAGCTGCTGCTCGACGCCGTGGTCGAGGCCGAGCCTGAGGCTGGCTATCATCCTGTCTACGGTCGCGAGGGCATGTGCGGCGCGCGTGACCCCAAGGAGATCGGTATGCACTCGCTGCGCGGCGGCACCGTCGCCGGCGTGCACGAGGTAAGCTTCTTTGGCCAGGACGAGGAAGTCACGCTTAGCCATCGCGCCACAAGCCGCCAGATTTTTGTCAACGGCGCTCTGGCCGCCGCTCAAAAGCTCGTCGTCCGCGACCCCGGCTTCTACACCTTCGACCAGGTCATGTTCGCCTAACCAGTTACCTACCGTACCCACGCAAAGGAGAAACAGCATATGAGTAACGCAGCCGAGATGGATGCCCAGGAGATTATCAATTACATCGCCACCGCGCCCAAAAAGACGCCCGTCAAGCTGTATGTGCGCGAGAAGCCCGGCATGAAGGTCCAGTGGGGCAATGCGCACGTCTACGGCGGCCGTCGTGGCAAGACCGTCTTTGGCGACTGGGAAGAGCTCAAGGCCATCCTCGATGCCAATGCCGACTCCATCGACTACTACGATGTGGAGAACGACTGCCGCAACTCTGCCGTGCCCATGCTCGACCTTAAGGGCATCAATGCCCGCATCGAGCCGGGCGCAATCATCCGCGACCGCGTCGAGATCGGCGACCGCGCCGTCATCATGATGGGTGCCATCATCAATATCGGCTCCGTCATCGGTGAGGGCTCCATGATCGACATGGGCGCCGTGCTGGGCGGCCGCGCCACAGTGGGCAAGAACTGCCACATCGGCGCTGGAACCGTGTTGGCAGGCGTCGTTGAACCCGCAAGCGCCACGCCCGTCATCATCGAGGACGATGTCACGATCGGCGCCAACGCCGTGGTCCTGGAAGGCGTGCACGTAGGCAAGGGCGCTGTCGTTGCCGCCGGCGCCGTGTGCGTCGAGGACGTCCCCGCTGGTGCCGTCGTGGCCGGCGTCCCCGCCCGCGTCATCAAGATGCGCGACGAGAAGACCGACAGCAAGACCGGACTCGAGGAAGGCTTACGCCGGCTGTAGAAGTTACGCGGTTTTACCAAACCGCGTAACGGCTCGACGCTGCAAACGCCCCTAAGCGGCAATCTGACGTTCAATCGTCGGTCGCGTACCGAAGTACGCTTCCCTCCTCTTTCACGTCACCTTGCTCGCCTAGGGGCGTTTTCGCTGACGTATGCTCAGTCTGCAACTCAATTCAGCTCCAAGCAAAAAGGCCGAAGTCCCGAAGGGTTTCGACCTTTGTTTTTCTGCAGCGTCCAAGCGCAGTTTATCTATTCTCGATGCTGCCGATGTTTTTGAGCTCGATGGAAATGAGGCCGTTGGGCTCGTTGACGAACTCGATGTACTCGGAGTTCGAGCCCATCTCGGCCGGAAAGCTGATCTCGATGCCCGTATCGGTACGAATCTTGTGGTTGCGCACGGCCGCACGCTCGACCTGCTTGCGCTCCACGGGCACACGCTCGGGCACCTTCTCTTCGGTCAGCGCCGCGCGTACGCTCTCCTTGATGACCGGCTCGTCCTCAAAGACCTCATCGACGATATCCCAGGGCGGCAGCTCCTCGTCATCCTCAACCTTCTCGGCAACGGCAGCCTTAACCTTAGCGAGCGCTACGGCCGTATTGGCACCGTGCTCCTCGGCGACTTCCTCGACCACGCGCGTCACGGTGTCGATGACCTCCTTGCCCGACACGCCCGTATCGCACTGCAGCAGACCGTCGGGAATGAGCATGCGGTCTTCGCCGGCAATCTTGCGCTTCTTGTCCACATAGCCGATCTCCATGGTGCTCGCACGCACGATGGCATAGCTTGGCACCTTTTGGGAAGGATTCGGCAGGATAGCATAGTGGCGCGCGATGTCGTTGCGTACCTCGCCCTCCTCGCGGCCCACCTCGTGCATAAAGGCCTGCTTGGAGCCCAGCAGCATCACGGCAAACCAGCGGGCATCCTCATCGTCGTCAAAGTCGGCCACGAGCACATCGGTGGACTCGGCTTTTTCGGCCTTGGTAAGCTCGGAGGAAATGAACTCCGCAATCTGCTGCGACAGGTCTACGAACTCGCGCTCGCCAAAGAAATAGCCCTTGAGCTCGCCGCCAAACGCAGAGTTCTCGGCAAACGCGGCGCGTTTATTGTCGGCCGAGGTACGTGCGCGGCGCAGATGCGTGGTCACGAAGTTGCGCACGGTACGGCTCTCGATATCGAGCTCGCGCTGGCTCATAACGTTGACGGCAGAGTCAAAGTCCAGGATATGCAGAATCGCATGATTGATTTTCATATACGGCATTCCGTTCTAGATTGAATTGAGCACGAACCAGTATAGCGGTCGAGCCCGCCCCAGGCGCATCGAAGATTGGTGCATCGGGGACAGGTTGCTTTGCACCAATGGCTAGCGCAGGAGCTCGGACTGCCATACCTCGAGCTGTTCTGCCAGGCTCTTACCACTAGAAGGCACGCTGAACTCGGGACGTTTGGGCAGCAGCGCACACTTAAGAATTGCCACGATGGTCTGCGAGACAAAGCGTCGCGTATCCTTGTCAAACCCTTGCGCAGCCTGGAGCATCACGGGCAGGCTCTCGCGCAGATTCCCAGCGATATCCGCAAACCGCTCAGCACCCGTAGCCTCAAACACGGAGAACAACGCATCTACAAAACGCTCGCGCTCGCTAGGCGAAACTGCAAGCAGCATCTCGCGAATGGAGCCATCAACGTATCGAGCACCGGCGGACAGGCGCTCACAGTACACGAAGTCGCGACCATCAACCACCCAGCTAAAGGGATTGTGCTGCAGCAGGCTGAACTCGGTGCTCTCAACGATGGCATAGTCCTCCTGCGTCTCGAACATCATGCCAAAGATCGACGACCGAGGTAGCGTCTTGTCGATTCGACCGGAAAGATCGGCAAAGGCGTTGCCGTTCAGAAACTCCTCGACGAAACCCGGACCATCATGGGAATACGCCTGTTCGATTCGCGCACGGGCGACATCGGAGCACATCGCCGCACCGTACACCGCAAGGTTTCCACCCTTGGAATGACCTCCGCACAAAAGCGGCCCGTCAATCGCATCCGCCGC
Source organism: Collinsella sp. AM41-2BH (assembly GCF_003468085.1). Classification (NCBI taxonomy): domain Bacteria; kingdom Bacillati; phylum Actinomycetota; class Coriobacteriia; order Coriobacteriales; family Coriobacteriaceae; genus Collinsella; species Collinsella sp. AM41-2BH. The sequence continues at coordinate 32,439 of NZ_QSGH01000010.1, forward strand.
CTCGTCCACATAACGCGCCGCGGATTCCTGGGCCGGCACAGGATACCGGAACGCCATGTTAAAGTCCTCTTTCCAGCCCACAATCGTGCTGTCGGTCCCCCGGAAGGAAAGATAGCTAAACCCCGCCGGAAACCGGAACGCCATGGCTGCAAACTGCTCTGTCGCCACCACATCGCTCACGGCACGATAGCCGCAAACGTGCACGCCACGGTAGCGAGGACTTGCTGCCACGGCCTCCAGCAAGGCCTTGCTCCCCTCCGGGTCCCACAAGTCGTCAATCATGTCCCGGTAGCACTCGGCACGCAGCAGCTCGCGTACGTCTAGGCCCTGCCAGTTCGTCAGCTCCGCCATATCACCCGGCAAACGCAAATAGGACAACCACGCAAAGACGAGGCTATCCACCGCGCAGAACGGCCTCTCCTCAAACGGATCAAACGCCGTCTGGGCATAGGTTAAAAAATTAGGCGAATCCGACATGGCCCTCCCATCAACTATGGTGCATTGGGGCAACTATGGTGCATTGGGGTCAGGTTACTTTGCACCAAAAAGGCGCCCGGGCCGTGTGGACCCGGACGCCTTCATTGTAGCTTTTCGCTCTAGCGAGCTTGATTTAGCAGGAGAAGTCGACGCTGTCGATGATGTCCTTGAGGGCCTTGGCGGAGGCGGTGAGCTCATGCTGCTCGTCATCGTTCAGCGGCACGGGGACGCGACAGACGACGCCGTCGCGGCCAACGACCGTCGGCATGGAGATGGCAAGATCGGACAGGCCATACTCGCCCACCATGAGCGAGGAGACGGGCAGAACGGTCTGCTCATCGCGCATGACGGCGGTGCAGATGCGCTTGACGGCCATGGCGACGCCATAGTAGGTGGCGTGCTTCTTCTCGATGATGGTGTAGGCGGAGTTCTTGACGTCCTCGGCGATGCGCTTCTCGGCAGCCTCATGCTCCAGATGACCGTGAAGCTCGCAGAAAGTGTTCAGCGGCACGCCGGCAACCTGGGCGCTGGACCAAGCGACAAACTCAGAGTCGCCGTGCTCACCCATGACATAGGCCTGGACATCGCGCGGGTCAACCTCGACGTGGGCACCAAGCATCTGCTGCAGACGGCCAGTGTCGAGCACGGTGCCGGAGCCGATGACATGGCCCTCGGGCAGGCCGGACATCTTGATGGCGGCATAGGTCAGAACATCGACCGGGTTGGAGACAATGAGCAGAATGCCGTCGAAGCCAGACTTCTTAATTTCGGGAATGATGGACTTAAAGATGTTGACGTTCTTGTTGACCAGGTCCAGGCGAGTCTCACCGGGCTTCTGGGCAGCGCCAGCGGTGACGACGATCATGGCGGCGTCGGCGACATCGGAATAATCGCCGGCGTAGATCTTCATCGGCTCGGCAAACGTCATGCCGTGCGCGATATCCAGGGCCTCACCCTCGGCGCGGTTCTTGTCCACGTCGATGAGGACCATCTCGGAGAACAGACCACTCTGCATCAGCGCGAACGCCGAAGACGAACCAACGAAACCGCAGCCGACAATAGCGACCTTCTTCTCGTTAACCATTAGAAACTCCCATCTCTCTCCACAAGCAAGCCGCCCGGGAACGACCCGAGCGGCTTGCCGTAATCCCAATACATCCAATCGGGACTTTGATTATGCTCCTATTCGCAGCCAAAAATCGACCGTTTACCGAAATTGTTTGCAGAAATCGTAAAATAACTGCACGAAATCGGTTTCGAGCTATTGACGAGTCGAAACACCTTTCTAATACAGGCCCGCCTCGCGAATGGCCTCGACAGCCAAAGCAATCTGGTCGGGCGGCAAGACCAGCGCCATGCGCACGTGCCCCTCGCCCGAAGGCCCAAAGCTCGCGCCCGGCGTCACCACAACGCCGGCCTTCTCCATGAGCTCCTCGCAAAACGCCATGGAATCGGTACGGCCGCCGGGAAGCTTGGCCCACACAAACATAGAGCCATGCGCGTTGGGACGCTCCCAGCCCAGTCCCTCAAGACCGTCGCACAGGGCATCGCGACGCTCCTGGTACTTCAGACGCTGCGCCTCGACCTCATCGCGCGGGCCGTTCAGGCAGGCGATAGCAGCCTTCTGGATCGGGAAGAACATACCAAAGTCGATCTGGCCGCGCAGCTTGGCAAAGGCAGAGACCACGTCCTCGCGACCGACCAAAAAGCCGATACGCGCGCCGGTGACGTTAAACGACTTGGAGAGCGAGAAGAACTCCACGCCCACCTCGAGCGCGCCGGGATACTGCAAAAAGCTTCCGCCCGGCTCGCCGTCAAACACGATATCGGAATACGCGTTGTCATGGACGATGAGCAGGTCGTGCTCACGGGCGAAAGCGATAATCTCCTCGTAGACCTCGGGCGCGCCCACCGAGCCCACCGGGTTGGCGGGCAGCGACACGATCATGTACTTGGCACGATCGGCCACCTCGGGATCGATGCCCGCCACATAGGGCAGGTAATTATGCTCGGCGACCAACGGATAGTACTCGAGCTTGGCATCGGCGATCTTGGCACCCGCCTCAAAGACCGGATAGCACGGATCGGGAACCAGAATGGTGTCACCCGGATCGAGCAGGGCCAGGCCCAAATGGCCCACGCCCTCCTGCGTGCCGTTGCACGACTGCACCATAGACGGCGTAATGCCCGAAACGCCAAAGCGGCGCTCATAGTAATCGCACACGGCTTGCTTGAGTTCGGGCAGGTCGCGCAGGGCATACTTCCACATCTCGGGGTCCTGGGCCGCTTGCGTGAGCGCCTCGACCACGTGGTCGTACGGCTTAAAGTCGGGCGTGCCCACGCTCATGTTGTAAATGGTCTTGCCCTGAGCCTTCAGCGCAAGCAGTTTGTTGTTGAGCGAGGCGAAGACCTCCGCGCCAAAGCGGTCGAGACGCTGCGATGCCTGCATGGTGCCACCTTCCGATATAAAAAAGCGGCGCTCCGACAAGAGCGCCGCGCGATACGGGCCATCAGATTGCAAAAGTGTAACGCTTGCAACCCCCGTATTGGTTCAATTTAGCCAACCTTAGTCAACTGGATTGAGCGCGTCGATCTGCGCAAGCCACAGACGCGAGCTGGCGTCACTCGGCATACGCCAATCGCCGCGCGGGCTGAGCGTCACCGAACCAACCTTGGGGCCATCGGGCAGGCAGCTGCGCTTAAACTGCTGGGCAAAGAAGCGACGATAGAACGTACGCAGCCACGCGTGGACGGTCTTGGCGTCGTAGACACCCTCGAAACTCTTGAGCGCCATGCGGTAGATCTTGCCCGGCTCAAAGCCAAAACGCAGCAAGTAGTAGAGGAAGTAGTCGTGCAACTCGTACGGGCCCACCAAATCCTCAGTCTTCTGCGCAATCTCGCCGTCGCCCGTGGGCGGCAGAAGCTCGGGGGACACCGGCGTGTCGAGGATATCGAGCAAAACCTCGGCAATACGCCCGCCAAAGACATCAGCCGCATAACGCACCAAGTGACGCACGAGTGTCTTGGGCACGCTCGCGTTGACGGCGTACATGCTCATGTGGTCGCCGTTATAGGTAGCCCAGCCGAGTGCCAACTCCGACAGGTCACCCGTGCCGATGACAAAACCGCCAGCCTGGTTGGCCAGATCCATCAGAATCTGCGTACGCTCGCGGGCCTGGCTGTTCTCGTAGGTCACGTCCTGCACGGTCGGATCGTGCTCAATGTCCTTGAAGTGCTGCTCCACAGCCGCGTGGATCGAAACCTCGCGGAAGCTCACGCCCAGGTCGCGCGCGAGCGACTCGGCGTTGGACTTAGTGCGATGCGTCGTGCCAAAGCCGGGCATGGACACGGCAGTGATGCCCGTGCGCGGCAGCCCCAGCGCATCGAAGGCACGCACGGTCACGAGTAGCGCCAGTGTGGAATCGAGGCCGCCGGAAAGGCCGATGACGGCAGCCTTGGTACCCGTATGGGCAAGGCGGGTCTTGAGGCCCGCAGTCTGCAGATTGAGAATAGTCTCGCAACGCTCGGCCAGATCACCGTGGTCGGCCGGCACAAAAGGCGCGCGAGGGAAAACGCGGTCGATATCGCAGGCATCGCGCAGGACAGGCTCTTTGGCCAGCACGCCCTCAAAAGAAAACTCAACGGTCGTGGCCTCCGGCGCATCGTCCGCGCGCGCCCACGTCGTCGAGCGACGGCGCTCGGCAACCAGGCGGTCAAGATCGACATCGGCGATGGCCATATCGCAGGTAAGCAGTTTGGTCGCGGCGAGCTTGGAGCCGTTTTCGTAGACGAGGTTCTCGCCCGCAAAGACCATATCGGTCGTGGACTCACCCTCGCTCGCGTCCGCGTAGGCATAGGCGCAGTACAGGCGTGCACTTTGGTTAGAGATAAGGCTGCGGCGGTAATCCGCTTTGCCGATGATCTCGTCCGAGGCCGACGGGTTGAGAATCACCGTCGCACCGGCAAGCGCCATCTCGGTCGAAGGAGGCGCCGGCACCCACAGGTCCTCGCAGACCTCAACGCCCAGCACCAGGTCCTCGGCGCCCTCATCACAGCAACGGTAGACAAGCCCCGAGCCCAACGGGACCGGACCCTGACCGGCAAATTCAAGCCAAACGGGATCGGTAGGTGCCGGAGCAAACCAACGGCGCTCATAGAACTCGCCATAGTTGGGCAAATACTTCTTGGCCGTGAGGCCCAAAAGCTCGCCCGCGCAGCACACAGCGACGCAGTTGTAGATATTCTCGGCAACCGCAACGGGAAGACCAATGGTAAAGACAATCGGCAGCTCACGAGTCTCGTCGAGGATATGCACCAGAGCAGCCTCGCAGGCATGCAGCAGTGTGCGGTTATGGAACAGATCGGCCGCGGTATAGCCGGTCAGGTTAAGCTCGGGCAGCACCAGCGCGCGAACGCCACGCTCGGCAGCCTCACGCACGGCAGCCAACGCCACCTCGGCATTGCCCTCGACATCGGCCACGCGAATCCGCGGCGACGCCGCCGCCACACGCAAAAAGCCGTCGTTCTTATTAGCCGAAACGCAGCATTGCCTTGTTGATCTGGACACTGGAGGCCCCTTCTACCCTGAGATTCAGTCTAACGGACGTTCACATATCTCTAACTAGCCAAAGCAACCTCCCAGTTTACTGAGACGCCAACCTGTGCTAAGAGCATGTATTCCAAAAATATCTTTAATTAAAAAAGGAGAAATCGATAATCGACTTCTCCTTTAAGCGAGGCAAGTAAATTCCGAAACTAATGGCAGAATTTATCCATGTAGTCCTCAAAGTCGAACACTTCTACCACGACGCCCTCTTCCTGAGACTCTTTCAGTTGCTCCAAGAGATCTTTGTTAATAACGTCCATGCAGAAACCTCCTCTATCTAATCAATTGTAGTATATCTGCTTTCATGCAATTATCAACCAACTTGTTTAATTGCTCCTCGTTTGCCGATAGTCCCTCTTTTTTCAAAATGTCGCGCAGCTCGTTCTTAGTAATCGGCTTTTCAAACAACGAAAGCAAAGCGAACGAATAATCATTAACCGCACACATTCTATGGGTGGCACAACTCAGCAGTACTCTTAACCCCTCTTTTGAGCGTCCGACTTCTTTAACAAACGAACTTTTAACCAATTGAAAACCATTATCGTGCATTACATAATCGGCATCGATATTTGTATTCAGCAATCCATAATGCAACAGTTCTTCTATCGCCCTTGTCAGCTCGAGGTCGCCCTGATCAAGAATAAGAGAAATGCTACAATCGGCCTCCAATAAACGGGCCAACTTAAGGTATACCAACTGGGAAACAGCATAGACATGATGGTATTCAGAATTATAGAAGTAGGCAAATGGCTCAACGAGCACGACAGAGGTCTTGGAATCCAGCCAGATTCGATCAGCTGGATTTAGACTAGTTAGCCGTCGCTTTACTTTGGTCAAATGTCCCTTATACCTGACAGCGTGAATAGAATCTAGGATCCAGGTCACCTCTGAAATATGAAGCCGCTGGGGCAAGTCAATTGTGTCACTACCGTTTATGACCTCTTGCATATAAAAATCAATATGATGCTCATCAGATAAGGATTTTGCTTCATTTAAAGTTAAACCAGTGCCTGAAACATAATCCACTTCGAGGCGCAAATCCTCATATTGGGACTTCGGCATTACAGAGACACCATACTTATCGGGATGATTCCAAACATCCGACCCCATAACGAGACCAAAATTCGTAAATCCTCTCGTGGAATATGGAACACCACATACCTGTTTTGAATAATTCAAAACATTCTCTGTATAAGCTAAGGTGTTCAGAGCCTCTTCTTTAGTTTCGGTCGGAAAGCCAATCATAAAAAATAGATGAACAGGAATACCCGCATTGAGACAATCATGGATATTGCGATCAATCCAATCAACTCTCGTGTTCTTCTTCATTAGATCAAGAACTCTTTGGTTGTATGACTCGAGGCCAAACTGAATCTGCCTACATCCACTTTGGTATATCTTGTTAAAAACGTCTGTACTTAGGGTTGGAGAGAACCTCGTTTCTCCATGCCAGAAAAACGTTTTTCCCGATGCGTTTATTTCATCCGCGAGTTGCTCCATTCTTTTGCCTTCGAATGTTTCATCCACAAAAGAGAAAACTCTCGTGCCGTATTTTTCATTTAACCGACACATTATTTCAAATACTCTCGATATAGGCATCTTTCGGTAACAACCACCGGTAGCACCGGGAATGGTGCAGAAGGCGCAATGATTAAAACACTGCCTAGAGGAATAAACCGGCAATATTAGCTCAGGCATGAAGTATTTAGAAAGGGCGAAGCCATCGAAATCGGGAACTGTATCGTTGATAAATGTTTGCTCAATCCGATGGTTTTTATATATCTTTCCACCTTTAGCATGGCAAAGGTTTGGAACACAGTCGAGATTGTCATCACCAGAGTCAAGAGCCTCAAGAAGACGTGCAAGCGGCTCTTCGCCGTCATACATCATTATCGAATCAATGTATTCAAAAAAGGGATGCCATTCTTTCATGCAGTCATCTGCTAAACGAGTAATGTAATTGCCGCCCAATGAGACGTGTTTAACAGATGGACATTCTTCTTTAATCAGTTTCGCTAACGTAACTGCAGAAATCAATTGGAAACAGCCGCTCACCGAAATCCCAATAAACTCGATTTTTTCCCTCTGAATACGCTTAAGAAAGGCAGTTTCATAGAAGGAAATAAACGGATTATGCAAGGTATCCGCAAGCGATTTCATTATTTCTGGTGTCGAATAATAATCATAGGGCAGATCTATGGAGTTGAACGTGTATTTAACTCCATATGAGACGTGATTTATGATATAGAGTGCATTTCTAAAAATGTTTTCAGCATATTGTCTTTCTTTTAGATTAAAGTATCTCTTCGATCTGAAAATATCTTTTGCCTCGTCAACATTAAGTGCCGACTTTTGTATCAACTCGATTGTTAATTGAACATTCGAACTAAACGAATCCTTTGATTCCCGATACCTTTTACAGCACTCTTCGACATGTCTAAAAGATAGGAGGTCATCGTAAAATTCCACGTTTAAGTCAACAATGTCAACTTTGTATTGTTCAACCTCTTGAAGATATGACTTCAAAACAGGCAAGGCAAGATACGGCCCCACTGGACTCCATCCTGGGGGAAATACTAAAAGCGTTTTAGGCATATCAACGTCACATCTTTCGCAAATAATTCAATTGAAACACAACTACCATCATAATTGAAAATACACCAAGTCCTGTAACGAGAATTGAGAACATCGCGATGCTCGTGAACAGGGAAACAAGAAGTGTTGAAATAACAACAGCAACCGATTGCAAAGACTCCCTAATTGAAAACAGGCTTATCGATTCAGATCCGTCTCTCGCCAAATCCTGCAGCGATGTTATGAGAAGCACATCTTGAATGGCGTTTCCGGCACCGACGATAAAAAGGAAAATAAACGATATCCCAGACGCATAGCGATAGCCAAACGCCAGATACGCACCGAGCGCAAGATACGTCACAAAACAATATGATTTAACGCAATCGGAACCACTGATTAAACGACCGTATATTGTATTTCCGAACAACAGTCCGATTGTAAGACTACTCTGAAGGAATCCATATTGTATCGATGACGAGTCAAATTGCAATTGCGCTATAGCTGGCAAAAGAGAATTCAGAGAGCCGAATGCCACGCCACTAGAAATATCGATTAATAGGAAACCAATTGCCAAGTGCTTCGCGCTAAGATCACTAAATGCAGTCCTGTTTTTTTCATTTTTGCTTATTCCCTCTTTATCATTAACCTCGATAACCGACGGAACATCTCGCAGCAACCAGAACGACGCGGCAAAAGAAAGCGCGTCTAATGCAAGAACAGCCTCCGCCCCAAATTGAGCGACAACAAAACCGCCGGCAACTGGCCCCAGGACCATCATCAAATTCTGCAGGAACCCAAACGAATTATTAATTACGTCGCGATTGATACTATTCGTATTGGCTCTTAACAACGAGTAAAAGCAGGGCATTTCTACCGTTCGGCAAAGCGATACCGCGCACGTAATAGCAAACATACTCCATTTACTATCAACAAAAATATAGCAAACGAATAATCCCGCGCGAATTAAGTCTGCCAATCTCATGGCCTGCAGTGTCCCGATACCCATCTTCTGAGGCAGCTGCGCGAGCGCAACTGAAAACAGAGAGGGGGCAAATCTGCAGCAGACCATCAAAGCAGTTGCAGAAACATCGTGAGTTACCTCGTAAATCAGCATTGGCAAAGCAATATTCGCACACCAATTGCCTATTTCGCTTATCCCTCTAGCAATATATAGGACCCGAACCGGACGGCTAGCTCTCAATACCGTGAACATCACGATTAACCTCGTATTTCAGGCCTCGTTCATCCCTTAATAGGAATCCATAATCAACCAAGTACCGCCTCAACACGGCATAATCAGGATAGAGCTGTGACAGCACACGATTAACCTGAAGCTCCGTATAACTTGTATTTAATTCAAAGAAAGAGACGGCCCATAGCAGCATGATTCTTTTATAGCTTTCCTTTTTTGGAATTGAAACCAGCTCGCCATTCTTGAGAAATCGTTTTTTAAAGTCTATTAGCTCATCCATTCACATCCTCCATTTCATACGCATCTAATACTAAAAATGCATACGCTTTAGGTCATCGCATTCAGCTTCTTTATTCGAACTAAACTCGAACTAATCTAAATTATTTGCTCAGACACTCTTCGAAAGCTCGTTTTTCACTCTGAGTAAAATGCCCTTCCCAGTCAGTCCACGAACAGGAAGGCAACTCACAACGAGCGGAGTCGAAGCCCTCTGCCGTCGGTCGCTCAAAATGCACGATAACCTTTTCGATATCGCCATCTGTAATCAGGTCAGAATGAATGACCTCGGTACCATCTTCGAATGTCATATACGGGTACATCACGTAAACCACCTCGCAATAGTAAATCCAGTTTAGCATCAAGCTATTGCACCAAAGACAGCAGGCCCCCTTGATGAGTTGATGGTATCTGTTAAATGTCACGTACGATTCACATCTGGTGGGTACCCTGATGGCTACACGAAACGAAGCAGATTTACATCGGGAGGACCCCGTATGACAACCAAGTACACCGACGCGCCGCGCACGCGTGTCATGACGCCGGCCGCACTCAACAACGGCGTTCACGAGAACCATTCCATCGGCCAGACCATGGCCATTGCGCCCAAGAAAAAACTCTTTGATGACATTTCCATTCCCCAAATCATCGCCGGTGCCGCGGCAGCCGCCACGAGTGTCGCGCTCGCTTCAAAGATTGGCATTGCCGGCTCGGTGATTGGTGCCGCTGTGAGCTCAGTCATCACTGTTGTGTCCTCGCAGGTCTATCGCCACTTTATCTCCGCCAGCGCCGAAGCAATCAAGGGCACGCATGCCGCTGTCGACTACCCTACCGGCGCCTACGAGCCCGTTGAGCCCAATGTCGAGGAGCACCTAGGTGGCGCCGCAACCACGCAGGAGATGCGCCAGGTTGCGGGACGCGCGACCACGGCGCGCGTCGCTCCCAACAGCCTGCGCGCCAAGGCGGCGGCTGAGCGCAGCCAGACGCAAAAGAAGGTCATCGTCTTCTCGATCGCTATCGCCATCGTCGCGGTCATCGCCTGCGCCGGCGCCATCCTTATCACCACTGCCGGTGAGGGTCTGGGCGAGCGTCCCGAGCCAATCCTGTCGTCGCGCACGAGCGAGAGCGATGCAAATGGCAACACCCAGTCGCAGGATCAGCAGGCACAGACGGACGATACGCAAGGCAGTTCTACCTCTGCCAATTCGTCCTCGAACACCCAAAACCAATCGCAGGGCGTCGATTCTTCCGTGAACAACAGCGGCACGCAATCCAGCACGACTGACTCAAGCCAAACGACTGACGGCTCTCAACCGAGCACGGGCGACCAGGCGAATGGCAATACACCGAGCACGGGATCTACCGACAACAGCAACACCAACAGCTCGAGCGGAACCGCGTCCGGCACGGCATCTGACAGTTCAAGCCAAGGCACGACATCGGGCAACTAGGCACTGCATCCCCAGATAGGCAACCTGTACAACGGGCGCGAATCGACAGCGGTTCGCGCCCGTTTGCCTTGGGCGCCGTCATGGCGAGCGCCATGCGATGGTAAGATGCTTTACATGTGTAAAGAGGAGATTTGCCATGAGCAAGACAATAGTTAGGCCCATGCTTTCGCTGGGCAACCACATCTATCTGTATCGCCTGCTGCGCGATGCGATTGGATGCGGCAAGCAAACGTTTATGACGCAGGTCGAAGAGGCTCTCGCCGTTGACGACATGACTGCTTATGACCTGGGCTTCGAATCCACGCGCGAGCTGCTCGAAGAGCTTGACGACTGCATTAAGCTGACCGTCTTTAAGGGCGGTCGCCTGTATGCCACCGTCATCGCCAACGAGGCCTGGGATGCCGCACTTGCCAAGGGCGAGGACAAGCCCAAGACCGCCAAGGGCGCTAAGCAGTCCTACAAAAAGAAAAAGCGCAGTGAGAAGGACCTCAAGGCTGTGCGCCCCAAGCACGTTAAGCGTCCCGAACCAGAAGCCGCGGTTGAAGCTGTGCCGGAGCCCGAGCCCGAGACAGAGATCGAAGTCGCTATTGAGGTAGCAGTAGAAACCGAAATCGCCGCCACGACCGATCCTGAAGTCATATCCGAGCAGGAAGCCACTGCTGAGCTCAACGAAGCTCCCAAGTCGACAACCGAAGAAGCCGCTAACCAACCCGAGACGTCTGCGTTCCAAAACAGCAATGTCTTTGGCAACGAGGCCGAGGACGATCAGTCCGACGAACCCGCCGATCAAGACGCTACCGAGTCGGCGCCGGAGCCCGAGACACCGCAGCCCGCCATCTCGCTTACGGTCGTCTATGACCCCGAGAACGCAAACGCCGGCATCACCACCATGGCATCCACGCCGGTCGAAGCAAAGCTGCCTGTCGAGGCAGAGGACGCCCCGCAAGCCGATGCCAAAACCGAGACTGAAGACACATCCGTCTCCGTGGAACCGACAGATTCCGCAGTTAAGCCGGAACCGGTGCCTGAGTCTGCACCCGTCATCGAGTCCGCATCCGAACCTGTCTATGACCAGATTCCCGCACCGGCTCCGGTCCCCGCTGCAGCACCGGCCCCCGCACCCGCAGCGCCCGCCATCCCCGAGGACTTCCCCGTCGATTTCACAACCGAGGTCTTCTGCCCCGGCCCGCTTTTGCACCAGCTGTCGACCTATCTCCCCTACGGCGCCGACACGCTCGGCATCGTCGGCGAGTACTACTGGATCGCCCGCGAGCGCGGTACCATCGAGGCCGCGCGAAACCGCGCAAGCTCCCCCCTGCACTACACGCAGGCCGGCGAGCGCCGCGAGGTTGCCGTGCGCATCCGCCGCAACACCGCCGGCGGTCTCGGAGCCGCCTGGACCATCGATAAAGTCGAAGAACCCGAGCAGTAACGACAAACGGCTCAAATCCAAATCAGGATTTGAGCCGTTTTTGCTCATTCGTTTAAATTGCTCATTTGTCGATGCATCGTAACCAACAGCGAGCGAGCCGCAAGTGCCCCAGGTTGCCGTGAAAGAGGAGCGACGCGTACTTTGGTACGCGAGCGACGGTTTGAACGACAAGATGGGGTGCTTGCGGCTCGCGCAGCATCATCTCGTTACGCGGTTTGGTAAAACCGCGTAACAAACCTAGTCACGCGTCAGCTTGCGGTGAATACGATGCGGCTGGGCTGCGTCCTCGCCCAGGCGCTCGATGCGGTTGGCCTGATAGGCCTCGAAGTTGCCCTCGAACCAATACCAGTTGCCCGGATTCTCGTCGGTGCCCTCCCACGCCAGAATGTGCGTGGCGACGCGGTCCAGGAACATACGGTCGTGGCTAATAACCACCGAGCAGCCCGGGAACTCGAGCAGCGCCGCCTCGAGTGAGGACAGCGTCTCGACGTCGAGATCGTTCGTGGGCTCGTCGAGGAGCAGCAGGTTGCCGCCCTGCTTGAGCGTGAGCGCCAGGTTCAGACGGTTGCGCTCGCCACCGGAGAGTACGCCAGCGCGCTTCTGCTGGTCCTGGCCCTTAAAGCCAAAGCTCGCCACATAAGCGCGACTCGGAACCTCGGTCTCGCCGACCATCATGTGATCCAGGCCGTCCGAGACGACCTCCCACAGGTTCTTGTCGGGGTCGATGCCGGAACGGTTCTGATCGACATAGGAGATCTTGACGGTCTCGCCCACCTCGAGCTCGCCCGAAGTCAGCGGCTCCAGACCCACGATGGTCTTGAAGAGCGTAGTCTTACCCACGCCGTTGGGGCCGATCACGCCCACGATGCCGTTACGCGGCAGGGTAAACGAAAGGTCATTGATGAGCACACGGCCATCGAACTCCTTGTGCAGGTGATGAGCTTCGAGCACCTTGTTGCCCAGACGCGGGCCCACGGGAATGCGGATGTCGGTCCAGTCGAGCTTCTGGCTGGCGCGGGCCTCGGCCTCCATCTCCTCGTAGCGAGCCAGACGGGCCTTGTTCTTGGCCTGACGAGCCTTGGGCGAGCTGCGTACCCACTCGAGCTCGGCCTCCATGCGCTTGGCGAGCTTGGCGTCGCGGTTACCCTGCGCCTCGATACGCGCGGCCTTGGTCTCCAGATACGTGGAGTAGTTGCCCTTGTAGGGATAAAGGTGACCGCGGTCGACCTCGCAGATCCACTCGGCAACGTTATCCAGGAAGTAGCGATCGTGCGTGACGGCAAGCACCGCGCCCTGGTAGTTGTGCAGGAAGTGCTCGAGCCACAGGATCGACTCGGCGTCCAAGTGGTTGGTGGGCTCGTCGAGCAGCAGCAGGTCGGGAGCCTCGAGCAGCAGTTTGCACAGCGCCACGCGACGACGCTCGCCGCCGGAGAGCACGTTAACCGGCATGTCGGAATCGGGCAGCTGCAGGGCGTCCATGGCCTGGCCGAGCTTGGAATCGATATCCCAGCCGTCGGCGGCGTCGATCTCGTCCTGGAGCTTTCCCATCTCGGCCATGAGGGCGTCCATGTCGCAATCCGGGTCGCACATCTCCTCGCCGATCTTATTGAAGCGATCGACCTTGGCGATCATATCGCCAAACGCCATGCGCACGTTCTCGATAACGGTCTTGTCGTCATCGAGCGGCGGTTCCTGCTGCAGGATACCCACGGTGTAGCCGGGGGTGAGTCTGGCATCGCCGTTTGAGACCTCCTCGATACCGGCCATGATCTTGAGCAGGGTCGACTTGCCCATACCGTTGGGGCCCACGACGCCGATCTTGGCACCGGGGTAGAAGCTCAGGGTCACGTCGTCAAGAATCACCTTGTCGCCATGGGCCTTACGAGCCTGATACATCTGGTAGATAAACTCCGCCATATGTCTGTCCTATCCTTTCTACCTGCTGTTTCCCTATTCTTGATTCGCTTTAGTGGAAACGAAATGAGAAAACCAGCTCTGAAACTTAACGAAAAAGGGGCATGGTTGCCCACACCCCCTAATACTACCTGGGAAAAGTCCCCCGGAACATACTATGAACTGCGTACGCTAGTTTTCCGCAACCTTAGCGAACGGCTCGCTGCGATTTACGCCACAGCAGATACGAATAGGCGTAGGCAGCTCCAGCTGAACCAAACGCCAGAACCGCAATCACCGCGGCGACGACTTCACTCGAAAGCACGCTACCCGCCACGCCCATCACAATCAGGCCAACGCCCAGCACCATAAAGCAAGCACCGCCAAAGCGCTGTGTGCGGCGCCAGTTCTCGGGATCGGCAAGCGCCCAAGGCGTCTTGATACCGAGCGTATAGTTCTGCTTCACACGCGGCAAGTAGTTGCCTACGCCGATGAACAGCAAACCGATAGCACCGGAAATCAGCACGTTGACCGAACCGACCGCCGGCACCACGCCCCAGACCGTAAGCTCACCCAACCAGCTTATGGCACACATGAACAAGGTGAAGGCAATTACGAAGCCCTGATAGAACTTACCCGAGGTTCGATATGCCTCACCTTTGGGATCGATGCGCGGCACCACGCAGAACATTGCGAGAAGCGCCAGAGGCAGCACGCCGAGCGCGGAGGCCATCCAGCTAGGACCCCAACCGTCGACAGCGCCGTTCGCGCCCCAGTGCGTGGGAATCTGCGCAGGCAAGCTCGGCATCACCATGAGGTGCGCTACGACATTGGCGACGCACAGAGCGACCAGCGCAATCCACACGCGCGACGATACCCCTGTGGGGTGAATGCCCTTGTTTTCGTTATTCATCCTTATCACCTTCATTGTTTGTAAAACCCATAAACCAGCCAATTAAATCCTGCATGACGGTGGTGTTTAAGCTGTATACGATGTTTTGGCCATGGCGCTCGTCGGTCACCAACCCGGCGTTTTTAAGCGTCGCCAAGTGATGGCTCAGCGACGGCTTACTGATATCGAAATGCTTGGCAAGCTCCCCCGCCGTGCAATTGCCCTCGCGCAGCAGTTCCAAAATGCGCCGCCGCGTTGGATCAGCCAGCGCCTTAAAACCTTCTCCCGGCATAGAACCTCCTCTCGCTATCTCTCGAGACGTGCACACTATACTTGATATTTAGATGTTTGTCTAATTATCTAATAGCAATGTTATGTATAGAACATTCGTTCGTTTTTAGATACAATGGGTCCAGAAGCAGATGGGCCAGCTCCCTCTTCCCAAGAAGGAGATGGACTATGAGTATTAACGATGTCCTGACGTTGTTGTTGCTTGTAATCGCGGCTGTGGAGCTCGGCATCCACATTGGAGGTCGAATGAAATAGCCGCCCTCGCGTAATGCGAAGACGGCCACTTCTCACGCTACAAACGTGTTTGGGAGTTGGCTAACCCGCTGCAACGGGTGCCATCTGCTTCATCTTATGCGAATCCCTGCCTCATTTCAACAAGCCCCTAGGGCTCAAATGGAATCGCGATAATACCTATAATGGCGATAGCTAAAACACGATTCGCTTCCCCATCGGAGGATGTCTATGACCGAAACTGCTGCACTCGTCGAGACACGCGACACCAAGCTCGAGATCATCATGGGCCGCGAGGCACTCGACAAGCTCGCCAACACCACGGTGCTGATACTCGGCTGCGGAGGCGTGGGCTCTAACTGCTGCGAGGCACTTGCCCGCGGCGGCATCGGGCATTTTGTGATTCTGGACAAGGACATCATCGCGCCCAGCAATATCAATCGCCAGTCCATCGCCTTTCACAGCACCGTCGGCAAGCGCAAGGTCGATGTTATGGAAGCCATGATCCACGATATCAATCCCGCCACCACCGTCATCAAGCGAACTGAATATCTGCTGAGCGACAATATCGACGAGTTCTTTACGAGCGTTTTTGAGCAGACGGGCGGCAAGCTCGACTACGTCGTCGACGCCATCGACACCATCTCGGCCAAGCTCACCATTGCCAAATATGCTCAAGATCACGACATTCGTTTGGTTAGCTCTATGGGCGGGGCCAACAAGCTGCATCCCGAATGCTTGCGTTTTGCCGATATCTTTGACACCGTGCGCGACCCCATGAGCCGCATTATGCGCAAAGAATGTAAGAAGCGCGGAATCAAGAGCCTGCACGTGCTGTTTAGCTGTGAGGAATCGGTTAAAACCCAACCCCGCGACCCGTCCAACATCCACGAGCGTACCGAGTTGGGTACCGCCAGCTTTATGCCGCCCATCATGGGTCAGATGATTGCCGGCGAGGTTATCCGCCAGATCAGCGGGCGCGGGTGCGAGCGCGTGCGCGCCGACGGCCAGCGCTTGGACTAGCAGGATGCCCTGCGATGGAACCGCGATTCTTTGACACGCATTGTCATCTTGATTTGATGCTCAGCCCCGATGCTGCAGCCAGTGAGTCGGCGGCGTTGGGTCTGGGGCTCTTTGACTGCGGGGTCGACCCACGCGACTTCGCGGCAGCAAAAAAGCGGGCCAGCCGATACCCAAACATTATCGCGGGCGCCGGCCTCCATCCCTGGTGGCTCGCCGACGGCCGCTGCGGTCCTGCCGAAGTCAATCTGCTTTGCGAAGTTGCTGACCAAGAGCGCTATATCGGCGAGGTAGGACTCGACTTTTCCGCGCGCTTTGCCGGAAGCGAACCGCTTCAAATACAGGCACTTGACCGTCTCTGCGATGCACTCGTGCAGTACCCTCTCGCCGGGCGCGTGATATCAATTCACGCTGTTCGTTCGGCAGGAACCGTACTGGACGCCCTTGAGTCATATGGATTACTCACCCCAAGCCCCAACTCCCCCGCCATCATCTTCCACTGGTTTAGCGGCACCTCGAACGAGTTCGACCGTGCGCGAAACGCAGGCTGCTATTTTTCCGTGAACGAGCGGATGCTCGCTACCAAGCGCGGTCGTGAATACGCCCGACAGATCCCACTCGACCGTCTGCTGCTCGAAACCGACGCTCCAGCCGAACCGCAAGCAGATGCAAGCGCGCGACAGCTCATCACATCGCTCACATGGACCTCAGAACACATCGCCTCACTCAAAAACTGTGACGCAAAGCGCATCGAGTCGACAGTTTTAGCAAATGCGCACTCTGTATTTGACCTTCGCTAACCCCTGTGGGCAAAAAATGCCAAGGGACGTGCGGATCGCACAACGCAGTCCCTATTGGAAGACAGTACAATTCGGCAGCATTACACCAATTCGTGCATGAGATCACGGTTGCGTGCATACAATTCGTCAAAGATATGACGGCGCGACGCATATAACTCGTGGGCAGCCATATCGGGCACGATTGTTTGCGCAACGCCAAGGACTTGGGCGAGTTCATCCCATGATGCATAGGCGCCACCTGCGAGAGCTGCCATGATGGCATCACCGAAGCATGCGCCCACCGTAACCTTGGCAACCGAGACCTCGCGCCCGCATACGTCAGCGATAGCTTGCATCCAAACTGGATTCTTGGTTCCACCTCCGACAAGCATAATGCGCCCAATTGGCAGTCCATGCTCTCGCTCGATAATGTCGACATGGGATGCAACGGTATACGCGACGCCTTCCAAGGCGGCGCGAACCATATGGGCTCGTGTATGCCTTCCGGTCAGGCCAAAGAAGACGCCACGCGCCTCGGGATCGTTGAGCGGAGTACGCTCCCCCGCAAAGTACGGCAGGCACAGGAGCCCATCGGCACCCGGCGCCACATCGGCGGCATCATTCGCCATAACCGAATATGCATCGGGGCCACCGTGGCCCTCGGCCTCTACGACGTCGCGATACAGCTCTTGGCGCAGCCACGATGTGAGCGCACCCGCCGTATTGGTCCCCGCGCAGATCCCGTAGGTTCCGGGGATGATGAACGTCCCTGGCCACAGGCGGGCATCATCGACCATACGATCAGCTAGGTAGATGAAATACGCCGTGCTCCCCAACTGAACCATCATATCGCCGGGACGGAATACACCCGTCGAAATGGCCTCGGCACCAGAGTCGCCCGTTCCCACTAAGACAGGTGTCCCCGCCGCGAGCCCCGTCGCCTCAGCCGCACGCTGCGTAATCACCCCGGCAATATCGGTAGCCGACATTACCTCCGCCATCTGGTCAGGCCGGCAGAAACGAGCACATTCCTGGGCATCAACCTTCCAAGTGTAGCGGTCGTATAGGGGAAGAAAATCCTCCGCCAAATAACGGTCCACCGTAAAACGCCCCGTCAACTTTGCGCACAGAAACGATGACGCCGTCAGGAACTTCGCGGCACGTTCGTGCACCTCGGGCATATTCTCCTTAAACCACAAGATCTTGGGAGCAATATCTGACGAACAGGGATCGTGCCCGAAAAGCTCGCGTGCGCGGTCTGACCCATATTCGGAAAGAAGCTCGTCAATCTGCGGCTTCGAACGCGCATCGACTCCATACAAAATCGCGGGCGCCAGCGCGTTGCACTCGGTATCGACCGGCACACAGTCGCAGCCCAATGCGGA
Organism: Collinsella sp. AM41-2BH; assembly: GCF_003468085.1. Taxonomy (NCBI): domain Bacteria; kingdom Bacillati; phylum Actinomycetota; class Coriobacteriia; order Coriobacteriales; family Coriobacteriaceae; genus Collinsella; species Collinsella sp. AM41-2BH. The sequence goes on from NZ_QSGH01000010.1 coordinate 50,938, forward strand.
AAGGCCCACGCATCCGATCTGTGCCGCGTTAACCCCCGATCGCGCCACCAGCTCGCGCGACAAGCGGCAAAAATCGCCCCACCAAACGGCCTCGGCATCATGCTGGTACCATCCGTCACACGGGTTGTCCGTCTCATGTCCACAAGAGGCTTGGCAAACGATGTTGCATCGATCATCGATTAAAACGCCTTTAGAGGCGCTTGTCCCAATATCAATACCCAGATAGAGCGCCATAGGTGCCTACTCCCCTCGCGCCGTACGAGCGGCAGCCATAAAACGAGCTACCCGCTCAACATCAACCGGGGCATCCAGCTTTCCGTCGCGCTTTAAGCAGGTGCCGACAAACGCGCCATCGTAGTGAGCAAATACGTCAGCCACGGTATTTTCGCGACAACCGGTGCCACATACCACGGGCACTTCGCCAACACGCTCACGGACCTCATCGGCAAGCTCGCCCGAAGCGCCACGACCGGCAGCCGAACCGCCGATGACCATCGCATCCGGTAGGCAATTAAAGAGAAGTGAATCGGCAATGTCCGCAGTCGTGCGGTCGTTGAGATAAACCTCCCCCTCGCTCGTGATGAAGTGAAAAAGCTTGAGGTCGTCCAGGCGCAGCGCCGCCTTGCGACGCATGGTGTGAGCGAAATCTCGGTTAATCAGCCCGAGATCACCGGCCCAGGCACCGCAAAAATTGCAACGCGTGAACTGCGCGTCGACGGCAGCGCACAGCTCGATTGTGGCATCCCCATCGTAAATAGCTTCAGCTCCCCAAGGAGTCGACAAATCATGGGATAGAGCCCCGATTACATAGCCCATCGATGCAAGGGTTGAGGGAGAAACATGCTGCTCATAGGGCATCGAGAGCTCATTGGTAATCAAAATACCATCGACACCGCCCTGCTGCAACGCCTCGAGATCGCGCTTGGCGGCTTCCACGACCTGCGACACGCTTCCGCCCGGGTAATACAGTGGATCGCCCGGCAGAGGACGCAGGTGCAGCATTCCAATAACCGGCTTTTCGGTCTTGAACATCGAGGTTAGAAACGACATAACGTGCTCCTTCTTAGGGTCATTGCAGGGACGTTACTCCCCCAGCACCTCGACGTACACTTTTCGCTTCTGCGGACCGTCAAACTCCGCAAGATAGATGTTCTGGGCACCTCCGCACACGATGTGGCCATCTTGGACGGGAAAGAAGCAACTGTTTCCACAAATCATGCTCTTGATATGCCCACAGGAGTTGTTACCGGTGGCTCCATAGCTCGGCAGGAAGTGTGCATGCGCATAGGGGGCATCGAGTGGGGCGATGCGATCAAGCGTCTCCATAAGATCCGTCTCCACGCAGGGCAGCCCCTCGTTTACCACGATTCCGCAGGTCGTATGCGACAAAATAATCGCCGCCAAGCCATTGGTCACCGAGCTGCGTTCGATGGCAGCGTGCACGTCCTCGGTAATATCGATGAACTGGTCCGGAGCAGTCGATAGATAGCTCAATGTCTCGAGCGTCACCATGTTCACTCATCCCCTTCAAGAAAACGCAGGGCATTACCCCAGTAGAGCCTTTCTCGCGCATCATCGCGCATGGGCACGGTATCGAGCGCCCGCTTGAGTTTGAATGCACGGAAGCGCGGCGTATTGCTGGCGAACATCACTTGATGCGATAGCGCGCGCTCATACCACAGCGGCCCCATATCGACCGTGAAAAGACGCTGCATCATCTCCTCGGGCGAATCGATATAAGTGATAGAGGTGTCCGTGTAGCAGTTGGGATACTTGAGCAGCATCGCCACGGTCTCGCGCACCCAGGGCCAGCCAAAGTGGCTCAAACTAAAACGCACATTTGGATGCGTTGCGATTGTGTGCTCAAATGCAAGCGGGTTACTGCGCGAGAGCTCTGCGCCCGGCTCCCAAGACATACCGGCATGGAAAACCACCGGCTTGTTATAGCGCTCGCACAGTTCGTAAAGCGGCTCGGCCACAGCATCATCGGGGGCAAAACCCTGCTTTGCAGGATGCAGGCAAAGCCCCTTTGCCCCCAACTCGGTAAAGGCGCGCTCCAATTCGCCTGCGGCATCGCTCACCTGCGGGTCTACGCTCGCAAATCCCCACAGACGATCGGGATGTGCGGCAACCAGCATGGCAATCTGGTCATTGGTGCCAAAGTGCCCTCCGCATGCCGTGGTTACATCGAGCGGCATGAGCACGCTCTTCTGCACATCGCAGACGTCCATCTCGACTTGAAGCTCATCCCAATCCATGGGGCCCATATGCCCCATACCAAATTCTCGTGACCAAAAACCGAATCCATCAGGCTCATCACCCGGCGTACAGATCTCGCCGTAGAGCATAGGATGGACCAACATGTCGATAACCATTTCGTACTCCTTTCCAGGCATTTGACCCTAGTACGGCTCAAACGAACCAATCACTCGGGACGACAGCTCAGCGCCCGCCTTCATACACGCCGGAATATCAAGGCCATCGATCACGCCCTTGGTAAACCCGGCGATATACGAGTCGCCGGCACCCACGGTATTAACGACCTTCTCCGCCGGCACGATCCCGCACTCATAGAAGCGCTCACCGTCATAGGCAATGCTTCCCTTCTCGCCAAGCGTGGCAACCGCAACGCGCGGTCCCAATCCCTGCACGTGGCGTACCCAGTCTCGTAGCTCCGGAGTGTCCTCCTCAAACGACATGAACGCATAGTCAACGTAGGGAAAATGATTCTCGCAGGCATATTCGGGATCCTGGCTGAACACCGAGAAGTCCATAACCACCGTCTTGCCCGCATCATGCCACTCGGGCAGGAGGTCCAAACAATTGCCAAACAGGTCGGTATGAATGATGTCATGTTCTAGGATAAACGTCCGGTCGTCTTCATTCGGTCGATATGTCTCCATTACACCATCGATTGCCTCGAGATGCACGCGATCGACGCCGTCTTTCAATGCCATGAGCATCACCGAGGTGTCGCCATCCTCCACCCGCAGGTGTGAGATATCGAACCCCTCAGCGGCCAGCGCCTCCCTCATCTTGTTCCCGTACTCGTCCTTGCCGACAACCGACACGGCGGATACCGAAACGCCCATTCGTGCAAGATGGATACCCCAGTCAATGCCATTACCAGTCGGATAGAACACGCCGATGTTTTGATAGACGTCCGCGCAGCAAAAACCAGCCGCGCACGCTTTAATACCCATGGTCTTCTCCAATGTTCAAAAGGGGACCCACCACATGGCGAGCCCCCTTTTCGCGTTTCGCTTATTGTTTTGCATCGGCCGTCCAAAGCCTCATAGCCAGACCGCCGTACGCTTTCTTAAGCTATTCGACGATTGGTGCTCCGTGGCCCCAAGATCCTTCCATGCCGCACACGGTCGAGGCAAACCCGGCAGCAAAGTCGAGCGCGCGCTCGATGGCCTCGGCGCCGTCCTCACCACGCTTGGCGGAATCGAGATAGCACATCAAAAACGAGGTGAGGAACGAGTCGCCCGCCCCCATGGTGTCCTTCATGTCCGTTACCGGTTTAGCCAGCTGGCGGTAATAACGCTCGCCGTCGTAAGCAATGCAGCCCTCGGCGCCCGCCGTAGCCGACACAAAACGCGGACCCAAGCCTTTCACCCATGCCAGACGCTCGCGAATCTCGTCCTCACTTGCGGCATCCGCCGCACTAAAGAAAGCGAAATCGACGTAGGGCGCAATCTGCTCGTAGTACTCGTCGGTGGAGTCGTCCGAAAAGTCAAAAGAGACCGTGACGCCCGCAGCCTTCAGTTTGGGCAGCTCGCGCTCGGTAAAGCAATAGTTGCCCGAATGAACCACATCGAACTGCTTCATGTACGAAAGGTCAAAGCGATCGAGGACATAGCGCGCATCGCCACGGATACCGCCCTCGTTGGAGCCAAGGAAGACACGGTCACCGTCAACGACGGTCACGCGAGCCGCTCCGTTCTCGCCAATCATCTGCTCGCACTTGTCAAGCTCGATACCCTCATCCTCGAGGCTTGCAATGACATGCTCGGCAGCGGCGTCATTGCCAAAAATGCCCATGTATGCGGAGCGTGCGGCACCGCATTTCTTGGCATAAACGGCGAAGTTCACCGCATTGCCGCCAGGATACATGGTATGGATATGCTCGTAGCGATCGACGACGTTGTCGCCAAATCCGAGCGCGTTAACGTTAAATGCCATGGCCTTTGCCCCTTCTAGTACTCGACAACACCCATATAGCGACGGAAATCGGGATCGTGATCAAACACCTTGCCGCGCGCAGCACGCAGCTCGCAGTTCATGGCGTAGAACAGCACCGGGTCCAGATAGGCACGGACGCTCGCCGGCACGGCTTCCATACCGTACTCCTTGGCATCGAGCACCATCAGCGTATCGGTATGCGTCTTAAGGAACGCCAGGGCGCGCTCGTCCATAGCGCGGCACTCGCTGGAGCCCATCTGCAGGAAGTAAAAAACGCCATCCTGAGTAGCCTCGAAGGGGCCATGGAAGTACTCGGCAGAGTGGATGTAGCTGCAGTGCTGCCACTGCATCTCCATAAGAGAGCAGATAGCGAAACCGTAGGTCTGGCTAAAGTTGGGACCGCTGCCCAGAATATAGAAGAACTCGTGCTCCTGGCAAAGCTTGGCAAAGCGATCGCCCAGCTCGGCATTTACCTTCTCGCGTGCCGGGGGAAGAATCTTATCCATCTCGGCAATACCGGCATACATATCGGCAAGATCGGCGTAGCCCTCCTGCTGATCGAGCAGCTCTGCCGCAAGCGACAGCGAAATACCAGCGGGGACCTCGGCCTGCGGCACGCCCTCGCCCCACGGATAGACCCATGTGGTCCATTTGCCGGTGTCAATCTTGGATCCAGCGTTGTCGGTCTGGGCGATCACCGTAGCGCCGGCAGCAAGGGCAATCTCGCAGCCCTCGACGACCTCGGGGGTATTGCCACTATGGCTACAAGCGATGACCAGGGACTTCTCGCCCAGACGACGCGGACGCATGATATCAAACTCGCGAGCCGTATAGATATACGAAGTGAAGGTGGTTGCCTCACGCTGCAGAAGCTCATGAGCCGGGATCAAATCGATCATGGAGCCACCGCAAGCAATCCAGTAGACGCTGTCGAACTTGCCCTTCTCGGCAATTGCCTCTTTGATCAGATCATGTGCGTTCATATCCAGTTCCTTTCTTGTTTGGTCCGCAATCAATGACATTGGTTGCGTGGCCGATAGTTGTTTTAGTCAATCAGATATTTCTCGAATGCGGCCATGTTCTTGGCATCTGCCGCCGCCGGGTCATCGTAGTAACGACCGTCCGTGATTTCCTGGCCCAGCATGCCGTCGAAACCATGGGCGTTGAGCGTGGCGACGAAGGCGTCCATATCGTGCTTGCCATCGCCCCACACCAGATGGCCATACGGGTCACCGTCGATAAAGTGCATCTCGTGAATTGCCCCATCACCAAAGGCGGCAAACCAGTCCTCGAGCGTCTCGCCTGCAACGCCCATCGCGGTTGTATCAACCATGGGCTGTAAGTACGGGCTCGCGACCTCGTCAATCATGCGCTTCGCATCGGAAACCGTCGTCACAAGGTTGCTCTCCTCGGGACGCAGGCTTTCCATCGTAAGCACCAGACCGTGCTCGCCGGCATACTCCGCCAGAATGGACAAGTGCTCGCGGCTGCGCTTCCAGGCTTCCTCGCGGTCCTCGTCCCAGTCGCCCCAGCCCGAATTGACGGACATACGGTCACACCCAAGTACCTCGGCAAGCTCAATGCCGTGCTTAAAGTACGCCAGGCTGCGCTGTTCATGCAGCGGTTTGCGTGCGCAGTACTGCCAAGGATAGACAACATTCTCGGGGCACAGAGTACGATACCTAAGCCCACGGTCTGCAGCCTTTTTCGCCAGGACCTCAGCCTCAAAGTAGCCCGTGTGGTCGAGCGTCACATGCGGCTCCGCACACCAAAGCTCAATGGACTCAAAGCCCAAGCGCTGCTGCACATCAAGGAAGTAATCGAGCGACCACATGATGTAGTGGATATTCATGCCCGCAATCTGCTCGCGGCGCAGCGTCGGCTTGGATTCAGACATCTTATGCCTCCTTGTTTCGATCGAACACGATTTGTCCGTCCGACATCGTCATATCAACCGCAAGATCGCGTGCGTCGCGATAATCGAGGTCGAACACATCCCGATCGAGCACGCAGATATCGGCAAGCTTGCCAACCTCAAGCGTACCCAGCTCGTCTTCGCGCATCAGATCGTACGCGCCCCCGGCAGTCCAAGCGCGCAAGAGCTCGACAAGCGTCAGCGCGTTGGCATCATTCACGGGCAGTCCATCGTCGAAGTATCCGCCGCACGCACTGTAGATTGACTCGCCCAAGTTCGGAATCAACAGCGGCAAATCCGTGCCACAGCACACTGTGCATCCGGAATCTTCCATGCCGCGGCGATTCCAGCTGTGCAAAAGTCGCGTCTCGCCAATTTGTCGACGCATCATCGACAAGCAATCCTCGCGCCGGTCTAGCGTCAGAATCTGCGGATAGACCTCGCAAATTCCGCCTAACTTGCCAAACTCGACAAGATCGGTCGGGTCAGAGTTCTCGAGATCGGTAATCGCATGGCGGCGAAGCATCCGTCCATGCTCGTCTCGAGGCAGCGAGGCATAGAGCGCCACGGTGCGGCGAACGGCGCCATCGCCCTGGCAATGCAAGGAGTATCGGAAGCCCTCAGCATCAATTGCACGCAGCTCGTTCTCAATCAGATCCCACTCTGGCTCCTCGACGACCGTCTTGCCGGCAGCGCCCGCATCGGCCGTGTCCTCATAGGGGTCAATCATCTCGGCAAGCCCCGCCCATACGCCGCGATCGGTCATACGGTTGAAGCCAGAAAAACGAACGAACGGTCCCCGGAAGCGCTCTCGTGCCTCGCGGGCATATGCCAGATTTGCACCGGCACCCACCGGCTGCGACATCATAGAGACGCGAACCGTCAGCTCACCAGATTCCTCACGGCGAGCCATTTCGTCGGCAAAGCCGTAGTAGTCATCAAACGCCATCTCCTTGATGGCGGTAACGCCGCGCTCGTTAAGCATGCTCATGTAGTCCGAATACCCGGCACGCACCTCGGGCAGCGCGAGGAAATCGCTCATCATGCGCCAGATCTTCTCGGCATAGCACGCCTGGGGTGTAAAGCCGTATCGCGCGCTGGCAGCAGCATTGAGAACGCAGGTCTCCGCTCCCGGTGTAAAGCAGACGACGGGGATATCGCCAAAACAATCGTCAAACACAGCTGCCGTATTTGCGTTCTCGGCATCCGATGCCAACGTTTCGGGTAGGTTGTGGCCAAAAGCCGCCGCGCAATCCGGATGATCTTCTTTCCATGCACGCAAGAGCGACACAGCCTCTTTGGCATCAGCGATGCCGGACAGATCAGACCCCAACATCCGCAGCGCCCAACCTGTATAGAAGGTATGCACATCGATCAGGCCAGGCATGACAGTGCGGTCGCCCAGGTCAACTACCTCGTCCGCCTGGGTCAAATACGAAGCTAGCTCACACTTGGTGCCAACCGCCTCAATTCGATTGCCACGGACCGCTACGAAACCTTCAAACGGCAGGTCCCCCGTACCGGTAAAGACGCTCTTAGACGTCAGGACCGTCAAACGATCAGACATCACAACCACCTACACCGGAAGCATGCCAGAGATTGCCGTTACGATCAGGCCAAAGACGACCATGAAGATGAAGAACTTCCAAATGGTCTTCCACCATTGGCCAAACGAAATCTTAGCCACGGCAAGGCCGGCGACCGTCATGCCCGCCACGGGACTGATGGTGTTGATGGTCTGATTAGCAAACTGGAGCGCGGTAACGGCAGCTTCGGGATTGAGGCCCATAAGCTCGGTCAGCGGACCCATGACGGGCATGGTGAGCGCCGCAAGTCCAGAACTCGAGGGAACCAGCAAAGAGAGCAGGCCAAGGACGATATACATAAACGTGGTGTAGACGGCAGCGGGCGCACCGGCGAGCGCAGTAGCGAGCGCCTGGAGGATGGTGTCGATGATCATGCCGCCCTCGGCGATGACCAGAATACCGCGAGCGATACCGATAACGATGGCGGCGTACGCAAAGTCGGCAATGCCTTTAACGAACTCCTCGGCGATCGTCTGCTGGTCAAGGCCGCCCAGGATACCGGCAAGCAAGCCCATACCAAGGAACACGGCGGAAATCTCATTCATGTACCAGCCCTGGGTAACAAGACCCCAGACGATAATGCCCATACCGCAGGCAAAATCGATAAGCACGAGCTTCTGACGGGTAGTGAACTCTTCCTCGATGGAGGCATCGGTCACGGAAAACTCAACACGCTTGAGCTTGTCGTCCTCGTATGTAATGGACGACTCGGGGTTTTTCTTGACACGCATGGCATAGCGCATGGCCCATGCGATACCGACGGCAGTGAAGATGACCCAAGAAACGGCGCGCAGCCACAGCTGAGGATTGCCCTCGATACCAATGATGCCTTGGGCGATCAAAACATTGAACGGGTCGATGGTCGAAGCACAATATCCCAGGTTAGGACCAAGGAAGCAGATGATAAACGCCGTCATCGAGTCATACCCGATACCCATCATGATGGGAATGAAGATGGCATAGAACGGCAGGGCTTCCTCAGACATACCAAACGTAGTGCCGCAAATGGACAGCAACGTCATCGTGATGGGAATGATGAGGATGTCCTTGTTCTTGAGCTTTTTAATCACACGGCTCATGCCGGCATTCAAAGCGTTGGTCTTGGTGATGACTGCGAACGATCCGCCAATCAATAAGACGAACGCAACGACGTCGGCAGCCTCCTGGATGCCCTTAGTGGGCGCTTGCAGGACCGCAAAGATATCCTGGCCCAGATTGATGGTCTCGCCGGTCTCGGAATCGGTGTAATTCTTATCGACCTGTTCATAGGTACCAGCAACGGCGACTTCACGCTCGCCCGCCGCTGTCGAAATCGTCTTGCGCTGGTACTGACCAGAGGGAACGATCTAAGTCAGAACCGCAAAGACAACGATCAGCAAGAACATGATCGTATAGACATGCGGTAATTTGAACTTAAAACGTCTGTTTGTCTTCTTCGCCTTCGTATCTGACATAGATACCTCCAAAGAACTCGAGACTGCATCGCATCTCGCTTCAACGTTTGCGCAAGGCAAACGTTCTATGACGTCCCATAGATTACCAGCAGCTTTTCTCGTCATCAAGATAATTTCAAACTGATTGCCGCAACGCGGTTGAACGGTTGCGTTTGCGCCGTGAACGGTATGGAGACGCCCGGTGAGATGATCCACCGGGCGTCTCAATTCGCAATGTCCTAGATGTCAAAAACGTAGCGAGACCCAACGATCCGCTGACGACCGATGATAAACGGCCGCCGCTGCTCGTCGAAAAAGAAGGCTTCCATATAAAACAAGGGTTCGCCAACGGGAACTGCCAACAGCCGAGCGACCTCGGGCGACGCGCACGCGATCTCGAGTGTGCACGGGTCGGTAAACGCGGGCGTACGGCCCGTCCGGTTACACACGAACTCAAAAATGGATTGGTTAGATAGAGGTACCGTTGATAGATAAGCGTTGTCCTCGTAAACGTATATGTTGTTCTCGAGCATGACGGGGACTCCATCGGCAGTACGCACACGCTCAACGCAAATCAAATCAGTTCCAACGGGAACACCAAAGAACTGCGCTTCGGTGGAATCCGCCGGCAGTATCTTTCTCGAAATGACGCACGCCCCCGGCTCCATTCCGTTAACGCGGCATGCGTCCGAAAAACTCTGGACGTCATCCTTCTGGCGAATCTTGCGCTTAAGCTTGGGGGCATTGACAAACGTGCCTTTCCCCTGCCGCTTCGTTAGATAGCCCTGCTGGACGAGCTCCTCAATAGCGCGTCGCACGGTAACGCGGCCAACTTTATAGCTCTCAGCCAATTCGAATTCATTGGGTATCCGCGCGCCCGCCTTGTAGGCACCGGAGTTAATTTCGTTTTTAATGATATCGATAACCTGTTGGTACAGCGGTATCGCTGCTTTACCGTCAGTTAGCCCTTCAGTCGGTGGCATATACCCTCTCCCAGCACAATTAAGTCTAAAGCGGGCCCAAGGGCATTCAACAAGCCCTTAAGCCCGCATTAGCTTAAAGTATGCTAGGTGTCGCACCAAAATGTCGGGTATTTACTCATCGGACCCGAAAAACGCGCAACTACCGCGCTCCTAAGAAAGCGTGAGCAGCTCCGGCAGCTGGTCGATAATCTTGTCCGCGGCATCCTGGCTAAAGCCAAAGCGCTCCTCGCGCTTGGCAATGACCGTCAGGCCGGCTCGCTTGCCGGCAGTGATGCCAGGCACCGAGTCCTCAACGCAGCAGCAGCGATTCGCGGGCAGCCCCAGCAGATCCAGCGCATGCAGGTAGATGTCGGGCTCGGGCTTGCTCTCCTTAAACTGCTCGCCGCTCACCACATACTCAAAGGCATCCGACAGCCCGCATGCGTTGAGCACTTCCTCGATGCTAACCATGGGAGACGAGCTAGCAAGCGCCACGCGAACGCCACGGCGCGGCAGCTCTCGAATCGTATCCACGGCGCCTGGGTTAATCAAAGCCTGATAGTCGCGCGGACGTTTATGCGCCCACTCGTCCCAACGGGCCAACGCTTCCTCGCCAGTGAAATGCCCCCTACCGGCGCGCTCAAACCAATCGACCAGCATATGCAGGAAGAACTGATGGGAGGTACCGACCTGCCCATTCAACTCCTCTTGAGTCAGATTAAGCCCCAGCTCCTTGGCAAACGCGGCAGTCTCGCCCAAGTAGTAATACTCGGTATCGACAATGACGCCGTCCATGTCAAAGATAACGGCGTCGAACGGAAATGCGGACACGGCACCCTCCCTAACAAAAGGACGCCCGCGAGCAGGCGCCCGAATCATGCATTAATCGGCGATTCTAGCCCAGCAGCTTATCCAGCGCCACCGCAATACCATCTTCGTTGTTATTGGCGGTCACCATCTGAGCCACAGCCTTAACCTCATCGACGGCGTTGCCCATGGCTACACCCGTGCCGGCCCACTCAATCATGGACTTATCGTTCTGGCCGTCGCCAAACGATACGACATCGCTGGCATCGATGCCGAGCTTGGGCAGGGCACCCTCGAGCGCACGGGCCTTGTCGATACCGGGCGCCGTGTACTCAAAGTACCAGTCGGCCGTAAACATGCCCGAAAGCGTCTGCTTAAAGGGCGCATACATCTCCTCGTAATGCGCCTGCAGGTATGCCGGGTCGCCCGCAGTGAGTAGCTTGTCCACGGGATAAGCATCAGCGACCTCATGCAGGCTCTCCACCTCGCGAATCTTAAGATCGCACGCGTCGCGCTCATACTTGACGATATTCTTCTGCGAGCCGTCAGGCAGCGTGATCATGCAATGGTACGAGTCCTCGACATGCAAATCACGACCGAGCGAAATCATAGGGATCACGTCAAAATTACGCAGGTGATCAATCAGGCGATGCAATTCGTCGGCAGGCATAGCCTGATCGAACAGCACCTCGTCGGTCTGAGCGTCGACCACATGCGCGCCGTTAAAGGCCACCAGCAGACCGTCATGGTTTTGAAGGTCGAGCTCCTGCGCCAAGGCGTGCAGCCCCCATGCGGGACGACCCGAAGCCAAGATGAGCTTAATGCCCGATTCCTGCGCCGCGAGCAGCTTCTCGCGCGTACGCGGGCTGATGACCTTTTGGTCGTTGGTGAGCGTACCGTCGATATCCATTGCGATGGCTTTGATTGCCATATATGCCTCCCTGTCATTGAACAACCTTGTCTGAGCCATCATACAGAACACCCACGGCGGCTCTGTCTGCAACGGGTAAAAAGTCATATTGTCCCGAACATGAACGGGACGCCATCTCGGGGCTCAATCGTTCCAGCCAAACGCTGAGCCACCACATACATAGCTGGCGACACCAAGCGCGACCGTCCCACGAACCTCGTTTCACCCCGTAGAAAAAAATTTCAAAATTAGTCTTGTCAAATCAGCAAAACGAACGTACTTTAAAGATGACCGCTCCGGTGGTCATCGTTTGATCGAGCATATTCAGTTTCAGTTTTCAGCGTGTAAGAGAAAGAAGATCGGCAAAGTACAACCCCAAACGCAATGACAACTTAATGAGGTAACTGCCACATGTGAGGCGCCCAGGGCATTGCTGTCTCGATTTTGAGCACGATGCCTTCCGCCTTGCATGGGCCGTTCCATCCCGCCCCTGCAGCAACTGCCTCACGGGCTCATTGAAAACCGCATAGCACCCCAACGTCAGCACATCACCCACGGCAAGCACATCACTCACGACAACCAACACATCAACAAACAGCACGAACATCAACCGATTGGAGAAGCTATGACAAACCACCACGCTGAAGACGGCGATAAGAAAAGCATTCTGGATGCCCGCATTGAGCGAGCATATGCAAACGAATATGACGCCGCCTTTGCCGCCGCGACCATCAAGAACTACGCGTCGCTACCGCTCGCGACGATCTTGGCCGACCACCCTCAACTGCTGAAGCGCTGCACAAAGATCATGGGCGACCCCGACATTCGCAAGCTGACAGACCCCTATGCCCCAAAACGCGACAACGATTCGTACGTTCTTACCGTAGGCTGCCTAGCCCATATGCTTACGGCGCTCGACACGAAACTCAAGCTCGCATGGGAACCCGACGAGCGTCATGAACTCGAAAGCAAGCGGAACACCCTGCGCACCGCACTGTTCCTTCCGTTGGACGGCCTCAAGCGCTGCAACGTCGAGCTCAATACACAGGCGCGGCAAAAGCCCGGGGCCACGGGGCAGAAAACTCCAAGACCCCATGCGGCCATCGTCGACCGCAACCGATATAACCGCATGACCGCGCACTTTTCTGCCGAGGGAGCAGCCATAAGGACGCTGATCGACCTGCTGTGCCTCCTGAGCATCAACGAGCTATTTGAGGGCTATCTCGCCCTTGTTCCCGCGACGGCACCCAAGTCGGTAGCAAAGATCATCGAGACCTGCAGACGCCAGTTTGAGCGCCATCGCAATGGCAGCGAGATGAATGCCAGCATCGCGCAGTACTACGCGGCTCATTACAAAAATGACGGATGTGCCCCCGTCGAGCATCAGCTGCGGCTCGCCTACACCACGCCCGCCGCAACGCTCCATCGCTTTGGAGCCCTTGGCGCTTGCGAGCCGCACGGACAGGCAGCCCGCCCCACAACCGAGCTCGATCTGAGGCTCAGACGAACCCTGTAGCCCGCCAGCCCCTCCGCGGGCAACAATCCTATTCCACAACACAACCAACAGAAAGGAGTCCTCATGGACACCAATCATTCCCCCATCATCAGCCCCCTCACCATGCGTGAATCCGCCCGAGGTATCACGCTCACCAGCATTTACGATGAGATGCTCGCCCGTCGCGAGCTCTCCGTCATGGGAAACATCGAAACCCCGATGGCCCACGACCTATGCCAGCAGATCCGCCTGCTCGATGCCACCGACCCCAGCCGCCCCATCACCATATTTGTCGCCAGCGCCGGCGGAAGCGTGCGATCGGGTCTTGCGATCTATGACGCCATGCGCCTCGCATCGTGCCCCATCCGCACCGTCTGCCTGGAATTCGCCGCGTCCATGGGCGCCGTGATCTTTATGGGCGGCGACGATCGCCGTATGGCGCCCCATGCAGAGCTCATGATTCACGACCCGCTGATCCCCCAGGGGGCAGGCGGCTCGGCACTTGCGCTGCAGGAAACCAGCCGGCGTCTCATGCAGACCCGCAAGACCCTCACGCAAATCCTCTCGGACCGCAGCGGCCTCACGCCCAAGCGCATCCAGTCCCTCACTGCAAAAGACACCTACCTTTCGGCCGAGCGCGCCGTCGAGCTCGGCTTTGCCCACGAAATCCTCTCGACCACCAAGGAGGTCGCCCATGTCTAACCTCGCCAGCCGCCTCGCCGCATCTGAGTCCGCATCGTCCACCATCCTCGCCAAGGATCGAACGCTTTCCTGCAACACCCGCCAAACGGGACTCAACAACAACGCACTTGTGATCGGCCCCTCGGGAGCCGGCAAGACCCGAAACGTCCTCAAGCCCAACCTGCTGCAAATGAACGCAAGCTACATCGTGCTCGACACCAAAGGCACGCTCTGTCGCGAAGTGGGACCCGTGCTGGCAGCCCACGGTTACCGCGTGCAATGTCTCAACTTCGCCGACCTCAACACCGTCCCGGCCCTTGCGCCCGGCATCGAGCGCTGCGGCTACAACCCCCTGAGGCACATTCGCCGCAAGGCGGACGGCAGGCCCAACCAGCAGGACATCCTCTCGGTGGCAAAGGCCATCTGCCCCATCGAGGACAACAACCAGCCTTTTTGGGATCATGCGGCGGCAAACCTGCTGTCGTGTCTTATCGCCTACGTCACCGAACAGCTACCCGCCGACGAGCAGACGATCAGCTCGGTCATCAAGCTGATCGAGCACCTGCAGGACGGTGCCACGGGTCGATTGTTTGACGACCTGATCACGACCGATCCCCAAAGCTATGCCCTCTCGCTATGGCGGCGCTACGCCATTACGCAAAATGCCGAGCGCATGCACGCGAGCATCGTCGGCATCCTTGCCGAAAAGGTCATGTGTCTGGGATTCGACGGTGCGGCACAGCTCTATCGTGAGTGCCATCAGGTGGACTTCGCGTCCATGGGACACACCCCCTGCGCCCTGTTTGTAACCGTGAGCGATATTGACCGCAATCTCGATCCGCTGACCGGCCTCTTTATTTCGCAGGCGTTTATGGGCCTCATTCGTGAGGCCGATAGGCAGCCCGATGGCAGCCTGCCCGTGCCCGTGCGCTTTATGCTCGATGACTTCGCAAATCTGCAGATCCCCCAGATCGACAACGTGCTCTCGATTATCCGAAGCCGCAACATCTGGGCAACGCTGCTGCTGCAGTCGACCAACCAGCTCGATGCGCTCTATGGCGAGGCACGCGCACGCTCCATCATGGGCAACTGCGACACGCATCTGGTGCTGGCGTTCCAGGATCCCGAGAGTGCCCGGGTGTTTTCCGACCGCGCCGACGCGCTGCCCAGCACGCTCATGGCGACGCCGATTGATCGCTCGTGGCTCTTTGTACGCGGTCGCACTCCCGAACAGGTCGAGCGCTTTAGGCTCGAAGACCATCCGCTCTACGGGGAGCTGCCCGAGGCGCAGCGAGGCCATGCGGAGGCCGAGATCTAGGCGCAGGGTTCTCGCGGCGCGCGGCGCCCCGGCAATGTTCCACAAAGGCCGTGCGCCGCGAGACCACGGCAAAGCAAAGGGGCCCGCATCCGATAGGATACGGGCCCCTGACTATAAGGCGCGATGCGTTAACAGCAGCGACTACTTGCGATGCGCGCGGTAGAACTCGATGAGCGCCTGGGTCGAAGCGTCCTGCTCGGCCTTGGCGGCGTCGTCGTGGAAGGCCGGGGTAATCTGCTTGGCAAGCTGCTTGCCCAGCTCGACGCCCCACTGGTCGTAGGAGTCGATGCCCCAGACCGTGCCCTCGACAAACGTGATGTGCTCGTACAGGGCGATGAGCTCGCCGAGCGCAAACGGGGTCAGCGTGTCGCCAAAGATCGAGGTCGT
Organism: Collinsella sp. AM41-2BH; assembly: GCF_003468085.1. NCBI lineage: Bacteria > Bacillati > Actinomycetota > Coriobacteriia > Coriobacteriales > Coriobacteriaceae > Collinsella > Collinsella sp. AM41-2BH. The sequence continues at coordinate 66,620 of NZ_QSGH01000010.1, forward strand.
CGGGCGGTTGCCCTCAAAGCAACGGGCCGGGACGATCTGCTCGGGCGTGCCCTCGGCACGAACCTCGTCGGCCGTCTTGCCAAAGGCGAGTGCCTTGGTCTGGGCCAGGAAGTTGCCCAGGAACAGCTCGTGGACATCCTGGCCGCTGTCGGTTGCGGGGTTGGCAGTGTTGGCGAAAGCGATAAAGTCGGCCGGGACCACCACGGTGCCCTGGTGCAGCAGCTGGTAGAAGGCGTGCTGACCGTTGGTGCCGGGCTCGCCCCAGAAGATCTCACCGGTGTCGGAGGTCACGGCGCTGCCGTCCCAGCGGACATGCTTGCCGTTGGACTCCATGGTGAGCTGCTGCAGGTAGGCCGGGAAACGGTGCAGGTACTGGCAGTACGGAAGCACGGCATGGCTCTTGGAACCGAAGAAGTTGACGTACCAGACGTTGAGCAGGCCCATCAGCGCGACGGCATTGTTCTCGAGCGGGGTATTGCAGAAGTACTCATCGATAGCATGGAAGCCCTCGAGGAACTGCTGGAAGCGCTCGGGGCCGAGCACGACGATCAGCGACAGGCCCACGGCGGAGTCGACGGAGTAGCGGCCGCCGACCCAGTTCCAGAAGCCGAAGGCGTTGGCGGGGTCGATACCGAAGGCCTCGACCTTCTCGAGTGCGGTGGAAACGGCGACGAAGTGCTTGGCAACGGCGTCGGCGTTCTGCTCATCGGAACCGTCGATGGCGCCCTGAGCCTTGAGCTGCTCGAGCATCCAGGTCTTGACCTCGCGGGCGTTGGTGAGGGTCTCGAGCGTGGTGAAGGTCTTGGACACGATGATCACGAGCGTGGTCTCGGGATCGAGGCCCTTGAGCTTCTCTGCCTGATCGTTGGGGTCGATGTTGGAGATATAGCGGCAGTCGATACCGGCGTCGGCATAGGGACGCAGGGCCTCGTAAGCCATGACCGGGCCCAAATCGGAGCCGCCGATGCCGATAGACACCAGGTGCTCGATCTTCTTGCCGGTAACGCCCTTCCACTCACCGGAGCGCACACGCTCGGCGAAGGCGTACATGCGGTCGAGGACCTCGTGCACGTCGGCGACAACGTCCTGGCCGTCGACGACGAGCTGCCCCTTCTCGCTAGCCGGGCGGCGCAGCGCGGTGTGCAGGACGGCACGGTCCTCGGTGGTGTTGATGTGCTCGCCGGAGAACATGGCGTCACGGCGCTCCTCGAGCTTCACCTCGCGGGCAAGATCGCACAGCAGCTTGACGGTCTCGTCGGTCACCAGGTTCTTGGACAGGTCGAAGTGCAGGTCACCGGCGTCAAAGCTCAGCTTGTTCACACGCTCGGGATCGGCGGCGAACCAGGCCTTGAGGTCGATACCCTCGGCCTCGAGCTTCTCCTGATGAGCCTCGAGCGCCTTCCAAGCGTCAGTCGACGTGGCGTCGATAGGTGCGGCAACAGTTGCCATAAAGTCCTCCTCAGCATACGGGCGCACACCTCCATGCACGCCCGGATATTCAGATATCTCTATTCTAGCGCAGGTCAAGACTGCAATCAGCGAGCGTTGCCAATCGGCCCCCAAACGGCGACCGACCAAAAAGGGACAGGTTTATTTTGGCAGGTCAAACGCTTTACCAATCAAAAATAACCCATCCCTTTATGGCAATTATTAGGCCGCAGCGCACACACTGCCGAGCAACTCACGCAGAGGAGACCCGATGCCCTCCAGCAGCTCGGGCGCGATGATGGCAAAAACGGGAGCCTCGCCGGCTCCCACCGTAGCGGGCACCTTGCCCTCCGAGACAATGCATCCATAGGGGACAAAACCGTCCTCACCGGCATCGAGCGCCGCCATGCGACGCGCGAGTTCGCGCGCAAAGCCAGCAGTATCGGCATCGCCAATCGCCAATACAAAGTCCACCCCTTCGTCGGTCGCCAGGGCCACGGCTTCGTCGATCAGCTCGTCTCCCCCGTCGCCCTCAACCGAGCCGCAGCGGAAAAGCACGCGCTCGAGCAGAGCTCGATCAAGCGAGCCGAGTGCCGCCGAGACAAGCTCATCACGCGTGTGCTTGTCGCCTCCCAGCACGACCAGTGCCTTAGTGCCGCCATAGTGGGCAACCAATCGCCCGCACCAGCGAGCCACATCCCCATCCGCAACCAAGCGTGTCGGCATACCAAACCCATAATTGACCATCTTTCCCACAGCCCTTCCGTGCGTATAGGCGGTATCGATTGTTAGGCTCATGCTACGAAGCAAGGTTTTCCGAGCTGTTTCGCACTCTTTAGAGCTGCGTTAAAAAACCCGATGCAGCCGCACGACCATACCTACCAAAAAGGGACAGGTTTTGACGATGTCCGGACGAGCGGGTATTATCGAACAAGTATTCGATAAGAACATGTGTTTGATGGGAGGACGCGTGGGACACGAGCGTCACACCTATATCTGCATCGACCTCAAGACGTTCTACGCCAGCGTCGAATGCGTCGACCGCGGTCTCGACCCGCTCACCACCAACCTGGTCGTTGCCGACGAATCGCGCGGGCGCACGACCATCTGCCTTGCCATCACACAGGCCATGAAAGACCTCGGAATCCATAACCGCTGCCGTCTGTTCGAGATTCCCGACGGTATCGACTACATCAAGGCCGTACCGCGCATGCAGCACTACATGGAGGTGTCGGCGCAAATCTACGGTATCTATCTGGAATTCGTCAGCCCACAGGACGTGCACGTCTACTCCATCGACGAATGCTTTATCGACGTGACGCCCTATCTGGACCTCTATCACACCGATGCCGAAGGGTTCGCCTGCATGCTGCGCGACGAGGTCCTCGCGCGCACCGGCATCACGGCCACCGTCGGTATCGGCCCCAACCTATTCCAGGCTAAGGTAGCGCTCGATATTACCGCAAAGCACGTACCCAGCCGCATCGGCATACTCGATAACGAAACCTTTCGCAAGGAGATCTGGCCGCATCGACCCATCACCGATATCTGGGGTATCGGCCCCGGTGTGGCAGCCCGGCTCGAAAAGTACGGCGTCTACGACCTGATGGGTGTCGCCGCGCTCGACGAAAACCTGCTTTACGATGAACTCGGCGTCAATGCCGAATATCTCATCGACCACGCCTTCGGGCGCGAGCCGACAACCATCGCCGATATCCAAGCGTATCGCCCGCAGGCAACCTCAACCACCACAGGACAGGTGCTCTCGAAGGGCTATGCCTACGAGCAGGCCTACACCGTCTTACGCGAGATGGTCGACAACGCCGTGCTGGACTTAGTCGATAAGCACGTGGTGTGCGACAGCATCTCGCTCTTTGTGGGCTACGCGAGCGAGCGCGCCGACATACGCCGACTCGATGCCAGCGGTACAGCGCAATATGTAGACGGATGCGGACACCTACGCTCGAGCACGTCAAGTATCGAGCCCACCGCAACCGCCGGCCCTGAGCTCGCACCCCGTGCGCCCAAGCCCGTCCAGCGCAATGACGAACGGCGCCGACTGGTACGTGAGGCGCAGGCAATCGATGGCATCTTTGTGGGAGAGCATGGCGGCAAACCGCGCGGTGGCTATGCCGCGCTCTTCGCGCACTCAAACGCTTCGCGAAAGCTGCCCGAGCGCACCAATTCGTTTAAGAAGATCATGGGCTATTTCGATGAGCTCTGGGCGCAGACTGTCGATCCCAAACGACCGGTCAAGCGCATCAACCTGGGATTTGGCAACCTCATGCCCGAGGAATTTACCACTATCGACCTGTTCAGCGATGTTAAGGCCGATGAGCGCGAGCGCGACCTGGCGCGCGCCGTCCTGGCCGTAAAGGGCAAGTACGGCAAGAACGCGCTCGTCAAGGGGCTGAGCTTTACCGCCGGCGCCACCGCACGCGAACGCAACGATCAGGTAGGAGGACACCGTGCCTAAGCCCCAACAACAGCCGATGCGGCCACCGACATCCTTTGAACGCCTAGCGGACCCCGAGGGAAGACGTCGCTCCGCCGACTCAAAGCTCACCGCCAACGGCGCCGTTCGCGCCGGCCGTGCCGCGCAGTTTATGCCCTTCGCCGCTCTCACGGGATACTACGAGCTCGTACGCAAGCAAGAAATCACTGTCGAGCCCAAATGCGAACTCACGGAAGAAAAAGCCCTCGAGCTTTCAAAAAAGCTCGAGGGCCTCAAACGTGGCGACTTGGTTCGTGTCACCTATTACGATACGTACGGCTATCGCGCTCGCACGGGCATCCTTGATGAAGTGCTCCCCGCGTTCAAGCTGCTCAAACTCAGGGATATCGCCATCAACTTCGACGATATCCAAGGCATCGAGCTGCGTGGTCGAGCCTAGCGACGAGAACGCTTGCGCAAGACGAGAGCAATGCCAAGCACTGCGGCAGCTGCAACCAGCAATCCCAAGACAAGCGTGAGGGTCGAGTCGCCAGCGTGAGGCAGCGAGCCGTCCTTCGGAGTCTTCTTGGTGGTCGTCGAAACGGTCGTCGTGGTGCTGCTCGACTGGTCATTGCCGCCCGTCTGGCTGCCACCAGGCTGATCGCCGCCACCCGGCTGCGAAGGATCGGTGGGTTCCGTCGGATCCGGAGTACCGGGATCAATCGGATTCTCCGAATTCTCCTTGCGCTGGATCCAAACCTGGCAGCCATAGAACGGGTTGGCAGTACCGAGGCACAGGCCCTGATCGGTAACGGCAAAGGTGCGCAGACCATGGTTGTACGAATCGTTAAAACCGTTAGTCGTCAGCGTCGTAAAGTTCACGCCGTCCTCGGTCACATACATATCAAAGCCGCGCTCGGCATCGCGCAGGTAGTACATGCACGTAAGGACACTCTGCAGCTTCTTGAGGTTCTCCTCGCTCAGCAGCTTATCGAGCGCATCCTGAATATCGCCCGGCAGCTCGGTGCCATAGGCATCCTCGTACTGCTGCTTCAGGCTCTCATAGCTATCGAGCATGTCCTGATACTGGTCGGCAAAGGACTTGAAGTACGCGATCTCGCCATCGATCTTCTGGACATAAGCGGCGTCGTCCTCAACGTCCTGGGACATCGTCGCGGCCTGCTCGCAAAGGTCGCCCGCGGCATCCTCCAGCGCATCGCTCAGGTCGCCAAAGCCCTTAGCGACCTCGGTCTTCTCGTCATCGACCTCGACGGCCTCAGCCTTCTCGTCATCGACCTCGACGGCCTCGTTTGAATCATCGTCCGCAAGCGTGTTAGCGGGAACGATGGGGTCGTCAGGCGATTTCTTGTCGAGCAGGTGATCGAGCAGGTCCCTAAGGCGCTGAACCTGAGAGTTCCACTCCTCGGGCGTCATATCGATAATGTCGCCATTGGAGAACTGGCCGATCGGCTCAAGCAGGCTCGCGGTATCAAAGGTACCGATATACAGCTTGCCGTCGAACTTCTGCATGCGCCAAATGTACTGGTTCTCGTTTCGGCCAAAGCCCGAAGCCAGGCCGGAAATACCGCCCTTGGGGAACATGACGGTGGGATCGCCAACGACAAGATCCATGTCCTCGTTCTTGTCCATGCGATAGATGTTGACCGACTGCTCAAGATTGGCATTCACAAACGAGCAGTCAACGCCGCCCATGCCGCTCTTGCCGCCCTCTTCGGTGTTGGACTTGTTGAACAGGATGCGCTCGAGAGCAATCTCCTCGTCGTTGTATTCACCGATATAGAGGTAGTCGTTGTAGACGATGAGGTTGGCAGCACCAGAACGGGTGCGGGCAGGATCGATGCCAAAGCAGTACTTTGCACCGTCCCTCTCCTGATCGCCAACAACGGGAGTCCACGAATAGCTGCCGTCGGCGTTCTTGTCGCCACGGACCATGGCGAACGACTGCATGGAATTATCATCGGGAGCGTTCTCAGGCGTACCGGTGCAGATGGTCGCATAGAGATGGCCATTGTACGAGACCATATCCCAAATGGCGCCGCCGTAGATGCTGTCCTGATAGCGAATCGCCGGATAGCCAAACAGCGTGCCCGAGTTGGCAATCTCGGTGAAGCTGTCCTGGCCCTTCGACGGGTCAGACGACGTCAGGATTGTCGACACAAAGTTACCGGCCGCGTCTTTACCCACATTACTGATGACGAGCTGGCCATCATGGACGCACATGCCGCGGATACCGGTAGAAATGCCCTGCTTGTAGGCAGCACCGTAATCCTGCATGCTCGAAAGGCCCTGATAGACAACTTTGTACTTATCATTCTTAGGATCGATCTCATATACAGCAGGCAGGCCGCTTTTGCCGCCATTGGTCCTGACGCTGCCGCAGAAATAGAGCTTACCCTTATAGCTCACGGCATTGCGGAACAAAGGACCGACGCCGTTGAGCGATTCAGAGAGCAGCAGCTTGGTCTCACCGGTCTTGGTATTGATCTTGACCAGGATGCCGCCGCTGTCCTTGTCGGCCGTGCCGTCCTCCTTCTGCTGTCCATAGAAGAAGGTGCCGTTAAACATGGCCTCCAGCGTCAGGCGCATGGTTTCGGCATCAAAGGAATCACCCAGCGTGCCGTTCATGAGCGTCAGCGTGTTGCCCATCGCCGCATAGCAGGTGCCCACATAAAGCCAGTCACCATAGCTCACAGCCGCCCAAGTGTAGCTCTGGCCGCGATCGCCTTCGTTGTTGGCCGCGTTACCGTCGGCGCCCGGAACGGCAACGGCACCGCCACCCTGGTAGTCGACGATGCCATCCGGCTGCGACGTTCCTACCGTAGGATGCGAGAGCTTTTCAAAGGAATACCCATTTCCCGCATTGTAGGTAACGGCACCCGAAGCGTCTTCGGCATGCGCCGGCAGCGGCGATACCAAGATAGCGGCAAGCGCTGCCACCAAGCCAAGTGCTCCCACTCGTCTCATAAGGCTATAACCTCCCCTGTCCTAAAGCCCAGCTTTAGCATTCTTCATTTCTGTCCACGGTTAATTGCAATCTGAGCACAGCAATAATCAGCGTATAAATATACACCTGTAATTTTTTGGACGGGTTAATAGATGCTCGATTGGTAGCGAATTCCGCGCAAACCGTCACCAAACTCCACTTTTACCGCATCTAAAGGTTATTTTTTACGCAAATTTTTGGATGTCGATAGTCGCAATGAGCAGGAGGCCGGTATCCACCGGAGAGGGCAACGCCTACATTTTCATAACGTAATAGCCCGCGCCCCTCACCGCCGTCTCGAGTGTGTCGCGATCAACCGGGAGCTTCGAGCGTACGCGTGCTGTGTGGTCCGCATACGTCACCGTAGCCCACACGCCGTCCAGTGCATTGAGGGCATTGGCTACGTTCTGAGCGCAGCCGTCACAGCTCATGCCGCCGATGAGCAGCTCATCGCTATAGGGATAGTGGGACTCGTCGGTGTCTGCCACCACAACCTTCTTGGCTTTCTTGCCGCTCGCGCCATCACTGCAACAGCTCTTTCCATGCGTCGACGCCGCAATGCGACGCAGCCCAAAAAACATGCCGACGGCAATGACGGCCAGCACGATGAGATTCGCAGGGTTGAGCAAGTCACTCATGCGTTCCCCTTTCAAGTAGCCCTATCTAGATACCCCCATGGGGTGTTCCCATCTTAACCCAAAATCATGTCCGTTCGGTCAATTAGTTTCCCTCTTCAAACTTTTTAGTTGACCAAGGCTTACTTTCGTGTATAAGTTTTCCTAGGCTAACAGTTTAGATCCGTAAGGAGCGTCGTGACTCGAACCATAGACATCCCAACGTTTCAGGCGGCAGTCGTGCGCAACTGCTCCCCCACGCTCGCGGGCATCAAACCGGCATCGCTCTTTACCTATCCAGGAGTCTATGCCGATCAAGACGGCTCAAGCGTAACTGCGGCGATCGAGGATCGCCGAGCACGCCTGCTCAACGTTATCGCCCGGTGCAATCACGAGCTTAATCCGTTCGGTATCCATCTGAGCGTTTTGGTCTGGCGCCCCTGCGGGGCGCTCGTATACGCATATCGGCCCAATAGCCTCGCCACTTACCTTGCTGACCCGCGCGCCAAAACGGCACTCGCCAAGAAGGGCTACGACACCGGCAACCTCTCGGCATGTCTTGTGCACCTGGCATCACGCATCACGCTCGCGAGCAATAACGCCGCGGAATGCGCCTGCGGCCAGACTCGATGCGCACTGGATCAGCAAGTCTGCTGCAACAACGACTGCGCCTGCGAATTTCCACACGAGATTGGCTACTTCCTGGGGTACCCCTGCGACGACGTATACGAGTTCATCGCCCAGCGTGGCGAGAACTACAAGATCTTTGGAGCCTGGAAGGTCTATACGAATGTCGAGCAGGCGCTTGCGACGTTTGATGCGTACCGTGCCTGCACCCAACACCTCACCTTTATCTATCAGCAGGGCTGCAGCTTGGCGCAACTTGCCCAGGCGACCCGATAGAACGTACAAACCGCGGCCGCACGCCGCACAACCGAAAGGACTCAACATGAGCAAGATCGCCGTCGTCTACTGGAGCGGCACGGGCAACACCGAGGCCATGGCAAACCTCGTTGCCGAGGGCACCACGTCCGCGGGCGCCGAGGCCGAAGTCATCCCCTGCGCCGACTTCTCTGCCGACAGGGCCGCCGACTATGATGCCTTCGCCTTCGGTTGCCCCGCCATGGGCTCCGAGGAGCTTGAATACGATGAGTTCCAACCGATGTGGGACGAAGTCAAGGAGACCCTCGGCGACAAGAAGGTCGTCCTCTTTGGCTCTTATTCGTGGGCCGAAGGCGAATGGATGGACAATTGGAAGGCGGACGCCGACGAGGCAGGCGTCAACGTGGTCGACTCCGTCATCTGCTACGACGCACCCGACGACGAGGGCGAAGCGGCCTGCAAGGCCCTGGGAGCGGAGCTGGCCTAACGAAGCCGTCAGAAAGTCGCAAGGCAACTGACAGCCGAGTACCGCACAACAACAGTCGCTCATGCCCAAACAAAAACGGGGACCGGATATTCACATCCGGTCCCCGTTTGTTATATCGATAACCTCGACGCGCCGCTATGAGATATTGCCCAGGAACGCCTTGGTGCGCTCGCTCTTAGGATGGTCGAAGACCTCGCTCGGCGTGCCATCCTCCACGATAACGCCGCCGTCCATAAAGACGACGCGGTCGGCGACGTCGCGGGCAAAGCCCATCTCGTGCGTCACCACGATCATGGTCATACCGTCATGCGCAAGATCGCGCATGACGCCCAATACATCGCGGACAAGCTCAGGATCGAGCGCCGACGTGGCCTCGTCAAAGAGCATCACGTGCGGATTCATCGACAGGGCGCGGGCGATGGCCACGCGCTGCTGCTGACCGCCCGAAAGCTGACTCGGCATAAAATCGATGCGCTCGGCCAGGCCGACCTTGGTCAGCTCCTCGATGGCAATCTTCTCGGCCTCTTCCTTGCTGCGCTTGAGCACCTTTTGCTGCGCAAGCATGACGTTCTTTTTGACCGACAGGTGCGGGAACAAGTTGAACTGCTGAAACACCATGCCCAAGTGCATACGCACCTTATTGAGGTCAACGCCCTTGGCGCACACATCCACGCCCTCGACGACAATCGAACCACTCGTGGGCTCCTCGAGACGGTTAATGCAGCGAAGCATCGTCGACTTGCCCGAACCCGAAGGGCCCAGGACTACGACGACCTCGCCCTTGTGCACATCAAGGTCGATGTCGCGCAGGACCACGTTATCGCCAAAGGCCTTCTGGAGATTCTTGATGCTGACGACGACCTCGTTCGAGTTATTGGTTTCGCTCATAATAGAACCTCCTTACAGACCAGCGATATGGTCGGCGGGCGTCGCGACAACCTGTCCGGCGCTCTTGGTGGGACGCTTCTTTTTGGTTTCGGCCGTACCCAGCAGCCTCGCCTCAAGACCGCTCACCAAGCGCGCAAGCGGCAGGGTAATGACCAGATAGAACAGGGCGGCAACCACATACGGCGTAATGGAGCCCGTCGTTGCCACGATGGTGCGGGCGTTCATGACGATCTCGACCACGCCCACGGCGGCGAGCAGCGACGTATCCTTGTAGAGCAGGATAAACTCGCTGGTCAGCGTAGGCAGGACATTGCGGAACGTCTGCGGAATCATAACGTAGAGCAGCGTCTGGAAGGCATTCATACCCAGCGAACGAGCGGCCTCGTTCTGGCCCTTGGGGATCGATTGAATACCGGCACGGAAAATCTCGCACAGATACGCAGACGAGTTCATGGCCATGACGATAACGCCCAAGACATAGTCGTCCACCTTGACGCCGGCAAGCGGCAGGCCAAAGAATGCAATATAGATCTGCAGGAACGCCGGCGTACCGCGGATGACATTCACGTAGATGCCGGCAAGGCAACGCAGGATGCGCGATTTGGATATGCGCATAAGCGACAGGGCAAAGCCAAAGGGGATCGCCAGCGGAAACGCCACGAGCACGATCGAGAGCGACATAAGGAAGCCCTTGAAGACGATCGGCAGGCTCTGGACCAAAATGACCGGGTTCAGGAACAGGCGAAGGAACATGTTGGAATTCCATGCCTCGACCCACGGCTGTTCCTTAAGGTCGGCCAGGAAGTTATCGAACGCCGTCACGCCCTTAATCTCGACGGAAGGAATCTTGGAAATCTTCTTGGTCGAACCGTCGGCGAGCGTATAGGTTCCGCTAAAGGCCTCATCGCCGCCCTCGACGGGGAACGTCACGCCGTAAACCTCGACACGGAAAAAGCCGCCGGCAGGCGCCGTCTCGCCAAAGTCAATCTTGAGCGTCTGGCCGTCAGCCTTGCACGTGGGCTTCATGGGCGTACGATCCATGAGGTCCTCGCCCGAGAGCATCGTCAATCGCGTGTCATCGGTACCAAACGTTGTGCCGTCGACAAACGTCAGAGAAAGACCGCTCAGCTCCTCGTCGGCATCGGCCTGAACTTCCCAGGTAATGCGCGTCTCGGTGCCGCCGACCACAGCGCTGCCCGAACCGGTGTTGGGTCGGGCGGTAATCTTTGCGGTCTCAAGCGCCTGGGCGGTCGTGGGCGCATATGCCCCCACGCACACCAGCGCGAGCGCCACGGCCATGGCGCAGGCTAGCTTTTGGAGCAAGGCGGGCAGTGGAAAACGCTGCTCCGCAGCCCCTTTGTTCAGTCGAGACAAGGTGGCTCCTATCGTAGAAGTTGCCGGCAAAACGAGACGGAAACACTCTCCGTCAAGAGAAGCGCAAAGGCCCTCTCCGCCAAAACGGAAAGGGCCCGCGCGCAATCAAGTAGCTATTTTACTTGATGTTGTACTTAGCCATGAGGGCGTCGACGGTACCGTCGTCAGTCAGGTCCTTGATGGCCTGGTTGATGTCGTCCTTGAGCTTGATGTTGCCCTGGTTGATGGCGATGGCGTACTCCTCGCCGGTGCTGACCTGCTTGATGGTCTGGCAGGTGTTGAACTGCTCGGCGGTCAGCTGGCTGGCAACGGAGCGGTTGGTGACTACGGCGTCGCCCTTATCGGACTGCAGGGCGCTGAAGCACTCGGTGGCGTCCTTGTAGGGGACAATCTTGGCCTTGGGGAAGTTCTCCTGGGCAAAGGCCTCGGCGGTCGAGCCAGACTGGACGATGATGGTAGCGTCGGCGTTGTTGAGCTTCTCGCTGAAGTTGTCGGCCGTGATGTCGGTGTTATCGACCTTGGTCACGATAGCCTGATCGTCCATGTAGTAGGAATCGGAGAAAGTGACTTCCTTCTCACGCTCGGGCGTGTCGGTGATAGCCGCGATGGCGACGTCGTACTTGGCGCCCGAAGCAACGCCGGGGACGAGCGTGTCAAAATCATTGTTGACATACTCGACATCCAGACCCAGCTTATCGCCGATAGCCTTAATGAGTTCAAGGTCAAAGCCCTGGTAGTCGCCATTGTCATCCTTGTACTCAAACGGAGCGTACTCGGCAGAGGTGCCGACGGTCAGCGTACCGTCCTTGACGAGCGCGTACTCCTTGGAACCGTCGACCTTCTCGACCTTAGCGTCGTCAGAGCTGCTGGAACTGGCATCAGAACCAGAGGTGGCGTTGGACGAGCCGCAGCCCGTCAGAGCAAGGGCGAGCGCCATAGCACCCGTGGCGGCAAATGCGCCAAGCTTCTTCAGCTTCATAATCAGTCTCCTTCCAATGACCCCACGTGATTCAGGGGTCTGCAAAAACTGAGGGTTATTATGCACCCGCTTGGAAGAATCCGCAATTAGAAAACTGATTGAAACAAACCCATAACGTGAATGGAGCACTCCACTTTATGACAGTCATCACTGCTGCAATGACCTTAACAATTTGATTTCAGCCGCATAACCTGCAAGTTCGTTCGGTGTCTCCAAAATGAATGGCAATGCGCGCAAGCGGCCATTCGATACAATATTCTGCATAACCTGCATACCGCCGCCAAACTCTTCGCTACCCAGGTAGCCCTTACCGATGCATTCGTGGCGGTCCTTATGGGCGCCGCAGGGGTTCTTGGAGTCATTGATATGCACGGCGCGCAGGCGCTCGATACCCACCACACGATCGAACTCGTCGAGCACGCCTTCAAGATCGTGGACGATGTCGTAGCCGGCGTCATTCACATGGCAGGTGTCCAAGCAAACGCCCAACTTGGCCGACAGCTCGGGGCACTTGTCGGCAACGCCCTGGATGATGAGTGCCAGTTCCTCAAAGCTGCGGCCCACCTCGGTGCCCTTGCCGGCCATGGTCTCGAGCAGCACCGTCGTCTGTTGGCCCTCAAACATCACCTGGCACAGGGTGTCGACGATCATCTGAATGCCAGCGTCGGAGCCCTGCCCCACATGCGCACCGGGATGGAAGTTGTAGTAGTTGCCGGGCAGCGCTTCCATGCGCCTCAGGTCCTCCGCCATGGCCTCCAGGGCAAACTCGCGCGCCCGCTCTTTGGCCGAGCAGGGGTTATAGGTATACGGGGCATGAGCCACGAGCGGGCCAAAGTCGTTTTGCTCCATAAGCTCGCGCAGGGCCGCCACGTCATCCATGTCAAGGTCTTTCGCCTTGCCGCCACGCGGGTTGCGCGTAAAGAATGCAAAGGTATTGGCGCCAATGGACAGCGCCGTCTCCCCCATTGCCCGATAGCCCTTCGTCGTGGATAGGTGACACCCGATCGTCAGCATCCCCAGCTCCCCCTCATCAGTTGCGGTGAAATAGTTCCTGTCGATGCCTTATTCTGCCGCAAGCAGGAACTATTCCACCGCAAGTTATAAAAGGGTCACGAGGAGCGCGTTTTGCCGAAGGCCTTAAGCACCGCCGTCACGGGGCCAGGCTGAAAACGGCGGCGTACGTCGTCCAAGCGCCCGGGGATATCGATATGCTGCGGGCAATGCCGCGCGCATTTGCCGCACTTGACGCAATTGCTCACCAGCTTGGGCTCGTTCGTCCGCACCGCGCTCGCCGTAAAGTATTGAGACAGCCCCGTAAACCAGCTGTGCGCATAGCTTGCGTTGTAGGCAGCAAAACACCCAGGGATATTGATGCCTTTAGGACACGGCATGCAATAGCCGCATCCCGTGCAGGGCACGCGATTCGATTTTTCAAACTCCCTCAGCACGCGTGCGATGGCATCGAGCTGAGCAGCCGTCATCGAATCCGGCAGGGCCCGATCGGCCAACGCCGCGTTCTCATCCACTTGCGCGGTATCGGTCATACCCGAAAGCAGCATCGTCACCTGAGGATGGTTCCACACCCACGAAAGCCCCCAGGCGGCCGGAGTGCGCAAATGCGGGTCACGGGCGCCATCGAGCACAGCGCGTGCCCGCGGCGGCAGTTTGCCCGCTAGACGACCGCCCAGCAGTGGCTCCATCACAAACACCGCAAGACCGCGCTCCGCAGCCGCCATGAGTCCTGCCGTTCCCGCTTGGTAACGCTCGCCGGCATAGTTGTACTGGATCTGGCAAAAATCCCAGTCATATGCGTCAAGCACCGTCAGGAAATCCGCCGCGCTGCCGTGATACGAAAAACCAATCTGGCGAATGCGCCCCGCCGCCTTTTGACGCGCGATCCAGTCCTCGATGCCCAACGCCACCACACGTTCCCACTGGGCGGGCGAGGTAATGTTGTGCATGAGGTAATAGTCGATATGGTCGGTCCGCAGGCGGCACAGTTGCTCGTCGAAGAACCGGTCGAAATCCTCCGCGCATTTGCACGAAGCATGCGGCAGCTTGGTCGCGAGCAAAACCTGGTCGCGTAGGCCTAGGCGCTCAAGCGAAGCGCCCACGCAAGCCTCGTTGCCGGGATAGAGATAGGCCGTGTCCAGGTAGTTAATCCCCTGCTCCACCGCACGGGAGATGATGGCGTCGGCTGTCTTCGCATCCGGACGTCCCGGCGCACCGGGAAACCTCATGCAGCCCAGCCCCAACGCCGAGATACGGTTACTGCTTTTGGGGTCAACGCGATATTGCACGGCCCCTCCTCCCCCATCGAAGCCCTGATAAGGCGAAACAAACCTGTCACGTCATCGAAGCACATCGGAATCGCAATCGAGAACGTATCGTAACGCAGCAGAAATCAGGCCGTCACGGCACCGCTTTAACATCAGCAAAAAGCCCGATGAAAGGAGGCGAGCGTGGCCACGCGTGAGGACGCCTACCCCTATCCCGGCGAGCAATACATCCTCTCGGTCGACCGCTACCAGATCGAGGTCATGAACCATCTGGACGAGCTTCCCGCCACGGGCGCAGGCATCATCTGCACCTTCCCCAAGGTGCGCGATGGCGTTGGATATCCTGTGCGCGTTTTTGCGGTCTGTCCCGCGGCATAAGCGCACAGTGCAATAGTTCTTTTTCGTAACAGCAGTCCCGCGCATCCACCAATCACCCTGGCAGCATACAATCCATCAGGCGCCCCTTACGCGGGCGCCTTTTATATGGGGAGATGATTCACATGCAGATCAACAAGGTCGCCTTTATCGGCAAGGGCGGCGTCGGCCTGCTCTACGGTAGCATGATTGCCACGGCCCTCGGCAATGACGCCGTCGAATACGTTATGGATGACGCCCGTTTCGAGCGTCACGCAGGCGACGCCCTTACGGTCAACGGCGAGCCCTGCGCACTCAAGTCCGTGCGCGTCAGTGAGGCAACGCCCGCCGATCTTGTCATTCTCACGGTCAAGACGACGGGACTCAACCAAGCACTCAAGACTATGGAGCGCGTCGTGGGGCCCAACACGCTCATCGCCTCGCTGTGCAACGGCATTACGAGCGAGCAGAAGATTGCCGAGCGCTTTGGCTGGAAGCATACCGTTCTTGGTATTTGCCAGGGCATGGATGCCGTGTTCCTCGACGGCGCACTCACCTTTACCAATGCGGGCGAGATTCGCTTTGGCGCGGCAGCAGGCACCGAGCCCGCAACCGTCAGCGCCATCGACAAGCTCTACACACGCTGCGGCATCGCCCATACCGTCGAGAGCGACATTGCACACCGCATGTGGGCCAAACTCATGCTCAACGATGGTATCAACCAGACGTGCATGGCCTACGGCGGAACGTATGGAAGCGCCACAGAGGCCGGCTCCGAGCAGCGCCGCTGCTTTGTCTCCGCCATGCGAGAGACACTTGCGGTCGCCAATGCCGAGGGCATTGAGCTGACCGAGGCAGACCTGACGCAGATGGTGCACCTCATCGAGGGAATCGACCCCACCGGTATGCCCTCGATGGCGCAGGACCGCATCGCACAACGAAAGACCGAAGTCGAGGAGTTCGCGGGCACCATTTGCCGCCTGGCCGCCAAACACGATATCCAAGTGCCGCAAAACGATTGGCTCTACCAGAGGATTCGCGAAATAGAAAGTAGCTGGTAGCCTCGGCCGCATCGCGACGTGCGCAATACAAGCAGACAGGCCTTCGCGAGGATTCCGTCATTCGCGAAGGCCTGTTGCATTTAGCTCGAGGCTAAAACTGAGGCTTATTTTGCGATTCCGGAACCTCGTCCTCGTCATCGCGGCAAAGTAGCACGCCGGCGCTTCCCAGCAACGCCGCTGCAATCAAGGCGCCCACAATCACAGGAGCGGCGCCCGTAGCGGACTGCAAGCCGGCAGTTAACGCCGCCGTCGGACCAAGGCATCCGATCAAAAGGGCAACGACGGCAATAGCGACATCTCGAGCGTTCATGGAACCACTTCCTCCACGAGAAAGACTTTGTTTCTCGTGACTTAGTGTGCCCCGCGCCCATATGCGCGGCGTACTGCCACGGTAAGCGCTCTGTTAACTCAAATGCATACATAGAACGGGCGCCCTTACGTTGCCCTAAAGCTCGGTAAAGACGCCCGTCCGCCAAATATTCGTGATGCAGAAAAATTACCAGCCAGTGTAGTAGTCGGTGGTTCCGGCTGCGCAGCCGGAGTCATAGACCTTGCACTCGCCCTTGGAACCGGTAAACGTGGAGCCCTGAGCCTTATCGCCCGCGGCAACGACGTAGTAACCATCGGAATCGCGCCAAAAGCCCTCGGAATCCTGAGTCCACTCGCCCGTGCGGTGATGGTAGAGCACGTTGCTGCTGTAATAGGTCTCACGACGACCGTTATAGTTATTGACGCCGCTCGAGCGCGTCAGGCCCGAGCCGTTCGCGTAATACGCAGCAGACGCGTAAGACGAGCCGGAGCCGGCGTTGTAATACAAAGCCTGAACGGCCTCAGCGGCCTCGGCTTCGGCGGCCGCAGCCTCGAGCGCCTCACGCTTGGCATCCTCAAGCGTCGTGCGCAGCTCATCGAGCTCGGTCGATTTGGCGTCGACCTCCTCCATCGTCAAAAGACCGCCCGCACCATCGATACAACCTTGCAGTACAGCGCGCTCGTCATCGGTGGCATAGTCACCGTACATGTTCATGATGATCTGGGCGCGGACCTCCAGGGAATCGCGCTTGGCCCCCATAGAGGCATTCCACTCCTGCATGGAGCCAAAGCCGTCGCCGCGATAGTCGACGGGCTGCATCAGCGTCGCCTCGGACGGCGTGGATCCGACCGTGTCGGACAGTGTTGCCGCGTGGGCATCGGTTGCGCCGGCGCCCGCTAAAAGTGCCACGGTCAGAGCGGCGGAAAGGGCGGCGGCTTTCGGTTTTCGTGAATCAATCCTCATGTAGCTGGAAACCTCCGTAGTGCGTTTTTGCTGCGTTTGAGCTGCGCGTGATTCGATCGCGCTGCATAGTACTCCGAGCAAATCGCGACCTGCGGTTTTTCTCAAAAGGTGCACGTCATTTGCGTAAAACTCACATCCTCTCAACAGGAGTTTTCCACATCTCGATTGCATAAAGCATGTCAAAAACCCTGTAATAGCGCCCTTCCTATGCAAAAAAGGCGCCTGCGCAACCATTGCTTGCGCAGGCGCCTTGAGCAGGCATTTTATGCAGCTATACCTATCGAGTCGCAAGGGGTCCTTGCACAAGTCGCCCTACTCGTCCAGTGCGGCAAAGGCCTGCTTCAGGTCCCAAATGATATCCTCGGCGTTCTCGGTACCGATGGAAAGACGGATCGTGGAGGGCGTGATGTTCTGCTCGGCGAGCTCCTCGGCAGAGAGCTGGGAGTGCGTAGTCGTAGCCGGGTGCACGACGAGCGACTTGACGTCGGCCACGTTGGCGAGCAGCGAGAACACCTGCAAGTGGTCGATGAACTTCCATGCAGCCTCCTGGCCGCCCTTAATCTCGAAGGTGAAGATCGAGGCACCACCGTTGGGGAAATACTGCTTGTAGAGCTCATGGTCGGGGTGCTCAGGCAGGCTCGGGTGGTTCACCTTGGCGACGTGGCTGTCACAAGCCAGGAACTCAACGACCTTCTTGGTGTTCTCGACATGGCGGTCGACGCGCAGTGACAGGGTCTCGGTGCCCTGGAGCAGGATCCAGGCGTTAAACGGGCTAATGCAAGCGCCCTCGTCACGCAGCAGGATGGCGCGGACATAGGTCGCGAAGGCGGCAGGGCCGGCAGCCTCGGCAAACGAGACGCCATGGTAGGAGGGATTGGGCTCGGCGATCTGCGCATACTTGCCGCTCGCCTTCCAGTCAAAGTTGCCGCCATCGACAATCACGCCGCCCAGCGAGGTACCGTGACCGCCAATGAACTTGGTCGCGGAGTGGACGACGATATTGGCGCCATGCTCCAGCGGACGGAACAGATACGGGGTGCCGAAGGTGTTATCGACAACAACCGGCAGGCCATGCTTCTTGGCAATCTCGGAGATGGCGTCGATGTTGGGGATGTCGGAGTTGGGGTTGCCGAGCGTCTCGAGATAGATGACCGTGGTGTTGTCCTTGATGGCACCCTCGACCTCGTCCAGGTTGTGGGCGTCGACAAAGGTGGTCTCGACACCAAACTGGGAGAGCGTGTGCTCCAGCAGGTTGTAGGAGCCACCGTAGATGGTCTTCTGAGCCACCACGTGGTCACCGGCTTGGGCAAGAGCCTGCAGGGTATAGGTGATGGCAGCAGCACCGGAGGCGACGGCAAGACCTGCCACACCACCCTCGAGTGCGGCAATACGGTCCTCAAAGACGCCCTGGGTGGAGTTGGTCAGACGGCCGTAGATGTTACCGGCGTCGGCAAGACCAAAGCGGTCGGCGGCGTGCTGGGAGTTGCGGAACACATAGCTCGTGGTCTGGTAGATAGGCACGGCACGGGAGTCGGATGCAGGATCGGCGCTCTCCTGGCCAACGTGCAGCTGCAGGGTATCGAAACCAAAGGTGTGCTCGGGGTTGTTGATGAACTGGCCCATGATGATCTCCTTGATCGAACGAAAGTAAAAAATAGAGAGAAGTAAGTCGCTGTCTCCTGATCACGCCGACGGGCGCAAACAGGAGCCCGGCATTCGTCTTGGTAAGCAATTCATATGCGGGCCTCCTTTCGCGTCCCGGTTCCGTAGTTGGCTTAATTACCTACCTCTTTTGTGTGTTTTGAATAGTACGGGCATTGTCTCCCTCGGTCAATCACTTAAAAGCGCTAACTTGTTATCTGTTTTATAGATAGCAATCGAAAGGACGGGCGCCAATGACCCTCCAGCAGCTTCGCTTTTTGATCGCCGTGGCAGAGTCCGGCTCAATCAACGCCGCAGCTCAGCGCCTTTATACCGCTCAGTCCAACATCTCAAACGCCGTCAAAAGCCTAGAGCAGGAGCTCCATCTGGAGATCTTTACGCGCTCCAGCCGCGGCGTCACGCTCACCAACGACGGCACCGAGCTTTTGGGCTATGCGCGCCAGGTCGTAGAGCAGGCCGACATGCTCGAGGCGCGCTACGAGGACGGCGGCACCCCGCAAGCCCGCCTCGCCATTTCCGCCCAGCACTACGCCTTTTCGGTCGAGGCCTTTGTCAACGTGGTCGAGCGCTGCCGCGACAGCAAGTTCGAGTTCATCATGCGCGAGACCACCACATCGCAGATCATCGATGACGTCCGTGCGTTTCGCAGCGATATCGGCATTCTGTATCTGGATGACTTTAACGCCCGCGTTCTGCAGAAGGCCTTCGCCGATGCCCGTGCAAGCTTCCATCCCCTCTTCGACGCGACGGTCCACGTCTTCGTGAGCGAGCGCCACCCGCTCGCACGCCGCCCTCAGCTGTCCCTTGCCGACCTCACGCCCTATACGCGCTACAGCTTTGAGCAGGGAACCTCAAACTCCTTCTATTACGCCGAGGAACCTTTTAGCTATATCCCTTGCGACCGCAACATACGAATCTCGGACCGCGGAACACTTACTAACTTACTTATCACGTCGAACGGTTACACTCTGTCGACCGGCGTCCTCTCCAATGAAATGCAATGGGGCATGGCATCGATCCCGTTAGCAGACGCCCCAACGATGCACGTAGGCTATATCATGCACGACGAGCGCAAGCCCTCTCCCCTCTTGCAGCAATACCTCGACGAGCTCAACCTCACCATCCATGCCAACTAGCCGTCGGAAGGTTGATTTCCGATCTCAACCGAACACATTGAGCTGAT
>NZ_QSGH01000011.1:0-14759 GCF_003468085.1 Collinsella sp. AM41-2BH
TGAATGTGGGAGGTGTTCGGATAAAGTTGATAATCAAGGTGCCTTCACAGTTAATCGTTAAAACCCTCGAATGGCTGAGTAAAAATAAATATAGTAGAAAGATTGCTGAAACCTGGACAGCAAAAGAAGTCTCGTGTTCATGCAGACTTATTATGTAATGAAGAGTTTTTCTACTTTTGCTTCTCCCGAAGTGCAATGGACTGAGTTAGCTCATTAATCCTTTCTTCCTGTTTCGATAAACGCAGAGAGTTTGAGAAATCTCTCATAACAAGCACAGCGATAACATAAAGAAATACGAAATTCGATGCCGAAATAAAGCCAAGCTTATTAGAAACAAAAATAGCAATATCAGGAAATACTCCAAGTAAAACGAAACTAAGGCTGAATAGCAGCCAGAAGAGAGAATCTAGTACCTGCATTTGCGCCTTTTTCAATCTTCGTATAACGAAGAAAAAGACCAACACAGCAAAAAAGATAAGAAGTGCTCGGAGCGTCAAAGACATATAAGATCACCTAAACCACTGAACAATTAAAAGCGTAGCGAACACCCGCGCCATATATTGAACCGACCTAACGGGATTGAGATAACTCTCCCCTCCCTGACGCTCTCGCATTTCGACCTGAACTTCGGAAACGGAATAACCTTGCTTCAAGAACAGTGCAATTGTTTCGGGCTCGGGATTAAGCGAATTGTCGTAATAAAACTTTTCAAGAATAGATCGCTTAAAAAGCCTAAATCCCGATGTGGGATCGCTAACCCTAGTGCCAGTTAGCATTTTAATCAACACGGTAATCATACGAGATCCGAGCATTCGTAGAGACTTATCCTTACGGACAGTCAAAAACCTAGAACCGATTACAATGTCAGCATTATCAACCAAAGCCTTTTCTACAAGTTTAACGATGTATTCCGGTCTATGCTGGCCATCAGCGTCAAATTGAATCATATAGTCATAACCATGATCCACTGCATAACGAGCCGCAGTTTGAAACCCAACCGTCAGACCACAGTTAATTGGCAAATCGATTACATTGCATCTTAGTTGTCTGCATATATCTAACGTTGCATCACGAGAACCATCATTGATAACTATAAAATCAAACTCATCTGGAACAGATTCTAGCTCAACTACAGTTTTTTCTATACACTCTTCCTCATTAAACGCAGGAATGGCAACGAGGACTTTAGCACCATCTGACACAGGTAAACCGATCTCTCAATTAAAGCAACTCCGACAAATGCTTTACACCCTTTGAAAATTAACATTGATACTCGATGCAGCAAATTCATCACTCTGCATATCGCCATACATGATACATCTACCCGGCAGAGCATCAAAATCGCGCATCGCTGCCAGCAGCATCCCCGGCGCGGGCTTACGACAATCGCACGGACCCGTGTAGTCGGGGTGATGCGGGCAGAAGTACCATGCGTCCACGTGCACACCGAGCCTATCCAGCTCATCCTCCATATATCGGTGCAGGTGCCGCATGTCGGCCTCAGTGTAGAGGCCCTTTGCGATGCCGGCCTGGTTGGTCACCACGACGACCTTATAGTCGGGGTCGTCGGTGTAGCCGCGCATGATATCGACCGTGGAGGGGATCAGTTCCAGCTTCTCGGGTTCATGCAGGTGCCCGGTGTCCACGTTGATCGTGCCGTCGCGGTCGAACATGGCGAGCTTCCAGGATTTGGCGAGAGGCGCGAGCATCGTCTGCGCGAGCTCGTAGTCCTCCGGCACGCCGATGTCGATGAAGCCGCCGGCGCACTCAACAGCGCGCAGCGACCTGTAGCCGACGACGCGTTCGAAGTAGTCGCTCTCCAGGGAGAACTTCTCGGGCATGTCATCGAGGGCGTGCCTGCGCAGAAGGTAAACGCCCGCGTTGATGAGGCCCTCCTCGCACGGGCGCTTCTCGTGGAACGCGGTCAGGGCGCCGCCGGCGTCCACGTCGACCGTACCATAGCGCTCGAAGCCGCGCATGCGCTTGACGGCGATGACGGCCGAGACGTTATCAAGTGCATCGGCCGCGGCGGCCTCCATGGCGGCGAAGTCCACATCGAGCCAGGTGTCCCCGTTCAGGACGAAGACCCAGTCCGACTGGCACCTGCCGAGCGCCCTCTTCACGGCGCCGCCGGTGAACAGGGGCGTGTCCTCGGGGCTGTACTCGACCGCCATGCCGCGATACGAGGAACCGAAGAATCCCTCGATCTGCTCGCGGCGGTAGCCGTCGGCGACGATGACGCGGTCGAAGCCCGCCGCGGCGAGCTGGTCCATGATGAAGCGCAGGAACGGCCTGCCGGCGACCGGCGCCATTGGCTTGCAAACGTCGGGCACGACGTGGGCGAGCCTGGTGCCGAAGCCGCCCGCCAGCACGATCGCCTCGCGGTAGGGGCGCATCTACTCGGCACCCCCGAACATATCGGCCTCCACCGCGGCGCACAGCACGTGGTAGGTGGGCAGGTGCAGCTCCTGGACGCGGAAGACCTCGTCGCGGGGTACACGGACGCACACGTCGGAGATGCCGGTGAGCTTCGACTCCTTTGAGCCAGTGAGCGAGACCACGCGGACGCCCTTCGCGCGGGCGACCTTGGCGGCCTCGACGACGTTGGCGGAGTTGCCCGAGGTCGAGATGGCGAGCAGGACGTCGCCGGGCTCGCCGTAGCCGTAGACCTGTTGGGCGAAGACGCCGACGGCCGCCTCGTCGTTGCCGAACGCGGTGGAAAGCGCCGTCTGTGAGACGAGCGAGATGGCGGGCAGCGACCCCTCGAGCCACGCGGGGGCATCGGCGCCGTTGGCCTCGCGGTAGGCCTGCGCGAAGGCCCCATCGACCGGGCGCTTGAAGCGGAAGCTCTTCATGAGCTCGCCGACCGTGTGCTCAGAGTCGGCGGCGGAGCCGCCGTTGCCGCACACAAGCAGCTTGCCGCCGGAGCGGAAGGACCCGGCGATCAGGTCGCGGGCCGTGCGGACCTCCGCCTCGCAGGCCAGCATCTCGGGGTAGTTTTCGAAGAAGGTGGACAGGCACTCGTCGCCCGTCTGGGGGCACTTGGTATCCATTAACGGGATCCCTCCAGGTCGTAGTCCTCGGGCCCGTAGTAGGCGACGGAGGTGCCGCCGTCCTCGAACTCGAACGGTATGTAGAGCAGGTCGGACATCGCGCGGCGCACGGACTCCTGCGCGTCGGGCTCGACATAGAAGACGAGGAACCCTCCCCCGCCGGCGCCCAGCAGCTTGCCGCCCAGCGCGCCGGCGTTCATGCCGCGCTCGTACAGGGCGTCGATGGAGCCGGTGGAGACCTGCGAGCCGGTGCCTCGCTTGAGGCGCCAGGTGGTGTCGAGCAGGCGGCCGAACTCGGAGAGGTCCGCCGACTTGTCGGTGAGCACGCCCTCGGCCACGTCGACCAGCGACAGCATCTCCCTGAGCTGGGCGGTCTTATCAGTGACGCGGTTGGCCTTCTGCATGTCAGAGGAGAAGCGAGTGAAGCCCGTGAAGAACATCATCAGGTTAGAGTTGAGCTCGCGTTTGCGCTCCGGCGAGATGACGATCGGGCGGACCGAGAAGTCGCCGTCGGCGAAGTCGATGCGGTTGAGGCCACCAAACGCCGCGGCGATCTGGTCCTGCCAGCCGCCGGCCTCGGCGCACAGGTCGCGCTCGAGCCTTATAGCCTCCCTGGCCAGGCGGTCCTTGGATGCGTAGGTGCCCTTCATGCAGTGGAAGGCATTGAGCATGCCCACGGCGAAGGAAGAGGATGTGCCCAGGCCCGAGCGCGCGGGCAGGTCGGCCTCGTAGGCGATGCGCATCTCGCGCATGTCGAGCATCTGCATGGCGTTTCGAACGGCGGGGTGCTCGAGCTCGGAGGGGTCGGAGACGCGCTCGATCCTGGAGTAGACGAGCTCAGTGGAATAGTCGAAGAAGCGCGGCAGGTGGCGCGCCGTGACGTAGCAGTACTTGTCGAATGTGGTCGAGATGACCGAGCCGCCGTGCTCGTTGAAGAACTCGGGCATATCGGTGCCGCCGCCGAAGAACGACATGCGGAATGGTGTGCGAGTGATGATCATTTCAAATTACTCCAATTGTTACACAGCATGAACGCATGACAAATACACTTTCAGCTCTTCCTCCCAGTCGGGCATATGAAAGCCCGCCGCCTCAAGTTTAGAGAGGTCAAGGGTGGAGTGAGCCGGTCGCGGAGCAACAGGAACCTCTGAACTCGCGCGATAGTCGGCGGTGGAAACGGGGATGACTCTGTCGCCGTTCCCGTTGACGACATCGAAGACCACTTTAGCGATATCCGCCCATGACCTGCTAGCACCCGAACCACTACAGTCATAAATGCCGAAAGGGGCATGCGCGTCCAACAAGTAAAAGATAGCAGCGGCAAGGTCGGGCGTGAAGGTAAGACGACCGAATTGGTCATCGACTACGTCAATCTTCTCAAGCTCGTCATCTTGGTTAGCAATGCGGTCAGATAAGGTTTTCATAGTCTTAACGAAATTGCGTCCCTCACCAATGACCCAGCTAGAGCGAATAATGTAATGACGAAGGCAGCCAGCCACGGCGATGTCACCGGCAGCTACGGTTTGACCAAAGACGGAAAGGGGACACATAGGCTCCTCTTCGTTATGGATCTCAGTTGTGCCGTCGAAAACGTAGTCGCTGGACACGTGGACCAGGGTGATCCCGTGCTCGGCACAAGTGCGGGAGAGAAGGGCGGGGCCGGTGGCGTTGGCCTTCCAGGCGATGGCACGGCCCTCGGGGGTCTCGGCCCTGTCGACCGCGGTGTAGGCGCCGCAGTTGATCACGGTGCCGTAGAGCGACCAGTCGTATTTGGAATAGGCCTCCGGGTCGGACATGTCGAAGGTGTCGATATCGCAGAAGTCGAAGTCCTTAGACACGCCGCGCTCCTCGGCGAGCGCGCGGACCGCATGCCCCAGCTGGCCGTTGCAGCCGGTGACGAGAGTCCTCTTGGGCGCCATGGGAACGACGTCCTTCAGCATCGGGTGGTTGAGGTCGGCCTCGGAGACGGTGGCCTGGTCCAGCGGGATCGGCCACTCGATAGCGAGCTCGGGGTCGGCGAGGTTCACGAAGGTGTAGGTCTTCTTCAGCTCGAGGGACCAGTGGGCGTCCACCAGGTAGGTGTAGGCGGTGCCGTCCTCGAGCGCCTGGAAGGAGTTGCCCACGCCGCGCGGGACGTAGATGGCCTTGCTCGGGTCGAGCGTGCAGGTGTAGACCTTCCCATAGGTAGCGCTGCCCTCGCGCAGGTCCACCCAGGCGCCGAATACGCTGCCGCGGGCGACGGAGATGAACTTGTCCCAGGGCTCGGCGTGGATGCCGCGGGTAACGCCGCGGCTGTCGTTATAGGAGATATTGTTCTGGACGATGCGGAGGTCGGAGATGCCAAGAGCGGTCATCTTGGCACGCTGCCAGTTCTCCTTGAACCAACCGCGCGAGTCGCCGTGGACAGCGAGGTCGACGACCATCAGGCCCTCGATGCCGGTCTCGGTGACGGCGAGGTCCTTCTCGAATGCGATGTCTGCCATGTGGGAAAAGCTCCTATCGACGATACGGTGGTTGCGGGCGCCCCGGGCGGGCCGCAGGATCATCCCCATGCCTGCGGTCCGCCCGGGGCGCCCCGTAAGGGCACTCGGGCGGTCTACTGCCCCTGCGCCCTATACCTGGCCTCGGTGGCCTCCTTGGCCGGTCGCCACCAGGCCTCGTTGGCGACGTACCAGTCGATGGTCTGTTTCAGGCCCTCGGCGAAGTCGGTGTGCGCCGGCCTCCAGCCGAGCTCGCGCTGGAGCTTGGTGGAGTCGATGGCGTAGCGGCGGTCGTGGCCGGGGCGGTCGGCGACCCAGTCGAAGTCCTCGGGGTCGCGGCCCATGGCCTCCAGGATCATGCGCAGGACGGTGATGTTGTTCTTCTCGCCGTCTGCGCCGATGAGGTAGGTCTCCCCCATGCGGCCCTTCGTGAGGATGTCCCAGACGGCCGAGGAGTGGTCCTCGGTGTGGATCCAGTCGCGGACGTTCTCGCCCTTCCCGTAGAGCTTGGGGCGCACGCCGTCGATGATGTTGGTGATCTGCCTGGGGATGAACTTCTCCACGTGCTGGTAGGGTCCGTAGTTGTTGGAGCAGTTGGAGATCGTGGTTCGCAGGCCGTAGGTGCGGGTCCAGGCGCGCACGAGCATGTCGGAGCTCGCCTTGGTCGAACTGTACGGCGAGGAAGGGTGGTACG
Organism: Collinsella sp. AM41-2BH; assembly: GCF_003468085.1. Taxonomy (NCBI): domain Bacteria; kingdom Bacillati; phylum Actinomycetota; class Coriobacteriia; order Coriobacteriales; family Coriobacteriaceae; genus Collinsella; species Collinsella sp. AM41-2BH. Next base: position 6,228 of record NZ_QSGH01000011.1, read on the forward strand.
GCGTCTCCTCGGTGAACTTCGCCGGGTCGTCGAGCGCCAGGTCGCCGTAGACCTCGTCGGTGGAGACGTGGTGGTAGCGGATGCCGTGCTCCCTCACTGTCTCCAGCAGGCGGAAGGTGCCCTCGACGTTGGTGCGCAGGAAGGGCTCGGGGTCGGCGATGGAGTTGTCGTTGTGGGACTCTGCGGCATAGTGCACGATGGCGTCGTGGCCCGGCACCAACTCATCGAGCAGCTCGGCGTCGCAGATGTCGCCCACGACGAGCTCCACGCGATCGGAGGGCAGCCCGGCGATGTTCTCGGGGTTGCCGGCGTAGGTCAACTTGTCCAGCACGGTCACGTGGACGCCCGGGTGGTTGTTCACCACGTAGTGCACGAAGTTGCTACCGATGAAGCCGCAGCCTCCAGTGACGATAATGTTCTTAGGTTCAAATTGCTCAGGCACGATTGACCCTCTCGACTTCATCTGCAATTGACAAAATATACTTACCGTAATCGGTTTTCTTCAGCTTTTCACCCAAGCGGCGCAGGTGTGAGCAATCGATGAAGCCCTGCCGATAGGCAATCTCCTCTAGACATGCAACGTAATACCCCTGACGACTCTGAACCGCCTCAACATACTCAGCAGCCTTGAGTAACCCAGTGGGAGTGCCAGTGTCAAGCCATGCCATTCCTCGGCCCATAAGTTCAACAGACAGCTCACCCCTATTAAGATAAGCACTGTTGACGCTGGTAATTTCAAGCTCCCCCCTTGCCGACGGCTTTACCTCAGCCGCAATGTCGGCAACCTGGCCATCGTAGAAATAGAGCCCGGGTACTGCGTAGTTTGATTTTGGAAATTGCGGTTTTTCCTCAATGCCAATTACTCGATTCCTAGAGTCAAATTCAACGACACCAAAAGCCCGCGGATCCTTGACTGGGTATCCGAATACAACTGCGCCACCTTGTTGTTCGACACTGCATTTCGCAGAATTGATAACCTTAGAAAGCGACTGACCATGAAACAAGTTATCGCCTAGAACGAGCGCACAAGACTCTCCTGCCAGAAATTCGCGACCAATAACAAAAGCGTCGGCAAGGCCTCTAGGTTTCTCTTGAACAGCGTATTCGATCTCCATCCCAAGATCGGAACCATCACCTAAAAGCGTTTTATAAGATGTCAAATCAGATGGATTTGTAATTATTAGAACTTGCCTAATACCAGCAAGCATAAGAACAGATATTGGATAATAGATAAGTGGCTTGTCGTAAATGGGCAACAGCTGCTTATTGACAGCTTTAGTAATAGGATGAAGGCGCGTGCCAGACCCTCCTGCAAGAACGATACCTTTCATTCGAATCACTCCCCAATCAATTAACGTTATTCAGGCGCTCGCTATTTGAATAAACACGATTAACAAAGCGGGCAATAGGCTCAGGCCAAAGCTCACTTAAAATCAACAGCGTTTCACCTGTGCGAATGTTTTCATCGAGGTTTTTAGAGGTGGCTGAATCGGCGTAAATCCTGTGACCCATGAGAATTTCAGGAATATAACAGAAGCGCCCATTGGTGGACGCCAGCTTTACCCATGTCTTGTAGTCACAACTATCGCGAAGCGTCGTATCGAACACGCCTGGTCCCAATAGCTCCTTATTTAAAGTAACCGAAGGGCAACATATGGGACATCCAAATCTGAGCACGGTCTTTTTTAAGAACACCGTACCGTTGCCAGGCAACAGGAATAGTTGATTCATAATGCGCTTGATGGCAAGCATAAAATTCGAATTTATCCGCGAGCCGTTTCTAATCTCATAGTAATCAGTGAACGAGATGGATACGTCCTTTTCTATATAACGATTAAAGCAATCAATTGTTTTCTCTAGAAATGTTGGAGAATACAAGTCATCCTGATGGGCGATGGTAACAAGCTTTGAATTAACGCTGTCGTAGCCAAAGTTCCAATCATCACCAGCGTAATGAGGTTTGGGGTTAATAATCATTTTAACGCCACACTCAGAACAAACCCCCTCAATATATGGAGATGGAGTTGATGTTGAGACAACAACATTCGAGGGCACCGTCTGGTTCTGAAGCGACCGTATTGTTTTTGCCAAAAACGGATTATCCTTATAGGCACAAACGACAAATGAGTGATCAGCCGAGCTGTATGACATCTTAGGCAATCTCCAAAATTGAGTTGATCTTCGTAGCATCTCCCCAAACAGCAGGAGAGTCATAGGGGCGATCCGGATAAGCACCATAGTCCAACCTAATATCCAAATGGTGCTCTTCAATAAAGGACTCAATCTTGTCTCCTAGGGATACTGGAACCCCAGAACAACAGTTAATTATCCCATTGATTTTATCTTGCATAACGACGGCAGCAATTTGTTCTGCTAGGTCATCGACAGAAATAAAATCATATTTATTTTTCCCCGAAGTAAACGGAAATGTCGATTCACCAGCAGCATCAGCCCGAAGCAACTTGCCGAATATAGACCTTGAGTTAATATCATCTCCGTAGATATAAAAACCTCTAATCCACTGGCAAATCACCCCTCTGTCTTTCGCATATGAAAAAATAGCCTGCCGTAATGCGTTCTTACCGATACCATATAAACCCTGGGGATCGCATGGGGTATTCTCGTCAATGGCACCTTCCCAATATCCAACTTCATGCATGGTGCCCATGCCACACACATGCTCAACACCAGAATCAATGGCGCGTTTCATAAAGTCATAATGAAGTGGCATGTCATCCAAGTGGGACGAAGCGTTATGATCGAATCCGTTTCTCCAAGCCAAATGAAGCAAAGCATCAGGAACAATGTCGAGGGATTCGAAATTAAACTCAGAAGAGAGCACATCCCCTTCGATATAACGTACGTGAGCGTTATCACCGAAAGCGCCGGAACAAACGCGATCGACTGCAATAATATCGGCACCAAGTTGACTCAGACTGCCAATTACGTGCTTTCCAATATATCCATTAGCGCCTGTAACCATAATCAATTTCGACACTATTTGCCTCGCTCAATACTCTAAGTACAATACATATAGACGTTTTTAAGAATAGCAGAACGGAGAGCATCGATGTTTATATGCGGCAATAATTACACCATTGGAGAGGTGGGGAAACTCATCTATTCAACTATCAAAACTAGAATTTTCTTTCCTGGAGCGCGCCTGATTAGAAGTCCCTTTTATATCCGTGGCAAAAAAAGAGTGACCTACGGAATAGGCTTTTCAACCGGATATGGCTGTCGCTTTGAGGCAATCCCAGATGCGGAAAACGACTCTAATATAAAAATCAAAATCGGCAATAACGTCCATATCGGCGATAGAGTTCACATTGTCGCAATTGACACTGTATCCATCGGAGACAATGTACTCCTAGCATCAAATATTTTCATTAGCGACTGTAATCACGGTAAGTACACGGGTGAAAATCAATCCACACCCACGATACCACCAGACGAACGCGAGCTGTATGGCTCACCTGTCAATATCGGCAATAATGTTTGGATTGGCGAAAATGTTTGCGTTTTGGCCGGCGTAACGATTGGAAACGGTGCAATAATTGGCGCGAATTCGGTAGTTACCAAAGACGTTCCTGCTAATACCATCTGCGTAGGAGCGCCCGCTAGGGCTATCAAGCAATTCGACAGCAGTCTCAACCAATGGAATTCAATTGCTACCCCGAATTAAAACATGTGAACACAAATATGAGATTTCGTCGAAAATGTTGATGTAAGGGTGACGCCCGAGCGTCCGTTTAACGAAGTAGACCTCTGTGAAAATCTTATCAGACCCGAGGTCGGACATGCTCGCCATGCCCCGTTTTATCGACGGCGCCATCGACATACAGGAGCTGCTTCGCAGACTCGCCGAGCAGGTCGTGAACGCCGTAATGGACGCCGAGACCGACCAGCTGTGCGGCGGCTTGGCGAACAGCCGTAATGGCCACCGAGAGCACGGCCTCTCCACCTGCGTCGGCACACTGCCGGAGCGCATCCCCAAGCTGCGCTCCGACAGCATCTTCCCGGACGACGTGATCGAGCGCCACCGGCGTGTGAACCGCGCCCTCGTGCCGCCGTCACCGAGATATAAGCCACCGGCACGAGCTGTTCGCGCCGAACTAAAATCAACCAGTTTCGCAAACGCGTCTCGCCGAATGCGCTAACGCGCTTTCGGCGACCCCACTAACGTACTTTTACCAACTGCGCTAACGGAACTACGCTCCAATCGGGTATCCGACCCGGAAGGAGCAACATATGGAGCGAAACGTAATGGGAGAGCTGAACGTCTACAGGGGTCCGGCGCGAAGCCGAACTTCAGTGAGATCGCAAGGAGGCACGGCATGGACCGGCACACGGTCGCCAAGTACTGGCGGAACGGTCGACTGAGCGCGGCTGAAGGCGGAGGCCAAAAAGATAATCGAATCGGGCATCGAGCTTGCGGACAGGATCGAGGCGGCATAGGATATCAACCGTGCTCCAGGTTCTAGGACGCCGAGCCAACTCGCTTCGGATTGGTCGCTACACCAACAAGTCCGACGCGATCCAGTACACTTCTCGCGCGCCAGTCTCTCCTCCTCATAGTGCGTGCCGCACCACCAGAAAGCCATCTACACTCACTTTAAAGGCTTCAACCCGTAGTGCTAGCGTGAATAGCATCCCCGTCAACTTCAGCGTCTACAGTGACGATCCACACATAAGCACTTCAAGGTTGCAAGCAACCCAGATTACGTCATCATTGGACGCGCAGTGAACCTCTTCATCATGGATGGAGGCCGAGCCTTGCGAAAGTCAGCTTTCTTAGGCCTAAAGAACACTCATCTTCGACCGTCAAGCTCGCTGAAACACGTCTTAAAAATATTTTCAGTTAAGAAAGTGCCGATCTTGTGGCCCGAGAAAAATAGCAAGCGTGTCTGGCAAGCTGAGAGAATGGGTTATCTGCTTAATTTATTCGGCTGAAATATAAACCTATTTATAGTATTTAGTCGACGGACAAAAAATACAATGGCCAAGACCAACCCTAATATAAAACTCGTAGACACTGCATAACTGACGCCATTCGAACCAAAATGATGAATGAAAATTGATGATATCAAATATGAACACAAAAGCGCTGCCGTTGTAGACAGAAAAGCACCCCAGGTTTCCCTTATAACGACAAGAAGATCATACGAGAAAGCAAACAAAGTAGTCAGTCCAGTCGCTATAACGGCAGGAACAAGATAGCTAACACCTCTGGATATCGACGATCCAAATAACAGTAAAAGCATCTTATCCCCAAACAGGGAGCATGCTAACGAAATCAACATCGTAAACATCACAATGAATGCAGCAACTCTTAAATATTCAACGATAAACTCTTTATGATTGTGTTCATGCCATTTTTCAGCAAATCCCACCATCAGGGGTCCATATAAAAATGATGCAGCTGCTTGGACAAGAACAGTAGGCGTAGCAACAGCAGCATAAACACCAAGTTCCTCTGTCCCTCCAATTTGCGCCAGTTGCTGACGCGAGACTGAAACAACAGCACCAAAAAAAACTGCAGTTAATACAACAGGCAAGTATTGTTTTATTAGCCTAAAAACTAAAGTTATCTGAATTTTTGGAATAACGGAACCGAAGAAAGATGCATGGCGAGCATCGTATAGCCACGTAACAGTTATGCAAAAAAATGAAAGCGAAATAAACGCAACATTAATTGATAATCCGAAATACAAAGGTGCTGAAAAGAACAGTAGCCCTCCTATACCGCGAACCGCTTGTGAAATCCCAATGAAGTCCATTCTTTCGGCCTTTTGTTCCATTCCGTAAAACACGGCGCAAAACGCTTCGTCAGCTTTGAAAAGCAACCATAATATTGTTGAAAACATAAGCGACAGGTCAGAAGTTGACAGCATGATATATATAACGATAGGTATAAAAGCAAAGCCCACCGTTACATAACGAAATGCAATGTATTCTGAAGATGATATCTCAGAGGTTAAATCAGAAATCTGAATTGTGCGCATGTTATAAGTTGCAAATGGATAGTAGATATTACCAATTGACATCGCAAAGGCCAGAATACCAGAATTTGCATAATTCCCGGAAACTAAAACAACTGTAATTGTCATTAGCCATAAACATGCTTGATATATTAAACAGCCTATAGTGTTCCATAACATATTCTGTCTTACTGACAAAGAAGTAGTGCTCAAGTTAGATCCTAATTTATTAATGACTTATAAAAGGCAAAAGTGGATTCAGCAGTCTGATCCCAGCTATATTTACGAACCCTATTCAACCCGGATTCAACAAGCGCATTAAAATCATTGTCAAAAGAGCATAATCTTTGAATATGATTCGCGATAATTGAAGGAGACACTTTATCCAACAGAATGCACGAATCCCCTGCAACCTCTGGAATAGAACTTTTATTTTGCGCAATAACAGGGCACCCTGAAGCCATGGCTTCTAACAGCGGTAGTCCGAAACCTTCATACTCTGATAGATATAAGAGAGCAGCCGAGGAATTATATAGACGCGAAACTTCGGAAGACTCAGGGTAAACATGTGAAACAAAGCGACCAGGAAGATATTCACCCAATAAGCGGACCTCATCATCATTGAGAGGTGACCCAATAATATGTAGCTCTACGTCATTTAATTTGGATACAGACTCAACGGCCAACCGGAAATTTTTATAGGAAACAGATCTGTTTCCAACAAATACGACCCTTTTCAACCTTTCAGCAGCATTGTATCTGTAAGATTTAGTGTCATAACCTTGTGGAATAATTTCGATATTCTTATTCATCGAGCTTGGAATATATTTAAAAAGATCGTTTTTTGTACTCTCCGAAATACAAATTACAGCATCTGCATGATTTACGGCTGCTTTCATTTGATTTAATTGAAAATGCTTAACAAACCCCGAGAAATACTTCATACAAATAAAGTCATGAATTGTAACAACATTGATAGCATGTTTGTTGGGGGTGGTTCTAAAGTAGGATGAGTGAAAAATACAATCCCTATCAACTTTTACTCGACTCACCTCATCTATTCTTAGAGGAAGATTGGAATAGACACACCTACATGAATCAATGCTGTTCTCAATGAGCTTTCTTTGAAGGTTGAGTTTGGAATCAGTCCTATCATGGAAAACGACATCGAACGATTCCGAGTTGACAGCGCGCGATATCAAATTTGCCCAGTAGATAGACCCGCCTCCGGTTTTTTGTAAGCTAAAGACCAAGTTATCAAAATCAATTGCAATAGGTGCGTCCATTATTTCCGTCCTTCAATTTCAAATATGACGAGAAAATCTTAAGGTTGATAATCCATTAAACAATTAAACCAAAGATCACTCTCTGCCTCGCGATGCTAAACGATCAATTTAGCTGATAAAGAGTATCAAGCAACGTTCTTATTTTTCTTCCGTAAAGTGGATCTGAAGCCCATTTTCCACTTAAGTCCTCAACAAAAGGCGCACTTCCCCTGCGAACTAAAGAGAATCGAGGGTCTATGCACCCATTATTTAAGGGATTATGGGAAGAATATGCCTTAAGATGCTGAACTTGTGCTCGAATGCCCATTTGCACCGAACAATTCCCGAATGTATTAAAAGAAGCTCCGGAAATACCCGAATCTAGGGCACCAATACCTGCAAAATTGCACTGTTCAGCAGAGACTTGACCTCCGAATTTTAGCCATCCAGTTTCAATCATTGCTTGAGCAAAAATCACATCAGGATTAATGCCCTCTGCTAAACCCTCCTTATATATTAAACTGCAAAACTGATTGATATCAGCTGCCCCATATTTTGCATAAATCTGCGATGGGAAATTTGAGCGAGAGTTAAATAAAGCAGCCATTTTTGATGCAGAAGAATTCGATACAGAAGAAATGGGGAATTTCGATGCATCGCAATAAATTGAATCAGCCTTTAATCTTCCATTAAAAGTACCATATGTTGCCCAAATCGCAACAGAGTAAACACCCGCTTCACCGAAGTCGACCGCGGCGGCGACGGACGCAGACCAGGAACCGTCCGGGCCCTTTTTCGCTTGGTACCAACAGACGGATCCGGAGGGCGAAACCACCCGGACGGCGGCGTTGGAGGGCTGGGAGCTGAAGCCGGTTGCGCTCACCGACAGGGACCCCGACGACGCGGAGCAGGACAGCTTCACGTCGGGTCGGGCGACGTCGGCGGAGGCCTTCGCCCAGCGCTCGGTCGAGGACCCGTAGGTCGCCCACAGGGAGACGGAGTAGGAGCCGAACTCGCCGAAGTCGGCGGCGGCGGGCACCTCGGCGGCCCAGGAGCCGTCGGAGCCCCTAACGGCCTGGTACCAGCGGCAGGCGCCGGAGGGGGCGGTGACCTGGACGGCGGCGTTGGAGGGCTGGGAGCTGAAGCCGGTTGCGCTCACCGACAGGGACCCCGACGACGCGGAGCAGGACAGCTTCACGTCGGGTCGGGCGACGTCGGCGGAGGCCTTCGCCCAGCGCTCGGTCGAGGACCCGTAGGTCGCCCACAGGGAGACGGAGTAGGAGCCG
>NZ_QSGH01000011.1:14769-71768 GCF_003468085.1 Collinsella sp. AM41-2BH
CTAAACGAGCCTTCGCCGCAAGAGAACGCTTCGGCCCCATCCAGAATGCACCAAGCTTTGACAGTCTTCTTTCCAAAGACATCTTGTAAATCATTTAACTGGATAGTAGAAATCCAAGAATCGCCAGACCGTTTAGCCGGAATCCATTGGGACTTTCCACCCTCGGATAATATTTGATATGAAACCGCATTCGGCTCTATTGCCCATTGTCCAGCGTCAACGGTAACTTGAGTCTCAGTTAAATCGAAAGACAGCGAGCACTTATTGTCACCAAACGTCTTAGAATCCGCTTCAAAAGTCTCATTGTTCACCGTAACGTAAGCGCTGACTTTAAAAACGCCATATTCCCTATCAAAATCAAAGGACGCACTCCACCTGTGGTCCTTCTGATCGTATGCTTGAACCCAATCAACGCGCCCCGAGGGAGATTCAACCTTAAACGCAGCATTTGTGGGCTCTCCACCAGAGCATTTCAAGGTCATATCGATCTTTTTACCTGATTTTTTATATTCAAGCGAGCCATTAAACCATGCTGATTTGGGGAACTGGGAAATGATGGCATCCGCGTCAGCTTCGCCAAGTCGCTTGCAGCCTTCGTCGCTAAAATAATTCCAGACATCACCGGCATTTGAAATGAAGCCATGTTCAATTAAGATGCCAGGAATACCCTGTTCACGCGCGCAGCGAATGACAGCAAACTCATCGCCAACCTCCATCTGAAAGACGCCACGATAGCTTAATCCAAGGGCCTGCAGGTTATTCATCACTTTTTGAGCGAGCTCAACAGAAGCCTGTGTATAGCTAGTGCCGTTTGCCGTAGGCGCATACACCTCCGCTCCATGGGCTCCAGCCCCACCAGAATTAATGTGAAAGCTAACGAATGCCTGCGCTCCCTGACTTACACAACGCTGGACACGGTAAAGGAAATCGTTTCCACTATATGAACCGCTTTGTTCGCGAGACATTATTACTTTAAAACCATATTGTTCGAGCTTAGCTTTGCACGCAACCGCAATCTTCCAAGTAAGATCAGCCTCACTCTTTCCATTGCCCTGAGCACCAGGATCCGTGCCGCCATGACCTGGATCAAGCGCTATCACACGAATACCTCTTGATACCGAATCAGCGGCCGAAATCGAGCTGTCCCCATTCGCGGCAGCAAGGGCGTCACCAATCGTGGCAGCCTGAACAACGTTGTCAGAATCATCTAAATAGTAGAAGGATGCATCGTCGCTGCCTTCAGCCTGATCGTCGTCCGCAACGGCATTTGCATCGATGTCGAACATATATCCGCATTGCATCAAATCGACTTTGTGCTCCACATCGTCGCCCTGCAAATGATATGTAATCGAAATCAAATCATATCCGCACTCGGCATAATCCTTTCCGAACTGGAAAGCGGCTGTATTGGCATTAACTGCAGAAGATTCAACGAAAAAGGTATGACCCGTAGTGGACTCAAGCTCGAGCGTCGCATCAGCAACAACATCAGAATCATTTGGAGTAGCAAAGGCAATCACCTGGTCTACGCCAACTGGAAGCTGCGGGTAAGCGATATATAGATACTGATACGAGTCGTCCGAAACATCGCCGCTCTCTTCCGTTCCAACGGAAGCACTATTATCTTCTACGGCAAGGTCATCAACCTTATCCTGATCATCGGAAAGAGATGATCCGGAGCCGCTTGCCGAGTTTGAATTGCTTGCACTATCAGCGACCTCAGCAGATGAATCCTGCTGAGCAAGCTCTGCATTGATTGCACAGGCGGTAGTAACCGGCCCAATCATAGGATTGAGTCCAATAACCAACATTGCAACGAATACAACAAGTAGTTGCAGGTGACGTTTCATGCCAGCCCCCATCAAATTCAGCTTCAAATGATGCGCGTAAATTATATTACAGGCGATACCTTAGAAAGCTGTTTGCGCCAAGTCCCCATTCCATTCTGGCCAGCGAAGAACCTAAAGGCACTAAGTGTATCGACCCAGAAATCGAAGCCAGCGTAATAGGGACAAAAAGCAGCCTAATAATTCATCGCGAGCCAAGTCGCAAAATCAACGATAACGGTCTCTAGAAGATCGCCCAACAATCGCTTTTTTAACATCGCATTGGAATTGAATACAGGATATTCCCTGTTAGCGTGAACGCCATCGCATCGCAATATATAGGCATAACGACACACCAAAAGGGCAACCCTTCTAGTGCGAAGCCTGTCAGTTCCGGCTTCAGGCAGAAGTTCAGTTATCTTGGTTTTTAGGAAACTCTTGCTTGGATAATCAGCACAACCCCTGTCACGCATATAGATTAGAGACTGCCTATCAATACAGCGCAGATTATCCAATTGATATGGCTTTACTTTCTTCTTATCCTTATTCGCAATATGCAATGCACTTGAACGCGCGGCCGTCAGCAATTTCCATCCGACGAAGTCCTCATAGCTTATATCATCAAAAATGTCATCAAATTTAATTAAAGAGCGTGATAACACATCATGCTCAATGAATAGCTGATTCACTTTGTTCAGCATCTGAATATCCCTCGTTGCGCCAGAATCAGCTGCCCCAGCATAGCCGCGATAAAGAGCATTAAAAGCGCCCCAAAGGAGCTTAAGTCTCTCTTCCGGATAACCGGCTCCCGATGCAGCCCATGAGTAGCTAATTGCTATATGCAGAGATTTTGCAACCGCATCGTTTTGAAGGCTTCGTCCTACAACTCTGTCTGGATATCCTGCTCCGCTAAATGTAGAAAGGGCATCGCTAAGTTCGTGCGGGACCTCAAGCTCTATAGCGTCTTTCCTATCAACCGAGCACGACACGGCGGCAATGCCAACCGATTGTTCCATCCCTTCCATACACGCCAAAGACAGAAGCAGCCAACGAAGATAGCCAACCCTAGTTTTACAAAGATACTTCGCTTTGGAATAACTCCGTACGCGTTCAAACGAAATCACAACAGCCCTGTCGTTTATCGTGACGATATCAGGGTTAGTTTTTGATATGGCCTTTTCGAAATGAATTGGTTTACTGAGTCCAATGGGATGCTCGAATGGGAGCACGATTTCAATCTGCACTCTTTGTTTACGTTTCCCCAATTCGGCCATTCCATCACCGTCCAGTTAGTAAGCGCTGCCAGAAAAACTGATAGAAACAAAAGAATGGAATCAATTAACCCTACGCAAACCGCTCGATACAAGCTTTTAGCCCACGGGTCGCGAGATACAGCTGTGCGGCGTCAACGATCGAAATCTTTGACCCGTTCGCCAGCTTGCGCGCAACATGACGAACGGCTCCCTTAGCAGGCAAACTAGTCCAATCTTGGCCCGCATGATTCGCGAACTCGTCCTTAACGCGAGCGGCAACCGCGGCATAATCCTCGGCATCCAATCGCGCGAGATCAAACACAATCAAATCCAGGAACCACGTCACAAGCTCTCCGGGGCACAAACCCAAAAGCCCGCGCCTGTCCCAGCGCTCCAGTACTTCATGCAGCACCAGCAAATGAGCATTGACCTTGTCCATGCGCTTGGCGCCGGCGTTAAACACATGCGTCAGCGACTTCTCCTGCATCACGTAGTGATACAGACGATCAGGTGCAAGAACCGTCCTGGCAGACAACGGATACGATTCAAACTGAAACACAACGTCCTCGGCAAACCGGACATTTTCGGCAAAACGCAAAGACTCACGCTCAATCAGCTCGTGAGAGTATGCCGCACGCCAGACATAGGGCTGCGCATTCGCCGAAAACAGCAGCGCTGGATCAAATGGCTCAAACACGCACGCCTCAGGAGAAAGCAATTGCTTAATGCGCTTCGAGGCCAGCTCGGCAGGCTCGCACTCGGCTCCAAACACAACAATCTCTGGATGCTCCTCGGCAAACGTACCAACCAATAATTCGGCAAGATTAGGCTCGACGTAATCGTCCGAGTCAACGAAATCGATAATGTCGCCGCGCACGACATCCATGCCGGCATTACGGGCAGACGACAGCCCCCCGTTAGACTTCTCGACAACGCGCACGCGAGAATCCATTCGAGCATATTCATCAATAATCGCTGCGGAACCATCCGGCGAGCCATCGTTCACGACAATGATCTCGATATCCGTACAAGTCTGATTCAAAAGGGAGTCAAAACAACGAGGTAGGAATTCCTGGGTGTTATAAACGGGGACGATAAATGAGACCTTCGGGTTTACCATAATTCCCCTATTTCTTAATTGCGTCCAGGACGAATGCCACGACCACGCCCGGGCCACCGACGCGCGCATAATGCTTCGCGCGGCCCATCGCGCCGGCACTAGCAAAGCCCGAAGACTCAGCTAGCCACTTTTGCGGATCGTTGACAATGGCCTTCAGGTTTGCGCGCTTCCACGGTTTAAGATCCGTGAGCTCAAACTCATGGGCCTCAAGCGCCCCACGGAATTCCTGAGCCATACGGCCCAAAAACTCAGCATAAAACTTGGGATTCAGGCGAATGTAGCTCCACATATACGAATCGTATTTAATGATATTTGCAAACCTAAGCAGCTTGGCAACGTCCTGCGAAGAGTGCGTCTCGGCATAATCCTCAACAATCCAGCGATGAATCTCGGCATACTCATCGTTAACGCAATGAACTTTATTGGGCGAATTGACCGAAGAGCCCTCGTTATCCTGGCGATATGAAAGCACGGAATCATGCAGGTAAACCGCAGTATCGGCAAGGGCGAGCACCTTAAAGGTAAACGAGGCGTCCTGAAACGCAGCGCCAGGCGTCGGCAAGAAACGAATGGCATTACGGTTCAAAAAGTCTCGACGATACACCGCAGACCAAATCGATGGCTTAAGCGAGAAGGCATCGACGGCGTCGCTCGGGTGAACCGGCTTGCCGCAGTCCTTGGCTTTAAAGAGCTCCATCAGCTCTCGGCGCTCCTCGGGCTTCGACCAATACAGGTCAAAATTCGCCTTCGCAAAGTCAGCGCCATTGCGCTCGGCCGCTGCTACGAGCTTCTCCAGCGCATCGGGCGCCATGAAGTCATCGGACTCCAGAATGCCTACGTACTTGCCGCGCGCCATCTCGAGCCCGCGGTTCATCGAGTCGCCGTAGCCGCTGTTGGCCTTGTCGATCATCTTCACACGCGCGTCGCGCTCCATGTACTCGCGGATAATCGACGGCGAATTGTCGGTAGAGCCGTCGTTGATGCAGATGATTTCGATGTCCTCGAGCGACTGCGCCACGGCGGAATCGAGGCACTCGCGCAGGTAGCGTTCAACGTTGTAGATGGGAATAAGCAGCGACAGGACAGGGCTGCCAGAGGAATTAGTAGACAAATGTGCTCCTTAGGAAATACCTGACGTTAATGGTATCAAAGGGTCGTCCCGCCCGCGGGCGTTTATATAATCTATGGAGCCCGCGGAGGCAAACCGATACGAAAGGACGTCATGCAGCCCAAAGCCGCACGCAACATATCCATCGAGGCACTGCGCTTGGTCGCGGTCGCTGGGATCGCCATATTCCACACGTTTCAGTGGACCTTTCAAGCCACTTGCGTCGGCATCGTGGAATATGCGCCGCTTGCCGCCTTTCCCTATTCGGGACTGCTGGGGTTCATTAACCTGCTGGGCTGTTGGGCCAATGAGGTCTTCTTTATGATCTCGGGTTACTTTCTCATCGCTTCTTCCGCGCGTGCTTGGGACGGTGGAGCAACGTGGAAGTCGCAAATGCAACGGACGGCGCAGCGCCTGGGCAAGGCCATCTTGCCCACTGTGTTTTATTGCCTCGTGGCGCTCGCGTGGTCCACGGTCGTCTCCCCCATTCCCGATGTAGCCCTCAACACGCACTACTGGTATACCCTGGGACTCGAGTTTATTTGGGTCTATGCCGCCACGGTCTTCATGGCGCAATGGTTTGGACTGGCTAAGAGTCGACTCTCCCAAAAGAGCTGCACGATGACGGTCATCGCCGTTGGCATCCTCGCATTTGTTGTTAACGGGTATTTGGCCGCCATGAGTGCGACAAGCGGCGGTGAGTTTTCTTGGCTGCAGAAGCTCATGAGCGCCGTCACGTACGTTATCGCGTTTTTGATCGGCGGACTGCTCCGCGACGTAACCGACGCCATGGATTCGGACAGGGCGGGCACCTTGGGCATGCGCTCGCTCGGAACGGTTTTGGTGCTCACCATCGTCCTGGAAGGCGAACTCTCCTTCACCGGCAACCTCACGGCGATGGCAACCCTCTCCTACAAATCAACCTCGTTGATCTCGTTTGCCCTCGCTGCCGTCTCCTTGCTCTTTGCGGCAACCCGACGCAGTGCCTCAGGCAATCCGCGGACTGCAGATGCCATCGTCGCCTTATCGACCGCCACGCTCGGTTTCTATGTGATGCAGTCGCTCACCAGTAGCCTGTGGCGTCCCGTATTCAATGCGTTGCTCGTAAACATATTGGTCATCCAAAACAGCCCGGCAGCTATATGCATCGTCACGGGTACCGTCATTAGCATCGTCTTTGCCTTAGCGCTCCTCATCATCGATGCAGCTAGAAGCCTAATCGTTCGCAAGCTCAAGCAGCGATCAACACATCAACGTTGAGTATCGCAGCCGTCACGCCCGTGGCAGGTTCCTGCGTTTTATCCAAACCTTGCCAACATGGCGCAGCGACCCTTTACAATAGGTGCCGTCCAATGGACGTAATCGATAGCTTCCGCGCGACGCATGTCTGCCGTGCGTGAAAGGATATATTGCCCCATGCCTTCAACTCTCCCCGCTCCCATCGACAAGCTCGCCATCGTCGTCGTCACTTATAAACGCCAGGAACTCTTGGCCAACCTGTTCGACTCTATGACCGAGCTCACGGCCGCGCCCTGGCGCATCGTGATCGTCGACAACGAGAATTCGCGCGAGACCGAAGCCATGTGCGCCGCACTCAACGAGCGCCTGGCCAACCTGTGGGGCATCGACACCGAGCAGCCCGACGCGCAGGGCGGCACCGACCGTGTTATCTACGCGCCGCAGCTTGAAAACGGTGGCGGCGCGGGCGGCTTCTCCGCCGGCACCAAATGCGCCTACGACCTAGGCGCCCAGTGGTTCTGGGTGATGGACGACGACGTGCTCGTCATCCCGGAGGGCATCGAGCGCCTGGCCAAGTGGACCGACCGCTACGACGTCATCCAGGGTTCGCGTCTAGACTTCGACGGCGGCGCCTTCTTTTGGCAGTACCAGCTCATCCTTTCGCTCGGCATCCCCAACCCCGTCGCCAAGTGGGACCTGGGCCCCGAGGGCTACCGCGCCATGAACCAGCTGTGCTTTGAGGGCGGCCTGTTCTCGCGTCGCGTAGTCAACAAGATCGGCCTGCCCGACGCGCGCTTCTTCATCTACGGCGACGACGCCTGTTACGGCTATGTCGCCAGCCAGCACTTCCCCGCCGCCGTGGTAGCCGACGTGGTGCTCAAGCGCGCCCGCGCCGTCTCCAACTGGGACATCGCCGGCAAACGCCAGCTCAACTCCACGAGCGACACCAACCGCTACTACATCATGCGCAACCGCGGCTTTTTGGCCCGTTACATGCAAATCTACGGCGACTACCACCCCGTGCTGTTCCGCTTGGGCAACGCCGCGACCTTCTGCAAGGAAGCCATTCGCTTGGCTGCGGTCGACAAATGCTTTAAGACCGGCATCCCAGCGCTGCGCCGCGGCATGAAAGACGCCCGCAAGATCATCAAGGATCCCGACTGGAAGCCCATGCCGCCCCTGGAGGACGCGAAGTAACAGAAGCCGAAAACACCCCGCCGTTTAAAGCCTCTGGCACACTACGGATACATGCCGCCCGTCAAAGCCAAAGCCCCAGCGCACGCGGCCGATACCTGGTCGCGGCACGCGAATCTCGTCGATACGCTCGCGTTCTATGTCGAGCAGCGCCTGGACAGCCAGCAACTCCAGGCCCAGCGCGTCCACACCGGGGTCGTACATCAAGTTGATCGTTATCAACGGACGTTCGTCGAGCATGCCGAGGGTATCGGCCACATCGAGCATCCTTCCCGTAGGGAACACCTGCATATCCCAGCGATCCGCCCCGCGCTTTCGATTGGATGACGGATTGGCATACCCCGGCATACCAAAGCAGAGCCCTTGCAACAGCAGGTGGTATGGCAACGGCGAATCCGTCTCGACCACGCCGACTCCCGCGTCACCTAGAATTCGTCGCAGCGCCTGTCTCACCGTGTCTTCGTCACCGCGACACAACCCGTCACAAAACGAATCGACGTCGCGCACATCCTCGGCGGCGCAATCAAACCATTCAATAATCACGAGGCGCAGCGCCTGGCGAAGCTCGCTATTGGGCAGCCGCAGAGCGCGGAGGCGAGCGTCATGCTCCGGCTCCTCAGTCATATCCGTCGTTAGGAAGCCGGACAGGTATAACGCGGTCCACAGGTCATCGTCAGTCGAGGCATCCGACCCGACGGCACCCATTCGAAGCGAAACTTTAACGCTTCCATGAGCCTCGAGCAAATTGAACAAAGTCGCAAGCTGATCGAGACTCCAATCACCAACCGTCCTGCTCAGGCTATCAGCGTATCCGTATAAATCAGCCCGCACCGGCGGCGTGCAACCGCGGTTCAAGAAATCAATCACGCGCGCCGGACACGAGCAATAAAACCCGCCAAATCGGTATCCCTCGAACCATTCACGCGCGTCATCCAGGAATTCCCCGCGTCCAGCATGGCCTAGCAGAGCCTGAATCTCAGCATCCGAAAAGCCAAACCACCGATCGCACCACGTCGAGAGCGACGTCGACAGACAATACGAGCAGCCGCGCGAAGAAAGTGCCGTCTCGGCAGGACCGGGATACTCCCCCATAAGACACGCCAGCCGCAACGAATCCCCCGCAGCGGCAATGGCGTCGAAAATCACGCGGTCGAATAGCCAAGCTGGATCGGTGCCAGAAGCACCCCTCGCGATCGCACGGCCCAAGCACGCCGCGTCGTACCCATCAACGAGCAATACAACCTGCTCATCGCAGGCCGTCTCCAGCAGCTCAATGAGCACACCAAGCGCCGAGTCAACCTCGGCCTCGCTCGCCACGCCACGCGCAACGCGTTCGATGTGACGCACCTTATCTCGAACTAAATCCGGAGCCTCCAAGAGCGCCAACAGACGAGCGCATTCGCCCGAAAGAGTATCGCGCACGACGTCGGCAACAGCGGCGCCACGCCTCGCAGCACCAGAAAAGTCCAGCGATATCACCGGATAGCAGGCGTACTCGTCCCGATAGCGCCCGCCGTCCGCGTCCCAAATCAAAGTATCGGCAAACAAGCTCCGACCAGCGAGACCGACCGCGGGACGCTCCAGAAAGGCCTTGAGCATCGACAAGTTCATACTTTTGCCAAAACCATCGGGTCGGCAGCACACCATAACGGACGCATCGCAATCCAGCACATCGGCAATAAACATGGTCTTGTCGACCAGTGTGCAGCGACCAAGAGCCTCCACATAGTCGTGCATACCAATGGGTAAAACCGCATCATCGGCACCACCGATCAAACGCGCACCAAACCCGGTGGCACCACCATCATTTGCCTGTTCAAGCACCAAAACGTTCCCCCTAAATCACAGCACGACGCCAATTGTAATGACCAGCTCGCACGTACTGATGCCGCCACGCAAACATATCGGGCAACGGTAGCAACATGAGGCGTGAGGGGGCATAACTAATCGTTGCACAACAAAACGGGGCCCGATGCATTCGCACCGGACCCCGTCCCGACTCTTTAGTTATCTGGTAACCGAGAGGTTACTCCTCCGAGCCGTCCTCCCCAGCAGCCTTACGCTGCTGATCGAGCTTATGCTTGCCACTCACAATAGACGTGGCGCCCAGCGTGGCCAAGCTTGCACTGGCAAGGCTCGCCATCACGATGAGGTCGCCCGTCTTGGGCATGTTGCCGCCCGAGGAATTGGTCGTGGTCGAAGTCGCGGTGGTCGTAGTAACGACCTTATCCTTACCCTCAGTCTTCTGAGGGTCGGCGTCAGACTGCTTCGCGTCCTTAGCGGCGGAAGCATCAGAAGCACCGCCGGCTTTGGAGTCGGATCCCTGGCCAGACGCTCCCCCACCAGAAGAAGAGCCGCCGTTAATGCCCGCCATTAAAGACGATCCCAGCATGGAGCCAAGCTGCTCTCCAGTAGAAGGCTTGTTTTCCGTCGAGGAATCGCCGGCATCGGAGCCCTCGCCAGAACCGCCCTCGGAAGCATCGGAGCCAGAACCGTTAGAGGACCCAGCATCGGCAGAAGAATCGTCGGCGCCACCCGAAGCCCCCGCACCGCTGGAGCCAGAAGTCGACGAATCGCCCGGGGCATCGCCGCCCGCAGTGCCACCAGACGTCGCCCCACCGTTACCGGCGCCATCAGTGCCCGCATCAGTCGAGGGCGCATCCGCATCGTCGCTATCGCCCGCATCGCCATCGGTACCAGGCGTCGGTGCGGCGGGAGCGGCCGGCGCCATGCTCGGACCGGGCGCCGGCGTAGGCTCAGGCTCCACGGGCGTTGCCGCAGCGGCCTCGTCCTCGGCAATATAGACCAGACAGTCCTTGAGCTCGTTGCGGTAGCGGTTCTTCCAGCCCTCATGATACTGGGGCTGGCTCGAATACTTGGTCGCCACGTTATTGACCACACTGTTGGAAAGCGCCGTCACAAACTCGCGATCAGTCATACTGTTAGAAAGGTTTGCCCAACGGAAGAAGTCCCTGCAACCACCGGTGCCGCACATGTTGGTGATGCTCCACACCATGCCCTTAACGCAATCGGCACGGCCCGAAATATCAATGCCCAGGCCGCTCTTGAGCCACGCCTCGGTCACCGCATAGTACGAGTTGTACGCATACGCATCCTGCAGAGCCGAGAACTCAACAGGGTCGGTGTTATAAGCACCTTGGAAAGCCTCCTGCGCAATACGGCCCAACTCGGTGAGCTGGCCGTTCTCGTACATGGCATTGCTCGTGTTGGAAATCTCGCTGCCGCGATCAATCGCATCCTTGAGCATGCTGTATTTTTCGGGGTTGTAGTTGTAGGCCTGCTTCATAAACGGAATGAGCGACCAACGACGGTCGAACTGGTAATAACCCAGCGCGTTATAGCCGTCGCCATACGAAAAGCCCTGGTTATAGTTGCCATGGCTCTCGTACTTGGTAAAGTACTTCATCTCGGGGGTCACGTTAACAAACGAAACGCCCTGGACCGACCTCAGCACGCCCGAGAAGGACTGCTGGGTATAGAGACCCTTATCGATATCGGTCGCATCCGAGGCAACGCCCGGTGTGGGCTCCTCGGCGGCAGCGGGTGCGGGTGCGGTAACGGCGCCAAACGAAAGCGCCAGCGTCAGGCCCGCGACAATAGCAGAATGCTTGGGCTGCATAAGATCCTCCCTGCATTGGTGTAGTTAAAGTGCAGTTTGCAAAGATAGAAATAAGTATTGCAGCTCGCCCGTTGTTGCACAACAACCCCTCGGTAAACGGCAACAACCCTCCGCGAAATCTTAAGGAATTGCGCTCAACCTACAGCCTGATGTCAAAGTTAATCTCGGGGACGGCAGCAAGGTCGGCTAACGTCACGCCGTCGACGTACTTTTCGATCACGTCGTCCAGACCGCGCCAGAATTTGACGGTCGAGCAAAGATCGCTGCGGGCGCAGCTGTTGTCGATGCCATCGCACGCCACCGGAGCCGTGCTGCCCTCGACGGCGCGCAGGATGTCGCCGGCACGCACCTCGGCCGGGTCCTTGGCCATCATGTAGCCGCCGCCCTTGCCGCGCACGCTCTTAAGTAGGCCCGCCTTCATGAGCGGACGAACCAGCTGCTCCAAATACTTTTGCGAGATATGCTCGCGGTCGGCGACCTCGCGAAGGGCAATCTTGCCCTCGGCGTCACCAAGCGCCGCGATATAGATCATCAGTCGGAGGGCATAGCGGCCCTTGGAAGAAATGAGCATACCTACCCTCCCATCGCATCTGGGACAACATAACCAGGTTTGTTTGTCCCAAATCTTAAGTAAGTGGGACAAACACAACAGGTTATTTTGTCCCAGAATTTGAAAAGTCGAGTGGATTAGTCGGGTTTTCCCTTGACTAACGCCGAACCCATAGTAACTTTATTCAGAGAAGATTCCTAGGGTTTAGTACACCTATGAGTACACCATATACAGAGAGGGACAGCATGAGCGCAAATCCGCTGCTTTCCATCGAGGGTCTGACCGCCTCCGTGGACGAGAAGACCATCCTCCACAACGTCAACCTCAACGTCGCCGCCGGCGAGACCCACGTGCTGATGGGACCCAACGGCGCCGGCAAGTCTACCCTCGGCCACCTGGTCATGGGCGACCCCGTCTACACCGTCAACGACGGCCGCATCATCTTTGACGGCCAGGACATCACCGAGCTCACCACCGACAAGCGCTCGCGTGCCGGCCTGTTCCTGAGCTTTCAGGCCCCGGTCGAGATCCCGGGCGTGCCGCTGTCGAGCTTTTTGCGCGCCAGCATCGCCGGCCGCCCCGGTCTGGAGATGAAGGGCAAGGAGTTCCGCCGCCGCGTCAAGGAGCTCGCGGCCGAGCTCAACATGGATACCGCCTATCTCAACCGCGAGCTGGGCGTGGGCTTCTCGGGCGGCGAGAAGAAGAAGGTCGAGATGCTCCAGCTTCTGCTGCTGCAGCCCAAGCTCGCCATTCTGGACGAGACCGACTCAGGCCTGGACGTCGACGCGCTTTCCACCGTCAGCCACGGCATGGACGCCTACCGCAAGAGCTGCGACGGCTCCATGCTCATCATCACGCATAACACGCGCATCCTGGAGCACTTGGATGTCGACCGCGTCCACGTTATGGTCAAGGGTCACATCGTGCGCGAGGACGACGCCTCGCTCATCCCCTGGATCGACAAGAACGGCTTTGAGACCTTCGAGCGCGAGGCCGCCGAGCAGCGCGCCCAGGCCGAGGCCGCCGCTGCCGAGCAGAAGGCGTAAAGGGGCGACGCAATGACCAAGAACCGCACCGAGGTCGCGGACATCGACCGCAGCCTCTACGACTTCACCTATGGCGAGGAGGGATTCGAGCGCCTCGACGCCGGCATTACGCCCGACATCGTGCGCGAGATCAGCGCCAAGAAGGACGAGCCAAAGTGGATGCTTGACCTGCGCCTCAAGTCCCTCAAGATCTTCAACCGCTTCCCCGATCCGACGTGGGGCCCCTCCATCGAGGGCCTGGACATGGACAACATCGTCACCTATGTCAAGCCCAACACCGACCAAAAGCACGACTGGGAGTCGGTGCCCGACGACATCAAGAACACCTTTGAGCGCCTGGGCATCCCCGAGGCCGAGCGCAGCTATCTGGCGGGCGTCGGCGCGCAGTACGACTCCGAGCTGGTCTACCACAACATGCAGGATACGGCGTCCAAGATGGGCATCGTCTACTCCGGCATCGAGGAGGCCCTGCACGATCCGCAGTGGGAGCCGCTCATCCACGAGAAGTTTATGACGCTCATCCCGCCCACCGACCACAAGTTTGCGGCCCTGCACGGTGCCGTATGGTCGGGCGGCTCGTTTGTCTACGTGCCCAAGGGCACCAAGCTTGATTTCCCGCTGCAGAGCTACTTCCGCCTCAACGCTAAGGGCGCCGGCCAGTTTGAGCACACGCTTATCATCGTCGAGGACGATGCCGACCTGCACTTTATTGAGGGCTGCTCCGCGCCCAAGTACAACGTGGCCAACCTCCACGCCGGCGCCGTCGAGCTCTTTGTTGGCAAGCGTGCGCACCTGCGCTACTCGACCATCGAGAACTGGTCCAAGAACATGTACAACCTCAACACCAAGCGTGCGCGCGTGGACGAGGACGGCGACATCGAGTGGATCAGCGGCTCCTTCGGCAGCCACGTGGGCTACCTCTACCCTATGAGCGTGCTCAACGGCCGCCGCGCCCGCTCGAGCTTTACCGGCATCACCTTTGCCGGCGCCGGGCAGAACCTCGACACCGGCTGCAAGGTCGTGCTTAACGCCCCCGAGACCTCGGCGACCGTCGAAACCAAGGGCATCTCCAAGAGCGGCGGCATCCAGACCTTCCGCAGCTCCATCGTGGCCACGCCCAAGGCCGAGGGTTCCAAGGCAACCGTGAGCTGCCAGTCGCTGATGCTCGACGACCAGAGCCGCTCCGATACCATCCCCGCCATGGACATCCGCGCCAAGAATGTCGACATCGGCCACGAGGCAACTATCGGCCGCATCGGCGACGACAAGGTGTTCTACCTGATGAGCCGCGGCATCTCGGAGGAAGAGGCCCGCACCATGATCGTTAACGGCTTTGCCAACCCGGTCTCCAAGGAGCTGCCGCTGGAGTACGCCGTCGAGATGAACAACCTGATCAAGCTCGAGATGGAAGGAGCGATCGGATAATGAAACAGACCACGAACAACGCTGCCACCACGCTCGAGCAGGTTAATGCGATGCCCGCAGCAACCTGGGGCTGGTTGAAAATGAACCAGACCAAGCTTGTGCTTTCGGACGAGCTTGCCGCCGCACCCGCCGAGGCCGTTGAGGTCGAGGGGCTGGACGAGCAGTTCTCCGGTGCGGCCGACGCCTTCGACGCCGCCATGGAAGCCATGGCCGAGCGCTTCCCCGAGCGCCGTGCCGCTGCCCCCGGCGACGCCGCCGACCGCGCCCGCATCACGCCCGAGACCGAGCTCGACGTGCCCGCCACCTCTGTCTACCAGGCCGGCGCCATCAAGCTCGAGGAGGAGCTCTCCCCTGCCGAGGCCTTCGAGACCGGCATGGGCGAGGCTGCCTATGCGTATCTGACCGAGCACGCCACCAAGCGCATCGTCATCGATGTTCCCGCCTACCAGCACGCCGCCGTTACCGTGCGCGTGAGTGGCGTCGACGCAGCGGCTGCGATTGCCGCCATCGACGTCGTCGCCCGCCCGCAGGCAACGCTCGACCTCGCCCTAGCCCTGGACTCCCCCGTTGCCGGCGAGGGCGTCGTGGGCTCCGTGCTGCGTGTGTGCGCCCACGAGTACGCCACCGTCAACGTGACCTGCACGCAGACACTCGACGACAGCTGGATCGCACTCGACGACACCGGCCTGTTCCTAGACGAGGGCGCGCGCGTCAACGTGCAGCACACTGTCCTGGGTGCCGGCGCCAGCGCCACCGGCCTTGCCGGCGACCTGCTGGGCGATACCGCCAAGGTGACCATCGATACCGATTACCTGGGCGCCCGCGAGCAGGTGCGCGACTTTAACTACGAGCTGCGCCACCGCGGTCGCAAGACCGAGTGCGAAATCGACGCCAACGGCGTGCTGACCGGCACGTCCAAGAAGGTCTACCGCGGCACCATCGACCTCGTGCACGGCTGCAAGGGTGCAACCGGCACCGAGCGCGAGACGGTGCTCTTGGCTAACAAGGGCGTCGACAACAAAACCGTTCCCGTCATCCTCTGCGACGAGGACGACGTCGCCGGCAACCACGGCGCCACCATCGGCCACGTCCGCGACGAGCAGCTGTTCTACCTCGCCTGCCGCGGCCTTGACCAAAACGCAGCCGAGGACCTGTTCATCCGCGCCAAGCTGGAGGACGCTGCGCTTTCCGCCACCGACGAGCGCACCCGCGCCGCCGTCGTCCGCCTGGGCAACAACCTGATCGACAACTTTGAGGAGGAGCTCGCATGATCGATACCGAGCACGTTAAATGTGACACCTGTACCGCACCGGAGCCTATGGAGCTCGACGCCAGCGACGAGGCTTCGCGCGGCTGGCCCACCGTAGATATCGAGACCAACCCCTACAAGGGCCAGTTCCCGCTGTTCCAGCAGCACCCCGAGATCGCCTTCCTCGATAGCGCCGCCACCGCGCAGCGCCCTGCCTGTGTGCTCGACGCCGAACGCGACTTCTACCAGCGCATGAACGCCAACCCTCTGCGCGGCCTGTACTCGCTGTCCGTCGAGGCCACCGACGCCATCGCGAAGGTCCGCCAACAGATCGCCGACCTCATCGGCGCCTCACAGGCCAACGAGGTCGTCTTCACCCGCAACACGAGCGAGTCGCTCAACCTGGTCGCTAAGAGCTTTGCACCCACAGTGCTCGAACCGGGCGACGAGGTCGTCATCACCATCATGGAGCACCACTCCAACCTGATTCCGTGGCAGCAGGTCTGCCGCGAGACCGGCGCCAAGCTCGTCTACCTCTACCCCACCAAGACCGGCCAGCTCACCACCGAGGAGGTTCTTGCCAAGGTGGGTCCCAAGACCAAGATCCTAGCCGTGGGACAGGTCTCCAACGTGCTGGGCGTCGAGAACCCGGTCAAGAACCTCGGCAAACTCGTGCACAAGTACGGCGGCTACCTGGTCGTCGACGGCGCGCAGTCGCTGCCGCACATGCCGGTCGATGTGGCCGACCTGGGCGCCGACTTCTTTGCCTTTAGTGCGCACAAGGCCATGGGCCCCATGGGCATCGGCGTGCTGTGGGGCAAGATGGACCTGCTCAACGCCATGCCGCCCATGCTTACCGGCGGCGAGATGATCGATTCGGTCACCGAGCAGGACGCTGTCTGGGCTCCCGTCCCCGAGAAGTTCGAGGCCGGCACGCAGGACGCCGCCGGCATCTTCGCCACGGGCGCCGCACTCGATTACCTGGTCAACACGGTGGGTTACGAGAACATCCAGGCCCGCGAGCAGGCACTCGTCCACTACCTGATGGGCGAGCTCATGCAGCTCGACTTTGTCCAGATCATCGGCTCCATCTACTGGGATAACCACCACGGGGTCGTGAGCTTTAACGTCAAGGGCATCCACCCGCACGACGTCGCGAGCATCATGGACATGGACGGCGTGTGCATCCGCGCCGGCCACCACTGCGCACAGCCGCTGCTTACCTGGCTGGGCGTCGAGAACCTTGCCTGCTGCCGCGCCAGCGTGGCCTTCTACAATGACAAGGCCGACATCGATAAGTTCATCGCCGGACTGCATCACGTTTGGAGCACGTTTAATGGGTAATCTGTACACCTCCACCACGTTTATGGAGCACAACTCGCACCCCGACTACAAGTACGAGATGGACGCCCCCACGCACGAGCACGACGGCATCAACCCCAGCTGCGGAGACGAGCTCACCTTGCAGCTACGTGTCGAGAACAACGTGATCGAGGAGGCCTCCTTTACCGGCCACGGCTGCGCCATCAGCCAGGCAAGCGCCGACATCATGGCCGACCTCATCACCGGCGAGACCGTCGAGGAAGCTCGCCGCTTGGCAGAGCTCTTCCTCGCCATGATCCGCGGCGAGCAGCTCTCCGAGGAGGACTTGGAAGACCTGGACGAGGCCGCCCAGCTCCAGGACATCTCGCACATGCCCGCCCGCGTCAAATGCGCCGAGCTCGCCTGGCGCACCCTCGACGGCATGCTCACGGGACAAAATAATCAGTAGTATTTGTCCCAAATCTTAAAAATTTTGTTGGCCGAATCGCTTGACAAGAGTGGTTCGGCCATTTTCTATTCCGAGCCCTCAGCCTGAGCCTTCACTCGCGCATAAGCGCGCACGATACGAGAGACGGTACTCTTGCTGATTCCCGTATACCGTTCGATCTCGCGCAGCGTGTAGCCGACATTGTGCAGGGCGAAAATGATTCCGTCTCGCCGCGAGGGTGCTACGGTCTTGAGTTCGTTGAGCGGCACGCCCAGGCGCTTCGCCATCTTGTCGGCAAACGCACGCCGCTCCCACTCCGTCTCATCCATATCGTGAATCACCGGATCGGAACCATCGGGCATCGACAGAGAATAATCCAGAAACCCCTTGGCAGACTCAAAGAGCTCAAGCACGCAAGAAGGGTCGGAAAATCCCCTCGTCGTATCGTTGTCATACGCTCGCAGATACTCGGCAAAGCTGCTCCAGGGATAACGCTCAATCAGGGCGATACCCGCCTCCTGCGGATTAGCGTGAACATAGCGAATGGCGGCCATTAGATAACGGTCGGTATCGAGCGAGCGCCGGTCAAAACGGTTCTGGAACAGATGGCCTGTGCGCCCCGTGCGTTTATTGAACCGCCGCGCGTACGTCAAAAGCAGCCGGTGCATGGCTGCGCTCATCGCGTCCTCGTAATCTGCAAGCACCAAATGCACGTGATTGCCCATAAGGCACCAGGCAATAACCGTCACACCCTCCTCGCGGCAGCAGTCGCGCATCAGCTCCAAAAACTCCCACCGGTCTTCATCGCCCTCAAAGATGAGCTGCTTGCCCATACCGCGGGCACAGACATGGTAAAAGCCGGTAACCGTTCTCCAAACGCGCTGCATGGCGCTCCCTTCGCCGGGATCTGCTTGCCATCCAATACAGCACGATTGAAGCGTGCCATCAAAACATTCACGCAAAACAATACACTCGCGCGGCCAAAGGCAGTAAACGGGCGGCGAACGGCACCATTGCAACAGGTCAGCCCCTACAACGCTTACAAGAGCTGACCAAAAGCTTGCCCAAGACGGACCCCCTCTACGGAAGTTCGCGACCACAGAACATAGAGTTAAAACGCTTCAATTGAAAGTTCCGCGCTTCTCGCTACGAAAACTGAGCCGTTCGCCGAATATTCCGTGCATTTCGCGGTATTATAGGGGCTGCATGTCATGTCCCTTTCGAAGGGTCGCCCGGCAATCGCCAGCCACGACCCCCAGACGGGACGCCAACACGATAGAGAGGAGAGGCATGCAGTACTCACAGGAAGTGGAGAACATGTGCCCCGTTGCCAAGGGTGCATACCACGGCCCCGCACCCATCCCCGAGGAGGGCAAGTGGGTCCAGGCTAAGGAGATTTCCGACATCTCCGGTCTTACGCACGGTGTGGGTTGGTGCGCACCTCAGCAGGGCGCCTGCAAGCTCACGCTGAACGTCAAGGACGGCATCATCGAGGAGGCCCTCGTTGAGACCATCGGCTGCTCGGGCATGACCCACTCTGCCGCCATGGCTTCCGAGATCCTTCCCGGTAAGACCATCCTCGAGGCCCTCAACACCGACCTCGTCTGCGACGCCATCAACGTTGCTATGCGCGAGATCTTCCTGCAGATCGTTTACGGCCGCAGCCAGACCGCGTTCTCCGAGGGCGGCCTGCCCGTGGGCGCCTCCCTCGACGACCTCGGCAAGGGCCTTCGCTCTCAGGTCGGCACCATGTTCGGCACCAAGGCCAAGGGCGCTCGTTACCTCGAGCTCGCTCAGGGCTACGTCACCCGCATGGCTCTCAACGACAAGAACGAGATCATCGCGTTCGAGTTCCTGAACCTCGGTAAGTTCACCGACGCCGTCAAGGCCGGCAAGACCCCCGAGGAGGCCATCGCTGGCGCTATGGGCCACTATGGTCAGTGGGAGAACGCTGCCAAGTACATCGACCCGCGCACCGACGAGGAGACTCACTCCGTCGCCAGCGTGTTCCCGGTTCACGAGTAGAAAGGGAGGGAAATAACTATGACTGTTACGTTCGAAGGTTACGAGCGCCGCGCTGACAAGATCAACAAGTGCCTCGCCGACAACGGCATCGCCTCCCTCGAGGAAGCTCTGCAGATCTGCACCGACAAGGGCTTCAACCCGCGTGAGATCGTCAACAACACCCAGTCCATCGCCTTCCAGAACGCTGAGTGGGCCTACACCCTCGGCTGCGCTCTCGCTGTCAAGCGTGGCGCCAAGTCCGCTTCTGAGGCTGCCGCCATCATCGGCGAGGGCATCCAGGCCTTCACCGTTCCCGGCTCCGTCGCCGAGGACCGCAAGGTCGGTCTGGGCCACGGCAACCTGGGCGCTATGCTGCTCTCCGACGACACCGAGTGCTTCGCCTTCCTGGCTGGCCACGAGTCCTTCGCTGCTGCTGAGGGTGCTATCGGCCTGGCTCTGAACGCCAACAAGGCTCGTAAGAAGCCGCTGCGCGTTATCCTCAACGGTCTGGGCAAGGACGCTGCTCAGATCATCGCCCGCATCAACGGCTTCACCTATGTGAAGACCCAGTTCGACTACTACACGGGCGAGCTCAAGGTCGTCGAGACCATCCCCTACTCTGATGGTCCCCGCGCTGCCGTTAACTGCTACGGCTCCGACGACGTCCGCGAGGGCGTTGCCATCATGTGGCACGAGAACGTCGACATCTCGATCACCGGTAACTCCACCAACCCCACGCGCTTCCAGCACCCCGTCGCTGGCACCTACAAGAAGGAGCGCCTCGAGGCTGGCAAGAAGTACTTCTCCGTCGCTTCTGGTGGCGGCACTGGCCGTACCCTGCACCCGGACAACATGGGCGCCGGCCCTGCCTCTTACGGCATGACCGACACCATGGGCCGTATGCACTCCGACGCCCAGTTCGCCGGTTCTTCCTCCGTGCCTGCGCACGTCGACATGATGGGTCTCATCGGCATGGGCAACAACCCCATGGTCGGTGCCACCGTCGCCTGCGCTGTCGCCGTCGAGGAGGCCCTCAAGGCCTAATCGCGCCCGCGCGATGCTCACATAGTTGAGCTTTGGAGCCGCTACCCACCCGGGTAGCGGCTCTTTTTGTTTGCGCTGTCGCAGGATAGCTAATGCCGATATATCAGTTGGGGCGAAATACGAGATGTGATGAGATGGAGCGTCAGAGCGTCCACGACGCCCACCTGTCATATTTGCCCTTTACCGATTTGCCGAGTCTTTGCGGCCCCATTGCCGATCACCCGTGCGACAATGCGCCGGACGAGAAAGGAATCCGATGGAATCGACTGATGTACTGGTAATTGGATCTGGCATTGCGGGCCTTTGCGCCGCCTTCGAAGCGGCACGCACGGGCGCAACCGTCGCTGTGGCAAGCGCCGGCAAGACTATGAGTGGATCGAGCTTTTTCCCGGGCACCTGGGGTCTGGGCCTTATTGGCCCCGTCGACGAGGGCGACGAGCAGGACCTCATCGACACCATCCAGGCCGTCGGCGGCGGTGCTGCCGACCCTACGCTCGTCCATACGTTTGTCCACGGTATTCCTCAGGCCATCCAATGGCTCGAGCAGGATCTAGGTGTTGAGCTCCAGCGTCCGCAAAGTGCCGAAAGCGCCCAGCAGAAGCAGTTTATCCCCTGCTTTGACCATAAGACGCGTATGTGGCGCGGCCTCACCCGCAAGCCGCTTGAGGACGCGTGTACGGCCCAGATCGAGTCTCTCGGCATTCGCCTGCTCCCCCGCCACGAACTTATCGACCTTGTTGAGGACACAATCGGAAAGATTACCGGCGCCGTGCTCTACGACCGCGCAAACGAGCATCTCGTGCCTATGGCAGCCAAGGCCACTATCATCGCTGCGGGCGGCACGGGTGGCCTGTTCGAGCGAAGCCTCACTTCCGCTGATGTGCTCAGCTCCTCGCAGGCCATCGCGCTGGCGCACGGCGCAACACTTACTAATATAGAGTTCATGCAGATGATGCCCGGCTTCATCGAGCCCAAGCGCAACCTGGTCTTCAACGAGAAAACCTGGCGCTACGTACATGTAGACCAGCCGGTAGATATTGCCGACGACAAGCTGGACGACCTGCTCGAGCAGCGCTCTGGATATGGTCCCTTCACGTCACGCTTGGCCTCCCGCGCTATCGATCTCGTCATCGATCAGACAGGTGTCGAAGGACTGGCGCTCCACTACGACTTCCCTCGCGAGGATGTCCCAGAGTTTGTGCAGACCTTTGCCACCTGGCTGCAAGACGAGCACGGCATCGCCCCGACTGACGAGATGCGCGTTGCGATGTATGCCCACGCCGCTAACGGCGGTATCAAGATCGACATGACCGCGTACACGGGCATTGAGGGCCTCTTCGCCTGCGGTGAGGCAACAGGCGGCATGCACGGCGCCGACCGCATCGGCGGCTTGTCAAGCGCCAACGGCATCGTGTTTGGGCGCATCGCGGGCGCATCGGCAGCCCAAGCAGCGCTGGACGCTCCCGAGGCGGCCGCTCCGATGGATATCGCCCTCCCTCAGTATGGCATTGCCACAACAGATGCCGAACGCCTGACACACAGCCTTAAGCACACGATGAGTACCTATTGCATGATCAACAGGACCGAAGCAGGTCTATCCAAGGCTCTTCAACAGCTTGAAAGCCTGCAAGACGAGGCAACGGCGCTGAGCAAGCCGCATGCCAATGACAGCGAGATCGCAGCCCTCGCCCGCCTGCAATCGCAGAATCAGCTGGCAACGGAGATGGTCAAAGCCATGCGCAAGCGGACCGAAAGCCTGGGTTCGCACTATCGATCGAATTAAACTGGACACCTATCTAGAGCAGAGCACAACTAATCGATATCTATGGGCCCCGTGACCTCGAAGTGGCACGGGGCCCATTCGTGTCCGCACGGCAGCGTATCCTTATTCTGAGTACAGAGCGGGCAAAGCGCGCATAGACAATAGATCAGCGAGGAGGAGATATGGACAGTAGAGATATCGAGAAGTGGCGTGTCGAACTTGATAGCTACGCCAATGTGGAAGACGGCGTTGAGTATTGGCTCGCACGCGATTTAATGGAACCCATGGGATACACTCGATGGGAGAACTTCGCCGAAGTTGTTAAGAGGGCAAAAGTCTCGTGCGAAACAAACAAAACTCCAGTTGATTCCCATTTTCGTGACACCACGAAAATGATAACTGCCGGTGTCGCCGCTCGCGCGGTTAAAGACTACAAGCTTACGCGCTATGCATGCTATTTAATCGCCCAAAACGGAGATTCAAACAAGCAAGAAATCGCGCTCGCACAGGCGTACTTCGCCGTGCAGACGCGCCGGTTTTACTGATCCCCAGGGTAGACTCGATCTGTGAAAGTGGCTGTGCCCTTTCGGGTTCGACCCCATGCAAGGTCAACAAAAAAGCGACCAGCCGAAGCCAGTCGCTTTAACATGCTTTGGTGGGCCGTCAGGGGGTCAGCCTGCTTTGCAGGCGGCCGCTGCGGCGCTTCGCGCCTTGCGCGCTGCGCTGGTAAATGCTTACGCATTTCCTCAGCTCCGCGCCCTTTCGGGTTCGACCCCATGTGAGGTCAACAAAAAAGCGACCAGCCGAAGCCAGTCGCTTTAACATACTTTGGTGGGCCGTCAGGGGGTCGAACCCTGGACCTTGGGATTAAGAGTCCCCTGCTCTACCAACTGAGCTAACGACCCAAAGCTAAAGTCCGTTGTGACGGACTTTAGAGGAGATATCGTGTGGTGGGCCGTCAGGGGGTCGAACCCTGGACCTTGGGATTAAGAGTCCCCTGCTCTACCAACTGAGCTAACGACCCGATATCAACACGAAGCAAGAACTGGGGTGGGTAAAGGGACTCGAACCCTCGACCTACGGGACCACAACCCGTCGCTCTAGCCAACTGAGCTACACCCACCGTGTCCTGTGCGCTTCGCGCTCGACTATTATTGCAAGGAACGCCACGCGATGCAAGCCCCAATTTTCAAGAATTTTGAAAAGAGTTTTTCGAGACCATTTCGAGCAATTCCCACCGGTTTCATAGGAGTAAACTTGCCCCACTGCAAATGCTCGAAAGGACAAGCATGAAAGAACTCTCCAATCGCACGGCAACATTTACCGATTCGGTCATCCGCCGCATGACGCGCATCTCCAATAAGTACGGTGCCGTCAACCTCTCGCAGGGCTTCCCCGACTTCGATCCTCCGGCGCAGCTGCTCGAGAGCCTCAGCGCCATCGCGACCGACCCCAAGCCGCTCTATCACCAGTACTCCATCACCTGGGGCTCCCAGGCCATGCGCGAGGCGCTCGCCGCTAAGCAGGAGCACTTTATGGGCATGCCGATCAACCCCAACGAGAACATCGTAGTCACCTGCGGCTCCACCGAGGCCATGATGGCCGCCATGATGACGGTTACGAACCCCGGAGACAAGGTCGTCATCTTCTCGCCGTTCTACGAGAACTACGGCGCCGACACAATCCTTTCGGGTGCCGAGCCCATCTACGTGCCGCTCAACCCGCCCACGTTCGACTTCGATCGCGAGGTCCTCGAGGCGGCCTTCCGCGACAACGATCCCAAGGCCATCGTCCTGTGCAACCCTTCCAACCCCTGCGGCAAGGTCTTTACGCGCGAGGAGCTCACCTTTATCGCCGACCTCTGCAAAAAGTACGACGCCTACTGCATTACCGACGAGGTATACGAGCACATCGTCTACGCGCCCCACGAGCACGTCTATATGGCCACGCTGCCCGGCATGTTCGATCGAACCATCAGCTGCAGCTCGCTGTCCAAGACCTACTCCATCACCGGCTGGCGCCTAGGCTACACCATCGCTCCCGCCGAAATCACCGAGCGCATCAAAAAGGTCCACGACTTCCTCACCGTAGGCGCCGCCGCTCCCCTGCAAGAGGCCGTCGTCACCGCCCTCAACTTCGACGACAGTTATTACCAGGAGGTCCTCGACCTCTACACCGCCAAGCGCGACCTATTCTGTCAGGGACTCGACAGCATCGGCCTCACGCACAACGTGCCGCAGGGCGCCTACTACGTGATGATGGACATCTCTGAGTTTGGCTATGACAGCGACCTCAACTTCTGCGAGGATCTGGCCTCCAAGGTGGGCGTGGGCGCCGTTCCGGGCTCCAGCTTCTTCCGCGAGCCCGTCAACCACCTCATCCGCTTCCACTTTGCCAAGCGAGACGAGACGCTCAACGCAGCACTGGAGAACCTCAAGTTCCTGCGTGATAAAATCAAACCGCGCGGGTAAGGACGGCCCGGCACTAAATGCACCCCGAGGCCGGTCACATCCTGGTCACTCGCGACCCGCGCGACACCATTGGCGAGCACAGCGGCTGCCCCTTCCACGACAACTGCCTCGAGGGCCTCATCGCCGGTCCCGGCATCAAAAAACGCTGGGGTGGCAAGAGCGCCGGAGAGATGGCCGATGACCCGGAGGCCATGGACCTGCTCGCCGGCTATCTGGCGCAGGCGCTCATGACCTACATCCTGTGCTACGCACCGCAGAAGAACGTCATCGGTGGCGGCGTGGCCGATCACACCCCCATCGTGCCGCTCGCACGCAAGAAGTGCGCCGAGATGCTCAACGGCTACATCGTCACGCCCGAGATGGCCGACATTGATAGCTATATCGTCAACAACAGCCTCGAGGGCAAGCAGGGCATTATGGGCTGCCTGGCCCTGGGCGCACAGGCGCTTCAGTAGCAGACGCACCCACAGGGCGTGGCGCGCCCGGCAAATCCGACCTACGGAACGACGCCACCACGCCTCATATAAGCCCTCAAATAAAAAAGGCCGCCTAGGACCAAACAATACGTCCTAGGCGGCTTTTTTGGCGCGCATCAGCGGCCGTAAGAGATATCGGAGCACAACGCCCGTTGCCGCACCACAGCAGTCGATCATCACATCGGTGATCATGCCGGCGCGTCCCGGCACAAAGAGCTGAATCGTCTCGTCGATCGAGGGAATCAGCAGCAGGAACACCGCCGTGGGCAGCAGCACGTCAAAGGTGCGCCGGCCCTCAAAATCAAAGGCGTGCGTTGCCAAGATACCGAGCACCATATACTCGGTAAAATGCGCGCACTTGCGAACAACAAAGTTGGTCACCCATGCATATGGAAGCCCCACGCCGTGCAGGAAACCGCGGATAGCTTCCATGACTGTTAGGCTCAGCGAGCCCGACCCCGAGCCGGGAACCAGCGAATTGCCCCAGATCAAGAGCGCCATCAGGCAGGTCACGACCGCCCATTTTCGATTGATCTTAACCATGCAGAAGTTATGCCTCCGCGCGGAGCGGCGCGAAGCTGGCGGTACCGCCCTCGATAACGCTCAGATAGGCACGGCCCGTACGCTTGGCGGTAGAGGACTGCAGGCGCTCGATCTCTTCCTCGAGGATCTGATTGACGCGCTCGTGACGACGATTTTCCATAATGCCGGCGGCAATAGCCTCGGCTCGCTCGATGCTCTCACGCGAGATGCGGGCAGTATCCTCGGGGAACACAGCGCTGTGACGGCCAACATAGGCGGGGGCAGCAGGCTGAGGGGCAGTGACGGGAGCGGGGGCTGCAACAGGAGCAGGCTCGTCAATCTCATCCAGAATCGCGGTGGCGGCGGCCCACATGTCCTCGTGGCCTGAGTAATCGGCCATAGGGACATCAACCTCGAGCGAAGCGTCCGGAAGGTCGCCGGTGTCGATGCGATCTTGGGCATCAATCGATGCGGTGATGGCTGCAGGCTCATCGAGGTCATCGAGATCGATGTCCGCGACACCGGAGATGATAGGCATGCTGGCGAGGTTTGCGTTGTACGGCGCAGCCTCAGCCGCCTGCTGCTGGGCAGGAGCGCCCCAAAGCGAGCTTTCGGCGGCGCGGCGGGCGGCAACGGCCTCCTCGTCCGCGGTCATGGCTTCATCAACGTACGAATTATCGGCAGAAGCGTTCGCGTCCGCCGAGGTAGCGCTGTAGGCGTTATTGGCTGCCGCGTTGGCGACGAGTGCCACGAAAGCCGCCGTGCTGCCCGCAGGGGCGGCCTGGGAGCCAGACACGGCGCGTGCCGCGGCGGCGATGTCGTCGCGATTGAAGGAGCCGAACTGCCCGCCGTTGGTGAGCTCGTCGATGGCGACTTGATAGACGTCGCGCGAGTGTGCAGGGTCGCAGCTCACCGGCGAATCGTCGTCGAGCATACTGTCGATCATAGACCAAGCCTCGTCCTCGTCCATAGCATCTGCGGCTCGAGCAATGGTAGGGACACCATCATCGGCATGACGGCGCTGGAACGCACCAGTCAGGCCGGAAAGGAATGCCGAGGTAGACTGCTCCGACTGAGCCTGAGAAGCAGAAGTCGCAGCGTAAGGAGTCGCATCCTGCTGCTGAGCTGGAATCGAGGCGGTCTTGAACTCGCTTTGATGCTGATTGAGATTGGCGGCACCGCCCATGGCATCGGGCTGGAACAGACGCTCTTCACGCTGCGCACGATACTCGGAGATACCCAGCGAGGCGGCATAGATGCCCACGCCCGCCACCGCGCCCACGGCGAAGGGAACCGCACCCGCCACGACCGTCTCGTTCACCGACGAAAACGGCAGCGTCGCGGCATACATAACCACGGGAGCGGCAAGGCCGATCCCGCACGAAAGTCCGGCAAGGACTGCTCGTTGTGTTGCATCAGAAGAAGCCATGAGCTCTCCCCATCTCCCAGCACCCAAATCGCATCATTCAGTTGGCTGCGCGAGAGAAGATGAAGCGGGGCTATGCCCCAAAGCAACGGTATATGGTTCGTTTCATCTGCGTTTTCCGTCGCGAAGCTTAAAAGCTATTATGCGAAACCGCCCTGTCGATTGCAAGCGACGATGTCGGATTGAAACGGGAAACCTGCTGCTCGTCGGTCTTACGGTCAAAAATAAGCGCGGAGCGGCGCTATGGAAAAGGGCCGAGGCTCAAAGCCCCGACCCTTTATCGCATTGATGACTATCGCTGCGCGTGGATGACAACCTAGAACGTCTGCTCGTAGTCGCTGTGTTTTTTGGCCGAACGCACCAGGAACTCCTGGTTGGTGTTGGTGCCCTTAAGACCCTTGATAAACGATGCGGCCGCGCGCTCGGTGTTGTTCATGCCTGCAAGAATGCGACGCAGACCAAAGACAAACGGACGCATCTGCTCGTCGACCAACAGGTCCTCGTTACGCGTACCGGAGGCAACGGGGTCGATAGCCGGGAAGATGCGGCGGTCGGCCAGGTCGCGGTCGAGCTTAAGCTCCATGTTGCCGGTGCCCTTGAACTCCTCGAAAATGACCTCGTCCATCTTGGAACCGGTGTCGATGAGGGCAGAGGCCAGGATGGTGAGCGAGCCGCCGTTCTCGATATTGCGGGCTGCACCCAGGAAGCGCTTGGGCGGATACAGTGCCGCCGAATCGACGCCGCCCGAAAGGATGCGGCCCGAGGCGGGCGCCGCCAAGTTGTAGGCGCGGGCGAGGCGCGTGATGGAGTCGAGCACCACCACGACGTCGCCACCCAGCTCTACGATGCGCTTGGCGCGCTCGATGACGAGCTCTGCCACGCGGGTGTGGTTGTCGGCAGGCATATCGAAGGTCGACGCCACAACCTCACCCTTGATGGAACGCTGCATATCGGTGACCTCTTCGGGGCGCTCGTCGACGAGCAGGCAGATGAGGTGCACCTCGGGGTTGTTAATCGAGATAGACTGGCAGATCTTCTTGAGGATCGTGGTCTTGCCGGCCTTGGGCGGGGACACGATCAGGCCGCGCTGGCCCTTGCCGATCGGTGACACGATGTCGATGGCGCGACCGGTAATAGAGTCCTTGCCGTGCTCCATGCGCAGCGGCTCGTTGGGATAGACCGGGGTGAGGTCGCCGAACTTGGGACGGTTGCGAATCTGCTCGGGGTCCAGACCGTTGACGGTCGTGATTTTGGCGAGGCCGGCGCGCTTGTCGCCGCCGCGCGAAGGACGCAGCGAGCCCTCGATGACGTCGCCCGTGCGCAGGCGCGCGGAGCGGATGAGGTAGGCGGGCACGAAGGCGTCGTCGTTGGACTTCATGTAGCCATGGGCGTGGATGATGCCGGAGCTGTCCGGGCGAATCTGCAGAATGCCCTTGATGTCGCGGAAGCCCTCGGCCTTCGCAGCGGTGACGTAGATTTCCTCGACGAGCTCGGCCTTCTTCTTGCCGGTCGTCTCGATCTCGAACTCCTTGGCCTTCTCGCGAAGTTCGGCGACCTTCATGGCAGCGAGCTCCTCGCGCGAAAGCGTGGGCTCGGTGGGAGCGGCATTACGCTCCTTGTTGCGCTGTTTGCGATCGCGCTGGCGGTTGCGACGGTCGTTGTTGCGGTCGTCCTTACGCTCGTTGCGCTCGTCGTTGCGCTTGTGCTGGCGACGGTTGGGACGAGTGCCGTCTTCGCCCTCAGCGGGGGCGGCACCATCGGTTGCGGCGGTGCCAACATTGGCCGCAGCGGCGTCATTGGCCTCGGCGCCAGAATCAACCTGCGCTTCGACATCCTGCTGCTCGGACGCCTTGGCCTTAACGGACTTCTTACGACCGCGCTTGGGCTTCTCGGACGCAGGCTGTTCGACGTCCTGGGCCTTGGCGACATCAGTCGACGCATCGGCGGTCGTCTCGGCAGAATCCTCGGACGCACCCTTCTTGGCAGCCTTGGCCTTGGACGTGCGCTTAGCAGCAGTACGACGGCTGCGACCGGGACGGACATCGGCGGGCTCGGCATCGGCGGGAGCGGCCTCGGAAGTCGTAGCATCCTGGACGGGTGCATCGGCAGCGGTTGCAGACTCGGCGGTCGCCGCAGCATCCCGAGCGGCGGCGGCTGCTGCTGCGGCCTTCTCTGCCTCGACAAAGGCCTTGGGCTTGCGACCGCGACGGTGCGGGCGCAAAGCCGGATCGACAACGGGAACTTCGTTGGCCTCGACAGGCGCAGCGGGCTCAACAGGCAATGTGCCCTCCCCTGCCGCGGAACGGACCGAAGCCTCAGTGAGCTCGGGGGCTACCTGTTCCGCAACTTGCTCGGCCTTAGCAGCCGTGCGGCGGCGTGTGCGCGGTGCCGGCTTCTCGGTCGGCAGGTCGGCGGCAGGGGTCTCGATGGCGGCAGGCGTCTCGGGCACAGACGGAGCTGCAAGCTCGGTCAGAGCCGCGGCCTCGCGCTCGGCAGCACGACGGCGGGCGCGCACCACCTGAGCCTCGCTAATCTGCGCCAACGCACGTGCCTGCGCGACCTCATCGGAAATCGGCGCCGAGGAGTCAGCTGCAACGGTGCGCTTGGCGCGCGTCGTGCGCGTGGTACGGCGCTTGGGCTTGGTGACCTCCTCGCCGTCAGCGGCAGGCTTGGCCGTGCGGCTCACGAGCTTGGGCTTTGCCGGAGCAGCCTCCTCACCAGTTGCAGGCGCAGGCGTCGAAGCAGCCTTAGGCGTCTCGGGAGCCGAGGCTTGCGCGGGCGCCGCGACCTGGTCCGACGCAACCGGTGCAGCGGGAGCGGCTTGCGTCGTCGTTATTTCGTTTTCTTGCTGTTGATCAGACACAGTGTTTGCTCAACTTTCTTTTCAAGCCCTGTGATCACATGCTCCCTGCATAAACCTTCAGGGCGGCTAAACAGTCTAGTTCCGTTCAAAACGACGGACATCATTGATCTGTATCGAGATGATTGCGTCAACTACGCAGCGTTAGTGTAACACAACCGCCGCCACCTGCAACTTAGTCATTGGGGGCGTTCTTAAACGACTAGTCAAAAGGGACACTCTTTGGTCTACCACCCACAAATCAGACTGCCTCCGCCAAAACTATGGCGGTTTACTACGACGAATCGATCAACCGCGACCACTCCGAAACATGTTGAACTAAAACCGCAGGTAGATGCCTTGCGCTTTTTTGCGAAAAGCCGGCGTGGTTGGAAATTCCCAATTCATCGTAGTAAACCGGCATAGTTTCGTATTTCCAGCAGTTCCAAATTCGTCAATACGTCGGCATTTGCGAAAAAAGCCCGACCTCCGTGGGAGATCGGGCTTATAGGGCTCAGTTAAACCAAACCTACACGGTCAAATGACCCGCAGGTTACATCTGCTCGGGCGCGGAAACGCCAACGAGGGTGAGCACCAGGGCGAGCGTCACGCGGACGGCATCGCAAGCGGCCAGACGGGCACGCGAAAGCTCGGGGTCGACGGGACGGCCCTCGCTCGGCAGCACCTGGCAGGCAGCGTAGAAGCTGTGGAAGTCACCGGCGAGTTCCTCGGCAAAGTGGGTCAGACGGAACGGGGCGCGATCGCGAGCACAGCTGGCGATCAGGTCGGTGAGCTCGTTGAGCTTGCGCGAAAGGGCGAGCTCGGTCGGGTCGGTCAGCAGCGAGTAATCGACGTTCTCACCGATGGCCTTGGCGGCAACGGCCTTCATGCCCATCTCGTCGGCCTGCTCGGCGGTAACGTCGGCGGCACGGCGCAGGATGGAGCACACGCGGGCGTGAGCATACTGCACGTAATAGACCGGGTTGGAGTTGTCGCGCTTCTTAACGGCCTCGATGTCGAAGTCGACCATCTGGTTGGAGCTCTTGGAGATAAGCGTGTAACGGGCAGCGTCGGAGCCGACCTCGTCGACGAGCTCCTGAAGGGTCACCATGGTGCCCTTGCGCTTGGACATACGGACGGGCTTGCCGTTACGCAGCAGGTTGACGAGCTGGCCCAGTAGAACCTCGAACTTGCCGGGGTAACCCAGAGCGTCGCAGACGCAGCGGACGCGCTCGATGTAACCGTGGTGGTCGGCGCCCCAGATGTCGATGACGTGGTCGACGCGCTGGAACTTATCCCAGTGATAGGCGACGTCGGAGGCGAAGTAGGTGTACTCGCCGTCGGACTTGATCAGGACGCGGTCCTTGTCGTCGCCCAGATCGGTGGAGCGGAACCACAGGGCGCCGTCCTTGGTGTAGAGGTAGCCCATCTTGTCGAGCTTCTCAAAAGCGCGGTCGACGGCGGAGGTGCCGGCGGTCTCGCCCTCGGTGTCCTTCACATACAGCGAGCGCTCGGAGTACCAACGGTCAAAGTCGCAGTTGACGGCGTGGCAGAGGTCGCGCATGTTGTCGACCATCTTCACGTAGCCGCGCTCACGGAAGCTCTCCATACGCTCCTGCGGATCGGCGTCGACCCACTTGTCGCCGTCGGTGCGCCAGAACTCGGCGGCCTCGTCGATGATGTAGTCGCCGCCGTAAGAGTCCTTGCCCAAGGTCTCGGCAAAGTTGTCCTGATACGGATGGGTCTCGGGGTGCTCGTCGTTCTCGTCGGCAACAAAGGCGTCGCGGTCGGCGATCAGCAGCTTGTGAGCCTCGTCGATATCAACGCCCTGCTTGGCGATGATGTCGGCAAGCTGCATATAGCGCGTGCTGATGGAGTTGCCGAAGGTGTTCATCTGAGAGCCGTGGTCATTGATGTAGAACTCACGCTGGATCTCATAGCCGGCGTGGTCCATAACGCGGCAGAGCGAATCGCCCAGCGCGGCCCAGCGGCCGTGGCCGATGTGCATGGGGCCGACGGGGTTGGCGGAAACGAACTCGACCTGGGTCTTCAGGCCGCCGCCGACGTTGGACTTAGCGAAGTCCATGCCCTTCTCGCGAGCCTCGCCAAAGATGGCATTCTTGACGGCAACGGAGAGGTAGAAGTTGATGAAGCCGGGGCCTGCGATCTCGACCTTCTCGATCGCGGGGTCCTCGGGCATATGGGCAACGATGGCCTCGGCGATCTTGCGCGGGGCGCAGTGGGCCAGCTTGGCGGACTTCAGGGCCATGGTAGAGGTCCACTCGCCATGAGAAGTGTCAGCCGGTCGCTCGATAGCGCAATCGTCAAGTTCAAATGCGGAAAGGTCGCCGGCCTCCTGGGCCGCAGCAAGCGCAGCGCGTACCAGCTCTTCAATCTTCTCGGGCATAGATCCTCCTTGTGTTAAAGCCCCCGAGCTCTTGGTCACTCGTAGGGCAAAAGCCAGAGTTTGTAGCACTCTATCACAAGCGACGGGCACTGTCGCAGGGTAAAGCTAATAGATATTGCATATGCACAAAAATGACTACAGCTTGCATGGAGTCACTCAAAGATGCCGGTCTGCCTGCAGATTATGCAGGCGTTGAAAATGCATAAAGGTGTGAATGAGCTGCGTCTGTTATCGAATACTCTTACCTATCAGAATTGTGTGCTTTTCCTGCATAAAGTAAGGGTTTGCGCACGTCAGCGTGTTATTCTAGACATACGTAAATTCGTATAAGTTGGAGGTAGCATGTTCTCAATCGGTCAACACGTCATTCATCCGGGTCAGGGAGTCTGCACCGTCGTCGGTTTTAGGGACGACACGCCGCAGCCCATGCTGTTGCTCGAGACCAAGCAGGGACATGCGCAGACGATCCTCATGTACCCCGTGGCGCAGGCCGATCGTTTGCATGCCGCCATCTCCCAGCAAGATGCCGAGCACCTGCTGAGCCACTATGACGAGCTGGAGTG
This sequence comes from Collinsella sp. AM41-2BH, assembly GCF_003468085.1. NCBI lineage: Bacteria > Bacillati > Actinomycetota > Coriobacteriia > Coriobacteriales > Coriobacteriaceae > Collinsella > Collinsella sp. AM41-2BH. The sequence goes on from NZ_QSGH01000011.1 coordinate 47,684, forward strand.
CGACACCTTTACCGAGCGTAACAGCTCGCTTGAGGAGACGCACTTTAAGCAGCAGCTCAAGCTGGGCGCGCCCGAGACGGTCCGCGTGGCAAAGACCATGATGCACCGCATTCGCCAGGCCGAGGAAGCTGATAAAAAGCCCAGCTCTTACTACATGCGCGTACTCAAGGAGGCCAAGCGCCGCTCCATTGAGGAGTTCGCCGTGGCCCTGGGCGTCACCGAAGAGGACGCCGAAGCCCGCCTAGCCCAAGCCGCCCTCAACTAACCCATCCGCGCCAAAAACCACCACAAAGGGGACAGGCACCTTTGTGGTGGTTTTTTCGTTCTAGTCGTTCTAGTAGTATTCATTCTTAGCGATACCTACGAGCACAAGGAGCCTCTTATGGCAGAGCCACTTACCGCCGGAATCACCCGCGACCGTGCGTTCAAACTGCTCAACGAGCACAACAAGGACCCGTTCCACATCACCCATGGCGAAACGGTCGAGGGCACCATGCGCTACTTTGCGCGCGAGTTCGACCCCGAGAACGAGGAGTTTTGGGGCATCGTCGGCCTGCTGCACGACCTGGATTGGGAGGAGCATGAGGATGACCCCATGAACCACACCATCTATGCGGCCGAGATCCTCGAGGGCGAGGGCGCCTCTCCCGAGCTCATTCGCGCCATCCAGACGCACACGTCCGATTTCAACACCTCGCTGCCCAAGCCCGAACTGCAGATGGAAAAGATACTGTTCGCCTGCGACGAGCTCACCGGCCTGATCGGAGCCGCCGTCGTCATGCGCCCGAGCAAGAGCGTCATGGACTTTACGACCAAGTCGCTCAAGAAGAAGTTCAAGGACAAGCGCTTTGCCGCCGGCTGCTCGCGTGACGTGATTTCGCAGGGCGCCGAGATGCTGGGCTGGGAGCTTCCCGAGCTCTTCGACCGTACCATCGCGGCCATGCAATCCTTCGCTCCCGATCGCGACACCTTCCAGGCCTAACCGCCCACGCCACCTATAACCACCGCAAAGGGGACAGGCGCCTTTGTGGTGGTTTTTCGTTTGCAACAGGTTTAGGGACGGACCTGGCCGGTGCCGCGGAGCTTGTATTTGTAGGTAGTGAGGGCCTCGGCGGCAAAGGGGCCGCGGGCGTGGAGCTTTTGGGTCGAGATGCCGATCTCGGCGCCCAGGCCAAACTCGCCGCCGTCGGTGAAGCGCGTGCTGGCGTTGGCATACACGGCCGAGGCATCGACCGCGTCCAGGAAGCGCTCGCAGGCATCCTCGTCCTCGGCAACGATGGCCTCGGAGTGCATGGTGCCGTAGCGGTTGATGTGCGCGATGGCTTCGTCCTCGTTCGCCACGACCTTCACGCTCATCTCGAGCGCCAGATACTCGCGGCCCCAGTCCTCCTCAGTCGCGGCAACATAGTCGTCGCCCTCGGCAAGCCCGGCGGCAGCGCATGCGGCGCACGTGGCCTCGTCGCCGTGAATCAGCACGCCGTGGTCGTGCAGCACGGCAACGACCGCCGGCAAAAACGAATCCGCCACGGCACGGTCGACCAGCAGCGACTCGGCGGCATTGCACACGCCCACGCGCTGCGTCTTAGCGTTGACGATAATGTTGAGCGCCTTGTCAAAATCGGCGGATTCATGCACGTAGATGTGGCAGTTGCCTGTGCCCGTCTCGATCACCGGCACAAGCGACTCGCGCACGCAGCGCTGGATCAGGCCCGCACCGCCACGCGGAATGAGCACATCGACAATACCGCGGAGCTTCATGAGCTCGCCGGTGGCCTCGCGGTCGGTGGACTCGATCATCGAGATAGCTTCGCGTGGAAAGCCCTGGGCCTCAAGCGCATCGGCCAGCAGTTCGGCAATCATGGCGCACGAGTGATAGGCCAGCGAACCGCCGCGCAGGATGCAGGCGTTGCCGGTGCGGATGCAGATGCCCGCGGCATCGGCCGTCACGTTGGGGCGCGCCTCGTAGACCATGGCAACCAGGCCCAGCGGCACACTCACGCGCGTAAGGTCCACGCCACTCGCAAGCACACGGTGATCGAGCACGCGGCCCACGGGATCGGGCAGCTCGGCGAGCTTCTCCAGGCCGGCGGCCATGCCCTCGACGCGCTCGGGCGTCAGCAGCAGACGATCGAGCAATCCGACCGAGGTGCCCGCATCACGCGCAGCGGACATATCGAGCTCGTTGGCGGCGACGATGGAGTCGATACCGTTGCGCAGTGCTGCGGCCATGGCGCGCACGGCCTCCTGTCGCTGCTCGTCGCTCGCCGTGGCAAGCGAGGCCGACGCTGCCTTAGCGGCAACGGCAAGATCGTGGACATACGTGGCTATATCGACCGACATGGACGGCCCTTTCTCCTAGAAGTTTGCAACCATGGTAGCCGATTTGCGCATGGCCTCGCCCGCGGCGGTAGAATTGGTCAACCCGAAACACCGCAACGAACGGAAGACTCACATGGCCCTCATTACTTCGTACCACGTCCCCGGCCTGTATGTCGAGGACCACAGCATCGACGTCCCCCTCGACTGGCGCGGCCTGGAGCCAATGCTCCTGGCCGTCGGCAGCACCATGCGCCGCGGCGCTATGCCGGCACCAATCGCCGGCGCGCCCGAGAGCATCAAGCTCTTCTACCGCGTGGTTTGCGCGCCCGACCGCATCAACGACGATCTGCCGCTGCTTCTGTTTTTGCAGGGCGGCCCCGGCGGCGAGAGCCCGCGTCCGCTGTCACCCACAAGCGATGGCTGGATCGAGGAGGCCGTCAAGCACTTCCGCGTGGTCCTGCCCGACCAGCGCGGCACCGGACGCAGTAGCTGCGTGGACGGACGCACGATTGCCACCTTGGGCGATCGCGCCGAGGCAGCCGGCGCCGATGCGGCCCGCTCGCAGGCGGACTTCCTCAAGCGCCACCTCGCCAGCTCCATCGTGCGCGATTTTGAGTACCTGCGCCTGGTGGGCTTTGGCGGCAAGCCCTGGGTCACACTCGGGCAGAGCTACGGCGGCTTTTTGACGTTGAGCTATCTGTCGCTCTTCCCCGAGGGCGTGGCGGCAAGCTTTACCTGCGGCGGCATCCCCCACGTGCCGGCGAGCGCAAGCGAGGTCTACGCGCACACCTTCCCGCGCATGGCTGCCAAGACACAGCAGTATTACGACCGCTACCCCGCCGACGTCGAGCGCGTGGCGGCTCTTGCCGATGCGCTCGAGGCTCAGAAGCCCGTGCTGCCCGACGGCTCGCCGATGACGGTCGAGCGCCTACAGCTCATGGGCAGCGACTTTGGCATGAAGCCGAGCTTTGAGCGCATGCATTGGATTATCGATCACGCTTTTGTTGACGGCGACGGCACGCTGACCTGCGGCGTCTCGATATCTGACAGCTTTTTGATGCGTGCCTTCGAGCGCACCAACACGCGCACGAATCCGCTGTACTGGACGCTTCAGGAGTTCATCTACGCCGACGGCGATACCATGCCCATTCGCTGGGCCGCGGCAGAGGAGAAGGCACACCGTGCCGAGTTCGACACCCTCGCGCGCCCGCTCATGTTTACCGGCGAGGCCATGTTCCCGTGGATGTTTGAGCAGATGCCCGAGCTTAAGCCGTTTAAACCCGCCATGGACCTGCTGATGGAAGACACCAGCTGGGACAAGATCTACGACCCGCAACGCCTGGCCTGCAACGAGGTGCCGCTCCAGGCCGCGGTGTATTTCGACGACATGTACGTCGATTCGGGCCTGCAGCTCGATACGCTCAGCCGCGTGGGCAACTCGCATGCCTGGGTGACGAACGAGTTCGAGCACGACGGCCTGCACGGCAGCGTGGTGTTCAAATGCCTCTTCGACGAAGCCCTCAACCGAGGAGACCTGCGCCGGATCTTCTAGCAAAGGAGTGTCCCCACCTGCCGGCACAAAAGGAACGTCCCCAAGTGCCGGCAACGACAATGCCGCAGGAAGAGGACGGAAAGCGAAAACGCCCCTAAGCAAGCAAGGTGACGTGAAAGAGGAGGGCATTGACCTTTTGGTCATGCCCGACGATTGAACGTCAGATTGCCGCTTAGGGGCGTTTGCAGCGTCAATTGGTTAGGCAAAGACGATCAGATTATCTCGATGGATCGCGGGCTTCTCGGCCAGATCTGCCAGCAGGCGGTTGCTGGCAATCTGGTCCTGACGGCGGCCGGCGGCAAGCTCCAGCACGTCCGAATCGGCCTCGGCGATACCGCGGGCGACGACCATACCGCTCGGGTCGCACACGTCGAGCACATCGCCCTCGGAAAACACGCCATCGACCTCGCGAATACCCACCGCAAGCAAGGAAGAGCCACGGCTTACCAGCGCCTTCGCAGCACCATCATCGACCGTCACCGAGCCATGTGCCTTGTCACCCAGCGCGATCCACAGCTTGCGCGGCGCGATGTCCAGGCGCTCAGCTGGCGGATCGAACAGCGTACCCACGCTCTCGCCGCGGGCCAGACGCACAAGCGCATCGGGCTCCTCGCCCGAGCAAATCACGCTTTGAATGCCCGCCGTCATCAGAATGCGGCTCGCGCGAATCTTGGTGATCATGCCGCCCGTGCCCACCGATGTGGAAGAATCGCCCGCCGAGGCGATAATCTTGGCATCGATCTTATGCACAACCGGGACGAACTCGGCCGTGGGGTCCTCGTGCGGATTGGCGGTGTAGAGGCCATCGATGTCCGAGAGCGTCACGCACAGATCGGCGGAAACCAGACAGCTCACAAGCGCCGCCAGCGTGTCGTTGTCGCCAAACTTGATCTCGTCGACGGTAACGGTATCGTTCTCGTTGACAACAGGCACCACGCCAAGCTCCACCAGGCGCAGCAGGGCGTCGCGTGCGTGCAGGTAGGACGTGCGGCGGGCCGTATCGTGGCGCGTGAGTAGCACGAGCGAGGTGAGCAGATCCCGTGCATGGAACTCCTCGTCGTAGGCCGACGAGATGATGCACTGACCAGCCGAGGCGCACGCCTGCAGGCTCGGCAGGTCGCCGACCGGCTTGTGGTCGAAGCCCAGCACGGGATAGCCACAGGCGATAGCGCCCGAGCTCACCACGACCAGGCGCCAGCCAAGCTCGCGCAGCGCTGCGGCCTGATCGGCAAGCCCGCCGATAAAGGCGCGGTTGACCTTGCCGTCGGCGCCCACCACCGTAGACGAACCGATCTTTACCACCATCGTTTTATAAGAAGTCGTCATACGTCAAACCAATCGAATGTTCAGCGAACGGGCGAACGGGCCGAGCGAGAAAATAATCCGTGTTCCTCCGTCCCCTTCGGATTATTTTGCCCAGGGGAAGGCCGAAGCCGCGGCCATGTTCTTGCGCACGAGCTCGTCGCGCACCTGAGCCAGGCCCTGTTCCATGCCCACCACATAGGTCTGCGGGTACAGGAAGCGCTTGAAAGCTGCATCCAGATGATCGAGTGCCCAAGCACAGCGCTCGCGCGCGTCCTGGATGCTCTCACGCGGAGCCACCGCGCTGCCATCGCGCACGATCGGCACCAGCAGCTCGCGATACTCAAGTTCGGACACGTCGGTCACCAGGGCGGCATCATTCACGGCCACGAGGGTATTGCCGCGCGCGGCGCCCTCCCCCGCCAGATGGTCCTCGTCGTAGATCATGTCGCAGACCGGGCCGCCAAAGCCGTCGTAATAACGGCGCACGCGTTGCACACCCGGGATCGTGCGCTTGTATGGCTGCTCAGAGAGCTTGACCACCGGCGTCCATGGATCTGCCTCGCTCGCACGGCGGGCGGAAAGCTTGTACACGCCGCCCAGCGCCGGCTGGTCATAGCAGGTCGCAAGCTTGGTACCCACGCCAAAGCTATCGATGGGCGCGCCCTGGTCGAGCAGTGACTGAATCGTGTACTCATCCAGATCGTTAGAAACCGAGATCCCCACATAGGGCAGGCCCTCGGCATCAAAACGGCCACGAACATACTTGGAGAGCTTGGCGAGGTCGCCCGAGTCAATGCGAATAGCCGACAGACGCTCGCCCACCGCCTCCATCTCCTTGGCAACCGTAATGGCATGCTCGCAACCCTCGCGTACGTCGTAGGTGTCGATGAGCAGCGTACAGTTCTTGGGGCTCGACTTGGCAAAGGCGCGGAAGGCCTCGAGCTCGGAATCGAAGCTCATCACCCAGCTGTGCGCATGCGTGCCAAAGACGGGAATACCGTAGCGGCGGCCGGCGAGCACATTGGACGTAGAGGAGCAGCCGGCAACGTAGCTCGCGCGCGCGACGGCCAAGCCGCCATCGGGACCCTGAGCGCGGCGCAGGCCAAACTCGGCAACGGGACGGCCGTCCGCCGCCAGCACCACGCGCGCCGTCTTGGTGGCGACAAGCGTCTGGAACCCAACGATGTTGAGCAGCGCCGTCTCAAGCAGCTGGCACTCCAGCGCGGGGCCGGTGACGCGAACCATGGGCTCGCGCGGAAAGACGAGCTCGCCCTCGGGCACGGCGTCGATGTTTACATGCGCACGAAAATCGCGCAGGTAGTCGAGGAATCCAGGCTTGAACATCGCGCCGCCGGCCGGGGCCTGGAGCGAGGCGAGGTAGTCGATGTCCTCGGGCGTAAAGCGCAGATTCTCGACCAGCTCGGGCAGTTCGGCGGTGCCGCACATGACGGCATAGGCGCTGCCAAAAGGATGGTCGCGGTAAAACGCGGTAAAACAACCCTGCTCATTGGCCTTGCCGCTCTCCCACAGGCCCTGGGCCATAGTGAGCTCGTACAGATCGGTGAGCATTGCAATGTCGGTGGGATGCGAGATGTCGGTCAAAGCCATGGGGCGACCTTTCGGATGCGTTGTGCAGAGGTTGAGGGTTGGAAAAGGGCAGAGTGTTCTGGCATGGCACCCAGCGCGAATGGGCTAGAGCAGGCCCATGCTGGTCAGGATCGTGTAGCCCATAAAGATGACAAACGCGATGAGGGCAAGGACAATGATGATTTTTTGAGCCGGCGCCATGCCAGGGATCTCGTTCTCGCCCGTAGGCTCCTTGGAGGTAACCATGCGCTGGGCAAAGGTCATCTCGTCACGGCTCGGCTTGGGCTCGACGGACTTGGAACGAGCGACCTTTTTAGGCTGAGGTTTAGGTGCGGTGGGCGCGGGCTTCGCGGCGGCGGGCTTGGGCGCGGGGGCGACGTTCGCGGCGGCCTCCTCGGCCTTCGCACGCTCGGCACGCAGGGCGGCCAGCTCCTCACGCTCGCGGCGTGCCTCTTCCTGGGCCTCGCGACGAGCTTTCTCGGCGCGGAGCTCTTCCAACTCGGCGCGTTCCTCGGCAGAGAGTGGTTGGGACTCAAGCTTGGCCATGGTACAGCCCTTTCTTTTAAAAAAAGCCGCCGACACAATGTCAGCGGCTTATCAAATCCAAGGGTGGAGACGAAGGGAGTCGAACCCTCGGCCTCTGCCATGCGACGGCAGCGCTCTCCCAACTGAGCTACGTCCCCAAGACAAGTTGATATTTTACCTACGGCTCGCCAACTGTCAACGCCCAATACCCAGTCTTTTTGGGACGCGGCTATTTTGACAACTTTTCGAGCAGGCGATCCTCTCGATGATTTTTTAATCCCCGTCCCAGAAAAATCATCGGCGAGCGCACTACTTTGCGCTGGTGAGGACGCCGGTGGTGTCGAACGCCGGGGTGAAGCTCTCGTCTACTGCTCCGCCTTCTTGCCAAAACATCGTCGTAAAGCCCAGGTCGTCGGCATGGTCGAGCACCTGCTCGTACTCCTCGCGCGTCACGGCGCGCGCCAGGTCGCCGCCTTGTTCGCGCATGAGGGCATTGGGCGTGTACTGGTTCATGACCGAGATCGGCACGTCGCCCACCGTCTGCCACACCAGGTCCAACACGCGGCACGAATCGTCCGCATGCCCCGGCAGCACCAGATGACGCACGATTATGCCGCGCTTCATGAGCCCGTCCCCGTCTACCAGCTCTCCCCCGCGGCGCTCAATTTCGCGCGCCATCTGGGCCAGACCCGACACAGCCACGCGCGGGTAGTCCTTAATATGAGAGAGTGACTGCGCAAGCGCCGCATTGGCATACTTAAAGTCGGTAAGCCACACGTCGACCAAATCGCCGAGCGCCGCCACGGCACTCGCACGCTCATAACCGCTCGTGTTGTAGACGATTGGAATGACCAGTCCGCGCTCCCGAGCTGCGGCAATCGCGGCCGGCAGCAGGTGAGCATAATGCGTCGCCGTCACCAGATTGATGTTATTGGCACCTTGGTCCTGCAGCTCCAGCATAATCTCGACCAGGCGCTCGGGCGAAATCTCAAGCCCAAAATTGCCCGTCGAGATCTCGTGGTTCTGGCAATAGATACATTTGAGCGAGCAGCCGCTAAAGAAGATCGTGCCCGAACCGGCCTCGCCCGAGATAGGCGGCTCCTCCCACATATGAAGCGCTGCGCGGGCCACCTTGAGCGTGTCATCGGCACCGCATACGCCGTGCGCACCCTCGTCGCGCACCGCACCGCAACGGCGCGGACACAAATGGCAGGCGGGCGAAAAAAGTTCGGTCAACGGCGTCGGCATAAAAACATGCTCCAAAACAACGATTCAGCAGCTCAAACGTAAAGGGACCAACCGCACAGACGGCTCGAGCCCAAGGCGCCGTAATCGTCCGACACGATTTTTGTAATGTCAAGACTGGAATCGATAAAGTGCCGCTTTATGATGTAGGTATTCCGCCCCCCGCGGAGCAACTGGGTGAACCGTCGCGTTTATTTAGGGAGCCCACACAGTCGTACCTAGTACAGGTATCCTTCGTTGTTAAGGACGCTGGAACAGTCGATGAGGGCACCCACCTGTTTTAGGTGGGTTCATTTTCGTAACGTGGGGGGTGGTTTTTATTTGCCGAAAACCACCATTACAGCCCATATGGATCCCCGCCGGTATCCCGACAATCCATCGACAACATCCCAATATCTGGTAAGCGCGTGATTATCGCTGCGTGCAATTCCATGCACCCCGCTTGGTCGAGTATCATGGTTCGGCTATGCCCTTTGCGCTTAGCAACCTTTGACCTTTTCCTTCGACGCTTGGCGGTTTTTAGATTCATGGCTTCATCCCCGAGCTACATACCGTATCTATGCGTGGCAGCGGCGGCCTTTATCACGACCTTCCTCACGGTGCCCCTGGTCAAGCGCTTGGCAATTAAGCTCGACGCCGTCGACTATCCTTCTAAGCGCCGCATCAACACCAAGCCCATCCCGCGTTTGGGCGGAACGGCGGTGTTTTTGGGCCTGGTCGTTGCCTGTATTGTGCAGATCCTAGGCACCTGGTACCTGGGCTGGCCGCCCGTTTTGGTGCCCCACCCCCGTCTGCACATCAGCTACCCCATACTTGCGCTTTCTTTTACCGTCATCTTTGCGACCGGCGCAATCGACGACGTCTTCCAGCTCAAGCCCAAGCAAAAGCTGGCCGGCCAGGTCCTCGCCGCGTTCATCGCTTGCTTGGGCGGCCTGCGCATCGGCGTCATCGTCAACCCGTTTGCTCCCGGCGAGATCATGCTCGGCTGGCTCGCCTACCCCATCACCATTGTCTACCTGGTGGCGTTCACCAACATCATCAACCTTATCGACGGCCTCGACGGTCTGGCCACGGGTATCTGCGGCATCGCGTCGTTCACCATGTTTTCGGTCGCCGTGCTCTCGGGCCGCATCGACGCCGCCGCGCTCTCCATTGCACTCTTTGGCTCGTGCCTCGCCTTTTTGCGCTATAACTTCAACCCCGCGAGCATCTTCTTGGGCGACTCGGGGTCGCTGCTTCTGGGCTTTGCGTTGGGTTCCATCTCGCTGCTCAACGTGAGCCGCACCGCCGCACTCACCTCGCTCATCATCCCGCTCATCGTGGCCGGCGTGCCCATCATCGACACGTTTAGTGCCATCGTGCGCCGCAAGCGCGCCCACATTAGCATCGGGCAGGCCGACAAGGGCCATATCCACCACCGCCTCATTCAAGAGGGCTACAACCAAAAGCAGGCCGTACTGCTCATCTATGCCTGGTGCATCATGCTTTCGGCCGGCGCCGCCGCCATCAATCAGGTCGAGGTCCCCATGCGCGTCCTCATCTTTACCGTGCTCGCCATTGGCTCGGCGGCCTTCGCCAAGCACCTGCACCTGTTTGAACCTGTGCTACGCCACCATTACAACAAGTGCACACACGAAGACGAGCTGGTAACCCCCGACGATCCCGCCTTTAAACAGGAGGAGCAGGCAGCCGAGGAACGTAAAGAAGAGCGCCACCACAAGCTCTAGGATAAGCTGTCGAGAATGCGTCCAGGCGCCGCTGGCCAAGCGCAGCCGCGCCGCACCCATCGCACAAGCCGCCCCTCTCCTGCCCCTCTCCTACTTACGCCCCGCCCCTCCAATAAACGCGTTATCATCTTGACCCATGAACATACGTTAGGAGCAATCATGCCAAACGAGAACAGCTACGAAGTCGCGCTGCAAAAGAGCAACGCCATTCGCGAGGGCCTGGCCAAGACGCCCGAGAAGTTCACCATGCTTACCGGCGACCGCCCCACCGGACGCTTGCACCTAGGCCACTACTTTGGCACCCTCAAGGGCCGCGTGGAGCTGCAGAACATGGGCGCCAAGACCAACGTGCTCATCGCCGACTACCAGGTCATCACCGACCGCGACACCACCGAGCACATCCAGGACAACGTGTACAACATGGTCATGGACTACCTTGCCTGCGGTATCGACCCCGACAAGACCATGATCTACGCGCACTCCGCCGTGCCCGCCGCAAACCAGCTCATGCTGCCGTTCCTGTCGCTGGTGTCCGAGGCCGAGCTGGCGCGCAACCCCACGGTTAAGGCCGAGATGGAGGCCTCGGGCCACGAGCTCACCGGCCTTCTGCTCACCTACCCGGTGCACCAGGCCTGCGACATCCTGTTCTGCAAGGGCAATGTGGTGCCCGTCGGCCGCGACCAGCTGCCGCATATCGAGCTCACCCGCACCATCGCCCGACGCTTTAACAACCGCTACGGCAAGGTGTTCCCCGAGGTCGACGCACTGCTGTCCGAGACCCCGCTGCTGCCCGGTCTGGACGGTCGCAAGATGAGCAAGAGCTACGGCAACGCCATCAACATCTCGATGACCGCCGAGGAGACGGCCAAGCGCATCAAGAAGAGCCAGACCGATTCCGAGCGCATGATCACGTTCGATCCCGAGAACCGTCCCGGCGTGTCCGGCCTGCTTTCGACGGCCGCCATCTGCACCGGCCGTTCCGAGTTCGAGATTGCCGAGGAGATTGGCATGGGCGGCTCCGGCCAGCTCAAGAAGTACGTGACCGAGGCCGTCAACGAGTACTTCGCACCGATCCGCGAGCGTCGCCAGCGCTACGAGAACGATCTGGACTATGTGAAGGACGTCCTGCACGAGGGCAACCGTCGCGCCAACGAGATCGCCGAGCAGACCTTGGCCGAGGTTCGGGACGCCATGGGCATGGTGTACTAGGCAAAGCGCCTTCGCACAACATAGACGGTGAGGCTGAATCCTCACCGAAACAGGAACAGGCCCGCTGGCAGATAGTTGCCAGCGGGCCTGTTCCCGAAGTACACCGTTGAATCGCACAGAGGGGAGGAATGCGAATCAAACTCAACAGGGCAGGCTTTTTCATCGCCTATTGCCTGCTCCGTTGCTGAAAACAATATAGTTCACCGTGGTTTACTTTGCTGCGACAAACCGCGCCGCCATACCTTCTCCATAAGTTAACCTCGGTAAACCTGCCAAAACCACCACAAAGGGGATAGGCACCTTTGTGGTGGTTTAAGCCACGGCAGAGCCGCTAGAGCCCTGCAGGCCAGCGACAGGCGGCCAAGTCGACGTGCATGTCGTCCTTAAACGCCACACCCTCCCCTAGCAAAAGCTCACGTTGAGCATCGGGACCGCCAAAAGCAAAACCATCGCATATGCGGCCATCGGCAAACACCACGCGGTGACAGGGAATCTCGCCGGGGCGTGGATTGCCATGCAGGGCATACCCCACATACCGCGCACTTCGTGGACGTCCAGCAAGCAGCGCCACCTGACCATACGTGGCGACCATCCCCTCGGGAATCTGCTCGACCACCTCGTACACCCGCTCAAAAAAGCCCTCAGACGCCATTGCTCGCTCCCTTCCACCCGGAATAGCATAAACCACCACAAAGGTGCCTGTCCCCTTTGTGGTGGTTTTGGCAGGTGGGCTAGTTAACGGGCTGGAAGAAGGCTACGGCTACGGCGCCGGGGCCTACATGGGTGCCGATGGTGGCGCCGATGGTGTGAACGGGCAGTTCGCCCTCGGTGTGGCCAGCCCACAGTGCCGCGCTGTCCTCGATATACTTCTTGAGCACCGCATCCGAAAGGCCCGTATAGCCGAGCGCCAGCGGCATGGAAAAGTCGATGCCGCCCGCCTTTTCGACCTTCTGGTTGAGAAGGTTACGTCCGTTCTTGGAACCGCGCGCCTTGCCCAGCTGTACGATCAGACCGTCCTCGGCAGCCACCACGGGCTTTACGTTGAGTAGCGTACCCACGGCACCGGCCGCAGCAGACAGGCGACCGCCGCGCACCAGGTACTCCAGCGTCTCGAGCAGGCCGATGACGACCACGCGGTCGCGCACGGCCTCGACAGCATCCGCGATCTCAGCCGCGCCGCGGCCCTCGTCCACCAAGCGCAGGGCATACTCGACCAGCACGCGCTCGCCCAGGGTAACGTTATTGCTATCCACCACGTACACATCGCCGCCCGGCGCCTCGGCAAGTGCGGTACGGGCGCACTGATTGGTCCCCGAAAGTTTGGCACCCACGGTAATAATCACCGCCTCGTCGCCGGCCTCACGTGCTTCGGCAATCGCCTGCGAAAAGGCGTACGGGTTGACCTGACCGGTCTTGGGCAGCTCGTCGCGCTCCACGAGCATCTCGTAAAAGCGCTGGTGATCGATGTCGACGCCATCCATATACACATCGGTGCCAAAGGTAACGGACAGCGGCAAGACGGACAGCGCCGGGTGCTCCGCCGGCGACATATCGCTGGCGGAATCGGTAATAATGCGGACGGACATAGCGAATCCTTTCTTGCGCAGGTCTCGCGCAGGGAATTTTGACAGCAATGTCCCGGCACGGCGTACGCGCTCAAACGGGACGATGCAGTTTTTAATGGGAAGCAAATGCCTTGGCGGCCTTAGATCTCACGCAGGGTGTTGAGAATCGTACGCAGCGACGCATACATCTGCTCGCGCTGCTCCACACCCATAGCCTTACCGGTGGTGTCGAGCACCTCGCGAATGATGCGGTCCGCCTCGCTCATGCTCTCGCCGCCCAGAGCGGTCAGGCGCACCGGGGCACGATACTTAACGGCCGCATCACCCGAGTCGTCGACCTCGACGTAGCCGCCCTCCTCCAGATGCGCGAGCGTGCGCGAGACGGCGGCACGGGTCACGCCCGCCATGCGAGCCAGGTCAGCGCCAGTCAGGCCGTCCTTGCTGCGCTCAAGATAGTACAGGCACATAACGTCGGAGCCCTTGAGGCCCAGCCTTGCGCCCTCGGATGTCTTAATGCGCTGGATCTCCTTGTAGAGCCCGCTGATCAGTCCGACAAAGTCCTCGAAACGTGTCTCGTCGTTCTGCTGCATGGGAGACGACCGCCTTTCGCTTACATGATGCTAACGGGTAAACATCTTAGCCGCACGAGGCAACACCCATACCCAAATATCCCATTTGTTAACCCATCAACATAAAAACCACCACAAAGGGGACAGGCACCTTTGTAGTGGTTTTGACCGGCAAACATGATCCGCAGGCGTCGTTACAGTTCCACGCAGGGATTGTCGCGGGTCACAAGCGTCTTAACGACAACCGTCGCTCCCAGATAGCGCTCGAGCAACTCGGCGAGACGATCAACGGCAGCCTGGCAATCCCCCATCCGCTCGGGCTCCACGCACTCAATCGCCAGGAATGCATCGGCCGAATCGTCGGACAGCGCCGTGCGAACGCCATCGCGCCAGTTCCAGCAGCGGCATACGGCGCCCGCATCATCGATGTAGGCGAGCTCGCCGGGCAGCGTCGGGTCGTCCGTTTCCTCGCCAAGTGGCAGGAACGCATCGCCGCCGTCAGTCACCTTCAAGCGAAGATCCCCCTCAATCGTATGCAGGTCCTCGCCGCCAACGGGCAGCGCGTAGGTCAGCGACACCGTGTTGTAGATGTCCACCGCGGGCGTAATGTGGCCCACCGGTTTGCCCTTGAGCACGCGCTTGAGCAGGTTCTCAATTGAGCAACGCGCGCCCTTTTTGGTCTTGAACAGCCGATAAGCCTCGCGCCATGCCTTGACCGGTGCGTTCTCGCTGATAGTATCGCTGGTCAGATGACGCTCCGCGTCGATATTGGCGCGGTCGAGCAACGCCGCAATCGCATCCACGTCCTCTTGAGGAATCTGAGCCGCGGGCTTCATGCCCTTTACGACCACAACACCGACAGCCGCCTGCGGAAATAGCTCCCAAAACGAATCCTCGGCAATAAAGCTCTTCATGCGCTCTCCCTTCATCGTGCGCGCCCGAGCGAGGGCGCCTAAACAAAAAGCGCCCTTACGACGGCCACCTTCAAAGTCCTACGGTGCCGCCACAAGAGCGCTTACGCTGCCCCCATCCGGAGAAGGGGGCGATATGTCAGGCGTATTGTAACCCGAGTCATTCGCCCAAGCAAAACCGCCACAAAGGTGCCTGTCCCCTTTGTGGCGGATATGGACTCGCGGCGACGCTAGTGTCGGAGTCCCAGCAGGCCGCGGCCGCGATGACGGGCGTCGGCGTGCACCTGAGCGTGCGGACCGGCGGCCTTCACGGACTCGGGCAGGTGCGAGTACTTCTTCTCGAAGTTCTCCTCGAACATCACGGCCAAGTTGTGCGCCGCCTCGTCGTAGCGCGCGGTGCTCTGCCAGTACTGGCGCGGCACCAGGATGCCGTCGGGCACGCCGTGGCACGTGGTGGGAATGTCAACGTTAAAGATATCGTCATGCACGAATTCGCTGTCCTCGATGGTACCGTCGAGGGCGCGGGCCACCAGGGCGCGCGTGTAGGCAAGCTCGATGCGATGGCCCACGCCGTAGCCGCCGCCAATCCAGCCGGTGTTGACCAGGTACACACGCGTGCGGCCGTCGGCGATGCGCTCACCGAGCATCTTGGCATAGACCATGGGGTCGAGCGGCATAAACGGCTCGCCAAACAGCGAAGAGAACGTGGGCGTGGGCTCGGTGACGCCGACCTCGGTGCCGGGGATCTTGGCCGTAAAGCCCGTCACAAAGTGATACATGGCGGCGTCGGCCGTCAGGCGCGAGATGGGCGGCAGCACGCCAAAGGCGTCGCAGGTCAAAAACAGCACGACGCTCGGAGTGGTGCCCATGCCCTTGGTCCACGCGTTGGGAATGTGCTCCACAGGGTATGCCACGCGCGTGTTGTGCGTGATCGAGATGTCGTCGTAGTTGGGCTTGCGGTTCTCGTCGAGCACCACGTTTTCGCAGATCGCGCCAAAGCGGACAGCGTTGAAGATCTCGGGCTCGTGGAAGGCGTCCAGGCCCTCGCATTTGGCGTAGCAGCCACCCTCGATGTTAAAGATGCCCATGTCAGACCAGCCGTGCTCGTCGTCGCCGATCAGCAGGCGCGTGGGATTGGCCGAAAGCGTGGTCTTGCCGGTGCCGGACAGGCCAAAGAACACGGCGGTCTCGTGCGTGACGGGATCCATACTGGCCGAGCAGTGCATGGGCAGCACGTCGTCCTCGACGGGCAGCAGGTAATTCATGACGCTGAAAATGGACTTTTTGATCTCGCCGGAGTAGCCGGTGCCGGCGACCAGAATCACGCGCTCCTGGAAGTTAATGACCACGGCGGCGCTGGAGTTGAGGCCCTTGATGGCGGGATCGCACTGGTAGCCCGGCGCGGCGAGCACACAGAAGTCCGGCTCGCCGGTGCGTGCGATTTCACGGGCAAGCGGGCGGGCGAGCATCTGCTTAATAAAGAGCGCCTGGCTGGCACGCTCGCAGGCGACAAGCAGACGACGCGTATGGTTGCGGTCGGCACCGGCCATACCGCGAGTGACGAACACGTCGCGCTCGTTGAGATAGTCGACGATGCCGGCCTTGATGGCCTCGTAGCTCTCGACAGACAGCGGGCGGTTGACGGCACCCCAGGCAATCTTGTCGTGAACATCGGGGGTGTCAACGATAAAGCGGTCATTAGGCGAGCGGCCAGTGCGCTCCCCCGTCTCGATCACCAGCGCGCCGTTGGAGGCCATACGACCTTCGTTGCGACGGATGGCGTGCTCGACGAGCTCCGCGGCGGGTAGATCGACCAGCAGACGGGGCTGATTCTCGGCGGGATCTTCGACCAGCGTAATACCAAAGTTGGACAAAACATCTGCAGGGGTAACACCAGGCATGGGGCCTCCTTTAAAAACGCGACACGAGGACACGACGCGCACTTTACTCACGTAAAGCCCGTTGTACCCGATATGCAAAAACGTTTTTGCGGCAAGGGCGGCAAGCCCGCCCAACGGTCAAAAATCGCAGGCAAGCGGCCTAGTCATTGGGGACGTTTTTAAACGACTAATCGTTGGGGACACTCTTGAACAGGCAACAACCAAGGAGCGTCCCCGGATGCCGGCACTTAGGGACGTTCCCAAAGTGCCGGCACAAAAAGAGCGTCCCTAAGTGCCGTCTACTGAATGGCGCCGCCGAAATTATCGAACAACCTGTTCAAAAACACGAACGAACACCGTCGCGTCTATACTAGAGCGCAGCAATAGAAAGGACTCCGCTTTGAGCATCACGCCCATCGATAGCATTCGCCGCGCCATCGCCCGCCGCAATGGCGTCGCCGACCCCACCGTATCGGACGGGGCGCACGGGCAGGGCGGACGCATCGAGAACGGCCTGTTCCCCGCATCGCACACCGCCGAGGAGCTCGCACGAATCCAAGAGCTAAGCCAGCGTAACGCCGGCGGTCCCGACAGCAGCCAGGCCACACGCCGTCGCCGCGAGCGCGATCGCCAGCCCGGCCCCATCCACCGCATGGTCAATGCCTGGTGGAACCGCCTGCTCGGAGCCGTCTACGGCGGCGGCTTCTCCACGCAAGAAGCCGAGTACGAAGATCACGCCACCCGTCGCGACTACCTTTGGAATACCCTGGGCACCGCCGTGTGGGGCATGGCGTTTCCGTTGCTCACCATCGTGTCCACACAGCTCGTGGGCGCCGAGGAGGCTGGCAAATTCTCCATCGCCTTTGTCACCGGCACGCTCATCATGATCGCGTGCAACTACGGCGTGCGCAATTTCCAGGTCTCGGATATCGACGAAAAGACGTCCTTTGCCTCTTACCAGCTCAACCGCTTGATCTGCGGAGCGCTCGCGCTGGCATGCGGCCTGGTATACAGCAGCGCCCGCGGCTACGATGCGCAGATGGCCACAATCGGCCTGGGCGTCTACCTGTATAAGGTGATCGACGGCATTGCCGACGTGTACGAGGGCCGCCTGCAGCAGGCCGACAAACTCTACCTGGCCGGCATGAGCCAAACGCTACGATCCGTCGGCGTCATCGCGGTCTTTAGCGTGGTACTGTTCCTCACGCGCAGCATGCCCATCGCCGCCATGGCCATGGGTGTTACCGCGATCGCCTCGCTCGTTCTGGTCACCGCGCCGCTCGCCCTGCTCGAAACCGAAAAATCGCGCCGCGTGAGCCTGCGCGAGGTCGGTCACCTGTTTATCCAGTGCGCCCCGCTTTTTGGCGCGCTGTTCCTGTTCAACCTTATCGAGAGCATGCCCAAGTTCGTGATGGAAGGCACGCTGGCCTACAAGTATCAGCTGTACTTTAATGCCCTGTTCTTTCCGGCGCAGGCTATTTTGTTGAGCATTGGATTTATCTATAAACCGCAGCTTCTGCGTTTGTCGAGCATTTGGGCTAATCCTCGCAAGCGTCGTCGCTTTGACCTGATTATTGTTGCCGTTATGGCACTGATCGTGGTCATCACCAGCGTGTGCGCCGCATTTATGGCAGGTCCCGGTATTCCCCTCATGAGCTTCATGTACGGCCTCAATTTTGAGCGCTACCGCACGCTGGCACTGCTGATGGTTGTCGCCGGCGGCGTCACCGCGGCCATCGACTTTCTCTACGCCATCATCACGGTGCTGCGCCATGCCGGCGACGTCACCAAAATCTACCTGATCTGCTTCGCCGTAAGCGTAGTGCTGCCGGTGATCCTGATCAACCTGCTGGGTCTGATGGGCGCCGTGGTGAGCTACCTAGCCATCATGGCCCTACTCCTGGTGCTGCTGATTATCGAATACGCCCACATCCGCCAACGCATCGAGCGCGACCGCAACCCCTACGGCGCCTAATTGGCGCAATGGGGGTCTCGTTGCGGACGATTTGCGACACGCAAAACTAAGTGAGTAGACTTTTGCCGAATCCCTGACCACACCGGCAAAACACAAGTCAGTGACCTGCGGTTTTGTTGAGGCAAATTTGCCGGCTGCTCGGCATTTCCAAAAAAGTCTACTCACTTAGCCAGCGGGCAGCCAAAAAAGAACCGTCGCAACGTCGTTTGACTCCGTTGCGACGGTTTTTCGAGCATTTTCGCACTGCCGAGGACGCAGACGTTCCTCATTTCTCGCGCTTACCGAGCAAGAAGGCGCTATTCTCCGAAAGTAGTCAAAAAAGCTCCGTCCCAAATTAGCTACCCTTTGCACCGATTATTCGCCTGGGTTGATATTCGCGTAGAACTCCGCACCATCATCCAGGCGCAGGATCCCGACGCGGCCGAACTCGGAGCCGGTGGCGGCGGCGCAGTCGATATCGATACGATCGGGCACGCCGGCGGTATCCTCGCCACCCAGGCGCACAATCTGCCCGCGGCCCGACTCCTCATCAAGCCCCGCCAGGCCGCCAACCTCGCAATAGCGCCCAAGCGACACCGTGGGCGTGTGGCCGCTCACCACGACCGGACCCTCGCCCTCGGCAGAAAGCAGTCCCGTCGGCGCATCCCAATAGCCGTGACGAATCCACAGCAGGTCATCGGACGACTGCACCGCGAGCATCTGCTGCAGCAGCTCGCGATCGGCACCCACCGCTCCGACGCCATCGGCACAATCGACGCCATGCTCAAGTAAAAACGCGCGCGCCGCCTTCATCTCGATTCCAGCATGTACCAGCAGATACGGGCGCTCCTCGGTCTCGGCCACCGCGTAGAGCGGCAGCGCGGCCATCCATCGCACGAGCTCCTCGTATGCCTCAAATTCCATGTCGTTGAGCTGCTCGCGCGTCGTCCAGCCACCGTTGATATCCCAGGTCTCGGCATCGAGCGGATCCTGGCCAATGATGGCATCGAGCATGATCTGCTCGTGATTGCCCTTGAGAACGCGGGCGTTAGGCAGCGAGCGCACGAGCTTAATAACGCCGACCGGATCGGGCCCGCGATCGATCATGTCGCCCAGCACGTACAGCGTGTCGTCGGACGTCAACGAGATCTTAGACAGGGCCTCGTCAAGCGCATGCACGTGTCCGTGAGCATCAGATGTCACATAGATCGCCATGGAACGCCTTTCCCTACCTTGCGACCGAAGCCCGGAACCGCAACTAAAACTTCAAGTTGAACTTAAACGTTACCCATTGTACTCCGTTGCAATAAAGCTGGAAAGGGTTTCCGAGCAGAGGCAAAGACGGCAGCCGTCTATGACGATATCGCGCACGCCCGCAATCCAACCCCATAAACCCACCATCTTTGGGTACAAATAACCGCAGACAACTGACCGTGCCACGCCAACCACCCAGGAGCGGACACCATCCATGAACCAGATCCTTCTCTTTATCGGCCTCGTTATTATTCTGTGCCTGACCATCAAGCCCGTCGGCAAAAAACTCCCCTTCCCCACCCTGCTCATCTTTATCGCGCTCGGCATGCTGTTGGGCGTCAACGGGCCGGCTCACATCGACTTTAGCGACTACGCGCTCACCGAAACCGTCTGCAGCACGGCGCTGCTGTTCATCATGTTCTACGGCGGTTTTAACACCAACATCGACCGTGCCAAGCCCGTCGCCGCGCCTGCGGTGCTGCTGAGCACGCTCGGCGTCGTCATCACTGCCGGCATTACC
Source organism: Collinsella sp. AM41-2BH (assembly GCF_003468085.1). Classification (NCBI taxonomy): domain Bacteria; kingdom Bacillati; phylum Actinomycetota; class Coriobacteriia; order Coriobacteriales; family Coriobacteriaceae; genus Collinsella; species Collinsella sp. AM41-2BH. The sequence goes on from NZ_QSGH01000011.1 coordinate 67,806, forward strand.
GGCGTGTTCGCGCACTTTGTACTGGGCTTCGACTGGATCGGCGGCCTGCTGCTGGGATCGGTCGTGGCGTCCACCGACGCGGCCAGCGTCTTTAGCGTGCTGCGCGAGCACAGCCTTTCGCTGAGGGGCGGCACCGACTCGCTGCTCGAGGTCGAATCGGGCTCCAACGACCCCGTCGCCTACATGCTCACCGCCGTGCTCGCCACACTCGCGGCCGGCGGCGACATCAACATTCCCGCACTGCTGGCCAAGCAGATTATCCTGGGCGCGGGCCTGGGCCTTGCCATCGGCTGGGCGGCGGGCCGCCTGATTGATCGAGCGCACGCAACGGCCGAGGGCGCGCAGACCATCTTCTTGTTCGCCGTGGCCATCGTCGCCTACGCGCTGCCGAGCTACCTGGGCGGCAACGGCTTTTTGGCCGTATACCTTGCAGGCATTGTGCTGGGCGCAAGCGACATCACCGGTAAGGTCGAGATGGCGCACTTCTTCGACACCCTCACCGAGATGGCAGAGATGACCATCTTCTTCTTGCTCGGCCTGCTCGTAACGCCCGCACGCCTGCCGCAGATGCTGCTGCCGGGCCTGGCGCTCATGGCGTTCATGCTCTTCGTGAGCCGCCCCATCGCCGTCGGCGTGCTCCTAGCGCCCTTTAAGACGAACCCTCGCCAGGTTGCACTCGTAAGCTGGGCGGGCTTGCGCGGCGCGGCTTCGGTCGTCTTTAGCCTCTTTGCCGTGGTAGCCGGCGTTCCCGGCGGTCACGACCTGTTTGACCTGGTGTTTGTGATTGCCGTATCGAGCATTGTGGTGCAGGGTTCGCTACTGCCGGCGGTGGCGAAGAAACTCGATATGATCGATGCGGCCGGCGACGTACGCCGCACCTTTAACGACTACCGCGACGAGGACGGCATGTCGTTTGTAAAGCTCAAGGTGGGCGCTGGCCATCCGTTTGCCGGGCGCTCGCTCGCCGATATTGGCAGCGCGACGGACATGCTCGTGGTCTTGGTGCTGCGCGACGGGGCGCACCCGGTACTGCCCAACGGCGATACCGTCATCGAGGAAGGCGACCTTCTGGTGATGGCAGCCCCAACGTTCGAAGAGCGTGCCGAGGTTACGCTGCGCGAGGTCACCGTGACGCCCCACGGTCGCCTGGCCGGTCAGCGCCTGCGCGACGTGCCGCAGGGCAAGCACCCGTTTATCGTGGTGATGCTCAAGCGCGAAGGCCAAACGATCATCCCCGACGGCGACACCCTAATATACGCCGGCGACGAAGCCGTCATCGCCACGCTGGCGTCGTAGTGACCAGGGGTTAGCTAATTTGCGACGAAGAAATCAAGCGCCTAGAGAACCTCATGCCTTCGCTCGCAGATTTGGATTTGCCCGAGGAGTAAAGCACCCCTCCCCCATGTAACCATCCTGTAAATCATAGCGGCGCACTCGAGTTTTACCGTGATGCGGTCGCGCCTGGCGCTCCACTGTGCTAAAGTATCCCGAACGTTCAAACGACTACGAGGGGACTTAGAAGATGGCGCGTGTGCACAACTTCTCAGCAGGCCCGGCCGCACTGCCCACCAGCGTGCTCGCCGAGATCGCCGACGAGATGATGGACTACCGCGGTTGCGGCATGTCCGTGCTCGAGATGAGCCATCGATCTAGCATGTACCAGCAGATCATCGACGACTCCGAGGCAACCCTGCGTCGCCTGCTGAGCATCCCCGACAACTACCGTGTCCTGTTTTTGCAGGGCGGCGCCACGCTGCAGTTTGCGGGCATCCCCATGAACCTCATGCGCCGCGGCCGCGCCAGCTACATCGTGACCGGCAACTTTGCCAACAAGGCATACAAAGAAGCCGCCAAGTACGGCGAGGCCGTGCTGCTCGCGAGCTCCGAGGACACCAATTTCGACCGCATTCCCACCATGGCCGACGTCAACGCGCGCATTGCCGCCGAGGCCACGGGCGACGGGCTCGACTACGTCTACATCTGCCAGAACAACACCATCTTTGGCACCATGTACCACGAGCTGCCCGCTTGCGGCGACGTGCCGCTGGTCGCCGATGTCTCGAGCTGCTTTCTGTCGCAGCCGCTCGACGTTGAGCGCTACGGGCTCATCTACGCCGGCGCGCAGAAAAACGCCGGCGCCGCGGGCGTGACCGTGGTCATCGTGCGCGACGACCTTATCGCCGAAGGCCCGGCCTATGCGCAGACGCCGCAGTACATGGACCTTAAGACCCAAGCCGCCAAGGACTCCATGCTCAACACGCCTAACACCTTTGGCATCTACGTATGCGGCAAGGTGTTCCATTGGGTGGAGCAGACCGGCGGGCTCGCAACCATGGCCGAGCGCAACTGGGCCAAAGCCAACCTGCTCTATGACCTGCTCGAGCACAGCGAGCTGTTCCATGGCGCCACGCAGGCCGACAGCCGCTCCATCGCCAACGTCACCTTCCGCACCGGCGACGCCGAGCTCGACGCGGCCTTTGTCGCAGGCGCGGCCAAGCACCAGATTCAAAACGTCAAGGGCCATCGCCTGGTGGGCGGCATGCGCGCCAGCGTCTACAACGCCGTAACCATGGAAGACGTGCAGGCACTTGCCTCGTACATGAAGGACTTCGAAGCGCAGCATAGTTTGAGTCCGCGATCTAACTAGCCCGCAACGCGCGGGCCGACCAGCCATCTCAAACCACCCTGTTTAGATCAAAACCTGCTAAGGAGTTTTTCCATGCGTAAGATTAAGACTATCGACGACATCACCAAAGACGGCAAAGTCGAGTTTGGCGAGGGCTACGAGTTTGTGGGCACCGCCGAGGAGGCCGACGCCATCCTGATGCGCTCCACCGACCTGCACGGCTACGAGCTGCCCGAGGGCATCCGCGCCATCGCCCGCTGCGGCGCCGGCGTCAACAACATCCCCGTCGAGGAGTACGCCAAGAAGGGCGTCGTCGTCTTTAACTCCCCCGGTGCCAACAGCAACGCCGTCAAGGAGCTCGTCCTGGGCATGCTGGTGCTTTCGAGCCGCGGCGTCGTGCAGTCGATGAACTGGGTGCGCAACAACGCCGACGACCCCGAGATTCAGGTCGATGCCGAAAAGGCCAAGAAGGCCTTTGTGGGCCGCGAGCTCAAGGGCAAGCGCATCGGTGTCATCGGTCTGGGCAACGTGGGCTCCAAGGTCGCCAACGCCTGTGTCGATCTGGGCATGGACGTCTACGGCTACGACCCGTTCATTTCCGTCGAGCACGCATGGGTGCTGAGTCGTGAGGTGCAGCGCGTGGGCACGCTCGAGGACCTCTGCCGCGGCTGCGACTACCTCACCGTGCACGTGCCCAGCAAGGCCGACACCATCGGTATGATCAGCACCGAGCAGATTAACCTGCTGGCGCCCGACGCCGTGCTCATCAACTACGCGCGCGAGACCATCATTGACGAGGACGCCGTCGACGCCGCCCTGCGCGAGGGCAAGCTCAGCTGGTTTAGCTGCGACTTTGCCACGCCCAAGACCGTCAAGATGCCCAATACGTTTATCACCACGCATTCGGGCGCCGGCACCGGCGAGGCCGAGGCCAACTGCGCCGACATGGCCATCAGCGAGCTCAAGGATTACCTGGAAAACGGCAACATCGCGCACAGCGTCAACTACCCCGCCTGCAGCATGGGCAAGGCGCGCGCCGCAAGCCGCATTGCCTGCCTGCATGCCAACGTGCCCAACATGATCGGCCAGATCACGGCCATTCTCGCCAAGGACAACGCCAATGTGCAGCGCATGACCAACGAGTCCGCTGGCGAGAACGCCTACACCATGTTCGACACCGATGAGCACCTGGACGGCAGCACGATCGAGGCGCTCAAGCAGATTCCGTCGATGTATCGCGTGCGCGTGATTAAGTAGCGCCGGCGCCAAACCTGCCAGACAGACCACGAAGCCCATTCGCCCCATTACAGTCTGAAGTGGGCCACCGATAAATTTCG
>NZ_QSGH01000012.1:0-70630 GCF_003468085.1 Collinsella sp. AM41-2BH
GGCCCTCAGGGTATCGGGTTCCCACATTCATCCGCACATGTGCGGATGAATGTGGGAGGTGTTCGGATAAAGTCGATAATCAAGGATCGGGTAAACATATCGCCGTTCATCGGTTATGGGCGTTTTACTATTGCGCACCCGTGCTATGCTGAATTGGTCTTTTTCTCATTCGGTAACGAAAGGACCGCCCATGCCTACTGACATCGAAATCGCACGTTCTGTCACGCCGTTGCCTATTACCGAGGTGGCCAAGAACGCCGGCGTCGACGTTAAGCACCTTATTCCGTACGGCTTCGACAAGGCTAAGGTCGACTATTCACTGCTCAACGAGCCGACCGATCACCAGGCCAAGCTCGTCCTCGTGACCGCTATCAACCCAACGCCTGCGGGCGAGGGCAAGACCACCACGACCATCGGTCTGGCCGATGGCCTGCGTCGTCGCGGCGTCAAGAGTGCCGTGGCCCTGCGCGAGCCTTCGCTCGGCCCCGTCTTTGGTGTTAAGGGCGGTGCTGCCGGCGGCGGCTGGGCTCAGGTGATCCCCATGGAGGATATCAACCTGCACTTTACCGGCGACTTCCATGCCATCGGTGCTGCCAACAACCTGCTGGCCGCCATGCTTGATAACCACATCCAGCAGGGCAACCAGCTTGGCATCGACGTTAAACGCATCACTTGGAAGCGCGTCGTCGATATGAACGACCGTCAGCTGCGCCACGTCATCGACGGTATTGGCGGTAAGGCCCAGGGCGTGCCGCGCGAGGACGGCTTCGATATCACCGTCGCCTCCGAGGTCATGGCAATCCTGTGCCTGTCTACGAGTATCAGCGACCTCAAGGAGCGCCTGGGCGAGATCGTCGTCGGCTACAGCTTTGCCGGCGAGCCCGTCCGTGCCCGCGACCTTAAGGCCCAGGGTGCCATGGCCGCGTTGCTTAAGGACGCGCTCAAGCCCAACCTGGTGCAAACGCTCGAGGGCACGCCCGCGTTTGTCCACGGCGGTCCCTTCGCCAACATCGCCCACGGCTGCAACTCTATCATGGCCACGCGTATGGCGATGCGCTTTGGCGATGTCGCCATTACCGAGGCCGGCTTCGGTGCCGATCTGGGTGCCGAGAAGTTCCTCGACATCAAGTGCCGTATGACGGGCGTTCGCCCCAGCGCCGTCGTGGTCGTCGCGACCGCTCGTGCGCTGAAGTACAACGGTGGCGTCGCCAAGGCCGACCTCAACGAGGAGAACCTCGAGGCACTCAAGGCCGGCATGCCCAACCTGCTGCGTCACGTCGACAACATCCAGAACGTTTATGGTCTGCCCTGCGTGGTCGCCATCAACCGCTTCCCGACGGACACCGAGGCCGAGCTTGCGCTCATCGAGTCCGAGTGCCAGAAGCTCGGCGTCAACGTTAAGCTTTCCGAGGTCTGGGCCAAGGGCGGCGAGGGCGCGCTCGAGCTTGCCGATGAGGTCATGCGTCTGATTGAGCAGCCGAGCGAGCTCAAGTTTGCCTATGAGGACGGCGCCGATGTGGCCGACGCTCTTGAGGCCATTGCCACCAAGGTCTACCGCGCCGACGGCGTTGACTTTACGCCGGCCGCCAAGCGCCAGCTCGCCGAGCTGCGCGAGAACGGCTTTGGCAACCTGCCGGTGTGCGTGGCCAAGACGCAGTACAGCTTTAGCGACAACGCCAAGGCCCTGGGCGCTCCCGAGAACTTCCGCATCACGGTGCGTGAGCTCAAGGTTTCCGCCGGTGCCCACTTTGTGGTCGCGCTGACTGGCAGTGTTCTGACCATGCCTGGCCTGCCCAAGGTCCCCGCGGCCGAGAACATCGACGTCGACAACGACGGCAACATTACCGGCCTGTTCTAAGCCTGTTGCCCCTAGCTGCCTGCCTGCCCCGCCGTGCCCCCAAGGCCCGGCGGGGCTTTTTTATCCTTAGGCCCGCGCATGTCTTGTAGATACCGACGGACTCTGCCCATCATAGGCTTTTGCGCGGGTAGAATGCATGGATAACTTGAGGCTCACACGCGACGGAAAGGAATCGTTGCATGGATCAGGACAAGACAACCGTGATGGGTGGCTACGGTTCCGCGCAGGCTGGCGATAGCGCCGATGCGACCCGCGTTGTTCCCAACTCCGGTTATACCGACCCCGCGGCGACGCAGCCTTCTGCTGAGCCCACTCGGGTTATGGGCTATGGCGACACGCCGCAGGATTCTTATGCTGCCTCGACGCCGAATCCCTATGACAACCTGCCGCAGAATCCCATTCCGCAGCCTCAGCAGACGACGTATATGCCTCGCACGGCGCAGCCTCGCTACGAGTCGCGCGAGCCGTATCGCGAGTACCCCAAGTCGATTCCGCAATATGACGAGGACGAGGAGAAGAAGCCGTCGCGTTCGTCGAGCGTGATCAAGAAGATCCTCATCGTACTGGCGATCTTCTTTGCGCTGTCGGTTGTGTTTGCCATCGTGTCGGGCATGCTTAACAAGCGAGGGAGTTCAACGGCCGATGCCACTGTTGAGCAAACCGAGTCCGCCTCGTCTAGTACCGTCGATCTGAGCGATATCCCGGGGCAGTACTGGTCCAACGCCAAGAAGATCCTCAAGTCGCGCGGCGCCGATCTTTCGAATGCCGTGGTCCTGACTGATGATGGCTCAACGCCCGTCGTCGATGCCAACTGGGTCGTTACTTCTGCCTACTATAACGACAACGGCAACCTCGAAATTCAGCTCACGCACAAGAACAGCTCGGGCAACTCGTCCGGCGGCCAAAGCGGTACCGACAGCTCGAGCTCCAATACGCTGGAGGACTTGAGCAACAAGGCACAGGAGTTGGGAGACAAAGCGCAAGAGCTGGGCGGCACGGCGCAGAACCTGGGCGACACCGCTCAGAACCTGGGTGATATGGCGACGGATGCCTGGAACGCACTGCAAAACGGCATCTCGGGCGCGCAGGGAAACTAGCTGTTAAGCGGGCTACAGTTGCTCGGCCGGACGCTCGGGCGAGCTAAAGCCCGAATCAAACGTGACGACGCACGAGACGTCGGGCCGGCGCTCGTGCACGATGCGCGTGACGAGCTCCAGCAGCTCCTCGTCGGATATGTCAAAGCCGTCGGGACGCACCAGGTCAAGCGAAACGAACCCGTCGTGCTCGTGCAGGTCGTGGATGGAGAGCGCGGGGTCGATCTGCATGACGCCGCGCTTGACCCAGCCGCGTAGGTCGTCGCCGGTGGTGGCGATGGGGTCGCAGTGCAGCGTGATACCGATGCCCATCTGCCGTTTGATATCGTGCTCGATGGTGTCCAAAATCTCGTGGTGCTCAAATGCGTCGCCCTCGCCGGGCATCTCCACGTGGGCGCTGGCAAACTGACGACCGGGGCCGTAGTCGTGCACCATGAGGTCGTGTGTGCCCAAGACCTGGGGGTACGACATAATCCTGTCGCGGATTTCCTGGACGAGCTTGGGGTCGGGCGCTTGTCCTAACAGCGGGCTGATGGCGTCGCGCACCAGGCCCAGGCCGCTGATGCAGATGAAGATGCCCACACCCAGGCCTGCCCAGCCATCGAGGTCAAAGCCGGTCGTCTGCGAAATAAGCGCCGCCACCAGGACCGAGCCCGAGGTGATGACGTCGTTTTTGGAGTCCTGTGCTGTGGCGATGAGCGTCTCCGAGTCGATGCGGTCGCCCAACGTGCGGTTGAACGCGGCCATCCAGAGCTTAACGAGCATGGACAAGACGAGGGCGGCTAAGGAGAGCACCGAATATGCAGTGGGGGAAGGCTTGATGATCTTAGTGACCGACTCGAGGATCAGGTTGATGCCGACGGCGCAAACCAGGACGGCGACGAACAGACCGGCTAGGTACTCGTAGCGACCGTGGCCATAGGGGTGGCCTTCGTCTGCCGGGCGGCTGGCAAGGCGGAACCCGAGCAGGCTCACGATGTTGCTCGAGGCATCGGAGAGGTTGTTGAAAGCGTCGGCGATGAGGGAGACGGAGCCGGCGAGCAGGCCCGCGATGCCCTTGGCCAGGCACAGGGTGATGTTGAGGCCAATGCAGACGAGGCTTGCGGAAAAGCCCGCGTTGGTGCGGCAAGATGCATCGACCGGCTCGCTCTCGCTGCCGGGAACAAGCGTATGTACCAGCCGATTTACAAATAGCATAGCGGTCGTCCTCACAATCATGTTTAAGGGGATAGTGTAGCTCGCGCGGGGGCGCCGTGCACCGATGCTCAGAAAATGCAGCAATAGTCTGCCGGTGCTAACGAGCGAGCCTTCTCGTCTGCCTGGGTGGTCCATTTTGGGCCACATGGGTATGGGCATGTGCCTGTTTGCTCGACATACTTAATGTCGACAGCTTTGTGCAAAGGAGGACGTTTCCATGGACGAGATGTTTGCCATTAAATGTCAAAACTGCGGCGGCCCTATGTACTCGCACCAAGCTAAGCGCAGCTTTGAGTGCGCTTATTGCGGTGCGGTCATTCCGTGGCAGGCTGATGCGGGGGAGCCCAAGAGCGCCCTGGGCATTCGCCATACGCCGTTGACGGTGGTGGATGGACTGCTCAAGCTCACGCATGTGTCGCAACTCGAGCGCCCGGAGGACCCGGACTGGTATTTCTTCAATTCGCACTGGCGCAATCAGTCGGTCCTGGAACATCTGCTGTGGGAGGATCGCGGCACGGCGCAGGAGTTCCAAGAGGCCACGCATGTGAGCATTCCTTGCCCCTTCTGTGGTGCGTCCTTTGAGGGCGAGTCGACCCAGCGCGTGTTTGAGTGCCCGTCCTGCGGCAACAAGATCGGCATTGCCGACCTGCTCAAGCCGGGGACGTTTAGCAAGCGCCTGACCATGGGCGTAGGTGCGGAGTATGTGCCTGAGCAGGGTATTCCTTGCGAAATCTCGCCGCAGCAGGCACGTGCCAACGCACTGCAGCTGGTGCGTCAGTATCCGGATGCCTTTGCCGGGCACGATGTAGAAGATGCGATCCAAAACGACATGATGCTCTTCTACTTCCCCATGGCGCTGGCGGACCTGCGCATGATGGCGAGCTTCCCGGGCAAGGGCCTGAGCAAGGAGACCCTGGTGTACTACGAGGTGCTCGACTGGGCATATCCCAGGGCAAACTACCTGGACGTTCGCCTCATGGGCATTTTGGAGCCGTGGGACTTTGCCAAGGTCGGCCCGTTCGATCCCGCCATGCAGGAAGGCGACTTCCGCGTTGTCTCCGTCGATGCGTCTACCAAGGACCAGGTGGTCATTGATAAGTTGGCGCTCGACGTTGCGGGCAACGACGCCGAGGCGATACTGGGGCTCAATAAAAAGAGCATCCGCACCTGGGCGCGCAAGGCCCGCAAGCATAAGGACGGCCTGGTGATGGTGCCGGTCTACTTTGTCGATCGTCCGGCGACGGATGGCCGCGATGGCGAGCAGGTGCGCATTGCCGTAAACGGCCAGACGGGTCGTGCGGCCGCGGTGGTGTTTAGCGACAAGCGCGAAACGCATATCGTGGCGCCGCTCAGTCCGAGCCTGCATCTGTCCGGTGAGAGCACCGTACACGCCACACCCGTCGAGGTCAAATATGTTAAATCGCCGTTCCTATACCAGATCGTGCGCCGTGGAGACGGCGAGCAACCGCGCCAGGTTGCAGCCGCCGTCGAGGGTTCCTACCGAGAGGAGAAGCCCAAACGCAAGGGCTTGTTCGCTGCGATCTTTGGTAAGTAGGGGAGTGGTGCCGGTTGGCTCGCGAGAGTGCGCAACATCCCGCCCGTGATGGCAGATGTAAATAAACGGTGGAACGGCTGTAAAAGAGTCTTGCCACTGGGTAAAATCAGGATGTGCCGCGGAACCCGCTCCTCAGCTACTCAAACTTCGGAGACGCGGGCAACGCAGGTATTATCGTCAAAAGGGTCGGTTGCAGCCGGCCCTTTGCATGACTCCCTTCGCTATCCGTTACTGCTTATATTCCCGCCAGATCGAGTAGAGGTTCCGGACGATGCCGGTTACATACATCGAGAGGCGCAGGATTTCAAGAAACAAGTTCATAGGCTTCACCCCAATCGGAGATCGGAGCGTTGCCCGCAGGTGGATTCCGCGGCAGGCATAATTCTACCTCACGGGCCGCGGTGGAGGATAGCCGGCCCACTGGTTTTGAGCAGTGTCGATCTAACGGGCAATCAAGCCTCTAGTTCTCTTTGAATTGGGCAAGCATCTGCCCGAAGAAGCTTAGTTCGGATGGCTCATAAATGAGCGAGCCGCCATCTTCGGTCCGGTAGACCCCGCAGGGGAGGTGACGCCCGTCGGGGAGGACATAAAGGTTTTCTTCCTCCCTCAGTCCCGTTGGGAGTATCGGGGTCTCGTTTTCGTCCATTTGGAACTCATCGATATTCGCGATCTTCCTATCCATGATGCCTCCTACCTTATTTCTTGAATGGCGCCCTAAAACAAGCAGTTCTCAATCAGCTCTTTTCCGCGTAGGGCGTCGACCCACTCCTGCGGAATTGCATCGATGCCGTAGGCCGTGCCGGCGAGCGCACCTGCGACAGCTGCGGTGGTGTCGGTGTCGTCGCCCAGGTTGACGGCGGCAAGTGCGCACTCTTCGTAGCTGTTAGTGTTGACGAAGCACCAGGTGGCTGCCTTAAGCGTGTCACGCACGAAGCCGCCGGACCTGATTCCCTGCTCCGGTATGCTTTTCAGCTGGAGCGCCCACGAGGGAAGTGTGCCATTCAGCACGTCTCTCATCAGCTCGACAAATATGACGCATGCGTCGGTCGACGTTCTGTGGGCGTGCGTAATGGCGGAGACCTCGCAGATCTCCTCGTCTGTTGCATCGGTGAACGCCAGGGGAGCGATGCGCATGAGCGATCCGTTGCCATTGTCGCGCTCGCCGGAGCCTCCTTTGCCGGTGCGCAGGGCGCGGGCGGTCGTACCGCCGTAATCGAAAACGCCGTCGATCGTATACTCGCCACGGGCAATCCAGCTTACGAACTTGTCGCGCATGTCCGCGGTGTCGATGTGCCCGAGCTCCCTAATCGAGTCGCAGGTAGCAAGCGTCATAGATGTGTCGTCGCTCCAGGTGCCGGCGGGTTGCCCATGCGTGCCGTAGCCGATCATGTCCGTGCATTCGAACGTACCGCGGGGCCTGAACTCGTAGGGAACGCCCAGCGCGTCACCGACGGCAAGCCCATAGATGCAGTCGCGCAGTGTTGTTTTCGGTCTGTCTGTCATGGAAAGCTCCTCTTATCCCGGGTGATGTGGAGCGCCGTCGGGGGTATCGGTCGCAACGTGCCGCTACCCTTGCGCTTCGCCATTAGTCGCTTCGTTGATGGCGCGGTACTCGGCACTCAGCTCGCGCGCCAGCTCTTCCTTGCTTGGAAGATACGGCAGGTATTTGGCGGCAAACACCTGGTCGTTGTCTTCGGGCAGCGTGTACTCGACGATCGAATCGCTTTTGTCCGCGCAGAGCACGATGCCTATGGGCGGATTGTCGCCTTCGTTCATGAGCTCGCGCGTGTAGTAGTTCACATACATTTGCATCTGGCCCAGGTCCTGGTGCGTAAGATCGTCCGTCTTAAGGTCGATGAGCACGAAACAGCGCATCAGATAGTTGTAAAACACAAGGTCAATATAGAAATGGCGCCCATCAAAGGTGATGCGCCTTTGGCGCGCCTCGAAAGCGAAACCACGGCCAAGCTCCAGCAGGAACTTCTGAAGATGCGTGATGAGCGCCTGCTCTAGATCGCTCTCGCGAAACGCAGTATCGTCCGAGAAACCTAAAAACTCCAGTACATATGGGTCGCGGATGATATCCTCGGGGCGACGAGCCGGGGCGCTCTTTTGGATTTCCTGGGTGACGGCCTCCTTGTCCTTGCTGGCAAGCAGGCGCTCGCGGAACATGGTGTTGATCTGGCGCTCGAGCTGACGCGTGCTCCAGCGAGAATCGGCACATTCGTTCATGTACCATGTTCGAGCATCAGGGTCGGTTATACGCGATAACCTGCGGTAATGTGTCCAATTCAATTCAGAACGCAAGATAAAACTGACGCATGTATCTTAAGCTTCTGGCGTTGAAGCCTCTGCCAAAATCCTTAGTCAATCTAACGGCAAGTTCGTCGATCAGTGCATCGCCATACTTGGCGCGCTCCTCTCCGCCCTGTTCATCAACAATACTCTTGCCGATCTCCCAATATGCCTCAACCATCGCAAAGTTAACGGCGGTATAGGCCTTGTCGCGAGCGGCGTTGAGAATCGAGGAAACCTGCTTGTAAAAAACTTCTGGCACGATTGCCGATTCCCCGCGGTTTGCCAGTTCACTCATCAATATCGCCCGACTTTCCTCTTGAGGACGCATCTTTATTGCATTTAGTTTAAAGACTCGTACGGACACGAATCGCTGCGCTGTCTGGCAACTTCGCATGGGGGCCTTGCGGTGACTAAAATTTGGCAATAGAGACAGTTTTCACGAACCCCATGGGAGTGACATACATGGACAACAACACCTTGCTGTTTCAGGACAAGGGCTCGGGTAGGTTTAAAGACGTCAAGATCTACCCCAACCGTATCGAGGTGCTCAGGAAGGGCACTTTCGGCGGCAAGCACACCGAGATTGTCTATCTTAAGGACATCACGGGCGTCAATAGAATCAAAGGCCGTGATGTTTTTCTGCGCAATCGACTGTTGACCGCTTGCGTCTTTAGCCTGAGTAGCCGTGCGAAGGCCCAGGAATTTGTGAACGCGCTGAACATGGTGATGTAGCCGATAACGGCGTTCGGTCCAAGGTAAAAATCGGGGCGCAGAACGGTATTCTGCGCCCCGATTGAGTTGATGCGCCCAAAAAACTGGCTTGCCTATTCGTTAACGTCCTCGGTATTGTCGCGGTCACTGGCAAGCATTGCTGCGCCGGCGACCGTCGTCGCTACGGCGGCGGCAGCGAGCCCGGCGGCAACGCCAGAACCGTCGCCCGTGTTGGCGAGCTTTCCGCCCGAGCTCTTGCCCTGGTCTCTCTTGTTGCCCTTGCCGTTCTTGTCGGCGCTGCCTGCGTTGGAACCCGTGCCGCTGCCGTTGCCGCCCGCACTGCCCGAGGCCGCTACGGTAAAGCTTGCGGCTCCGTCGCTGGCGAGCGTGTAGTTCTGCGCCGCGTCGCCCAAAAGGCCTTTCGCGCGCACCCAGTACGTCCCTGCGGTAAATGCCTCGCCCTCGACCATTGCCGTGCCCGGAGCGCCGTCCGCGTCGTGCGCAAACTCGAGCTGGGCCGTGCAGGCATCGGTTTCGAGCTTGCCCTCGAGTGATGCCGCAATCTTGGCGCGCACGTCTTCGCCGGCCTTAAGGCCTTCGAGCCCCTCAAAATGGGGCGTCAACGCGCGCGGATCGATATCGATGGGCACGGAGCCCCGCAGCTCCGTAACGGTCTCGTTGCCCAAGGCGTCGACATCAACGTATTCGATGGCAAATGCACGGCCCGAAGCCGCCACGTTGAGTACGTTGCTGCTGTCGACGAGACGGAAATGACCCTCGCCAACGGTCTTGCCATCCTGGAGTGAGGCATCGCTCAGCGAGTCGCCGTATGTCATGCGCATACGGGTCGGGAGGTAGTACGAAGCCGACTGCGTGTGCTTCGTATCGTAATTGTAATTGCGCTGGTAGATGCTCCGTGCCAGTGCCGCATCAACAAAGTCGGATGCGATGATGCCAATGTGCTTGAGGTAATCTGACTTTGTTTCCTCGTTGCCGCTGGGGTTGATGTACGGGCTCTTATACAGATGCTCGTTGACTACTCGTGCCGAGGTAAAAGGATTGCCTCCGTGCGACAAGCCCGTGCAGCTGGTGTAGTTGATAGACCAGCAACGCTCCTGCGCTTGCACCTTGGCCCCGCCATCGTCCACGACGTCCACCTTGTTGCGCGTGCGCCCGGTCGTTTCCTTCAGTGCATTATCGACCCAGCTGAGCTTGTCGGTTCCCGTGAGTTTGTACTTGTCCTGGGCGTATACCTTGGTGCAATAGGGCTCTTTGTCGCCTGTTTCCCCCGCGGCTTCAAAGCCCCGCGCGTCTTGGACGAGACACATAGTGGTGCTGTCGGAGTGAGTCTTGATCTTGTCATCCCATTCGGTAAGGTCGAGGCCCCACGTATGGCCGCTTACACTGTTGCCGGCGAGCCTAAATCGACGCAGCAGAACAATCTTTCCGCGCACCTCGTGTAGCGTGGGAACGCGGCTCGATGTGTAGAACAGGTTGGGGTTATCGGCCATAACCTTGGCGAAGGCCGTCGTTATGCTTTCGTCGGTAGCCTCATCGTTGCCGCGCGATGCGAGCATGATGAGCGCTTCTGACGGGTTTTCGTTCAAAAACGTTTTGAAGTACCCGATGACATCGGAGAGATGCAGATAGTTCCCGTCTTTTTTGAGTAGGTAGAAAATCCCGTGGTCGATACCGGGGTCGTCGCCCTTTCCGAGTCGGATATCAAAATAGCGGATTCCCTCGAGCAACTGCGTGGGAATGTAATCCTGCTGGCATTTTACTTGCGAGGATTGGGGCTCAGTGTCGTTGTCCACGCTGCAGGTGCCCGAATCGTGCGTACCCGGGATGCTCAGCTCGTCGAGGAACTTGTTGTCGTCGACGTATTTCATCCACATGGCCCATCGACGTAGCTGCTGTACGTGATCCAGTCGAGGCTGCTAACCGTGGCATCGTTCTTTTTCATGTCGTAACCGATAAGTTCGAGCTCCCACGGAATGCTCTTACTCTTATGGCAGATCTTATTGTTGTCCTGGTCTTTGCCGTTCGATTCTATTGCCAAGTACTTAATGTCTTTTTTCTCGGTTTCTTTCTCGACCGTGCGGTCTCGGATGATATAGGTTCCGTTTGATTGGCGCTCGAACGCAAAAGCGCGGCTGGGCTTGTTGTCATACTCGCCGCCCCATACGTGGATGACCTTTCCATCTTTGTCCGAGTCGTCGTCGACCGACCAAATGCTGTAGCCCGTCTTTTTATGCTCTTCGAAATTGAGCAAGGTGCGGATAGCATACCAGTTTGTATCGTCATTCTTGGTCGTTACGTTCTCAAGGATGAGCTTGCTGGACGTGCCGTCGTTAAACAGGTGGCAGACGTTGCCGCGAACGTTGCCGTCTTGGTTGACGCTCGCGGTGCGAAAATAGCCCGCGGGGCGAAGGCGAATGACGAAATTACCGAGGTGCTCCGCCGGTTTGGGCGTGTCGTCTGCAAATGCCGCTCGCAGGGGAATGCCCGGTGCCGCGGTTTCTGGCAGGCTTGCAAGCGGCGACAGCGCCGCAAGACCTAAGCCCAGCGTAAATGCTCGGCGGCTGATGGCATGGTGTTCGGTCATAACTCCTCCATTCGCAGCGTGCGGCTGTACGCTCGTTTTGGACACTATACTGCCCAGATGTTTAAAGGCGTCGGCTTAATTGCCTGCGCGGCGCTATAAATCGGCGGGCGGACGTGTTGGGATGCTTGCCCATTTTGTGTCGCCACCGCGCTTGGGGGAGTGGTTTTGGTGCCCGGCGCCTTTGCGCTCGTTAGCTACCGGCATAAGAAAGGGAGGGCCGGTGATGCGGCCCTCCCTTGGTGCGAGGCGCTGGGCCACCGTCGCTTGCTTGCGCTGCGCCCATGTTTCCCGTTGCGCTCGCCAGTCGCTTAGCGCTTGATCTCGATATCGTCGAGCTTGACGTCCAAGGCCTCAGTCTTGGCCTTGGCGATGTCATCGGCAAATTCCAGGGACTTCATCATGGCTTCGACGGCGTCCTTGTGCTCCTCGACGTTGTCGATGCGCACGTAGACGCTGCCGCCCTCAACGTCGGTGAAGTACTCAGTCGTTACGCCGCCCGAGTGCGTGAAGTAAGCACTGCGCCAGGTCTTGCCGTTGTATTTAACGGGGTCGCTTTCGGTCCATCCGGAGTTGGCCTTCCACTTTGCCTCGTAGTCGAACAGCTCGTCGGCGTTCTTGTCGGGGTCGAAGACAGGAATGAAGCGGTCGCTCGCGTGCTCGCTTTCGGTGAACTTAAACTGGGCTCTGTCGGCTGTGTCGCCTGCGACGTCCGTGATTTCGACGCCCTCGGGCACCTCGACCTTAAACCAAATGAAATCGGTCCTCATATCCACGGCTGGCTTTTCTGCTCCGCCGCCACCGCCACTGCCGGTAGCGCCGCCGCTGCCACCGCAGCCCACCAGGGCAACTGCGGCAAAGAGACTGATGCAGAGGGTGAGAATCGCAAAGGCCTTCTTTTTCATGGTCGTGTCCTCCTCGATCTGTAACCGCCCATGGATTACCTGCCTTTACTGTACGCGCGAGCGGCTCGTTCGGGTGGGCCATGTGTCCCATTCTGGGTGCCGGATTTGCGCCGACAAGTGGCAATATGCGCGGGCACAAAAGAGGGGAGGGCCGATGCTGTCGGCCCTCCCTGGGTTGGGCGCCCGTTGTTTTAATGGACGCATGCGCGCTGGTGCGCGTAGGCGCGTGCGGGTGTCCCGTTACTTGATCTCGATGCTCGAAATCTCGACTTCGCGCGCCTCGGAAACTGCCTCTGCCATGTCATCGGGGAATTCGATGGAGTTGAGGAGCGCCTCGGCTTCTTTCTTGTGCTGGTCGAAGTTCGAGATGAGGACGTAGACGCTTCCTGGTTCAACGTCGGTAAAAAGGATGGTTGAGATACAGCTGTTGTCTTCGTACGTTCCGACGAGCCACGTCCTGCCGTTATATTCGACGGACCCGCCATCCTTCCACTGGAACGTATCCCCCTTCTTTTCTGCCTGGTCGGCGTGGGACTCCTCGGCCGTCAGCGCTTTTTTCCAAACGGGGATAAAGCGATCGGCCGAGGCGTTCTCGTCTTCGGGGAAGGTGAGCTGAACCCTGTCGGCATTCTTGCCGGCGGAGTCGCTTACGCCGACACCCTCGGGCATCTCGACCTTAAACCAGATAAAGTCGGTCTTCTTGGCGACGGGGGCCTTTTCCTTGCTCTCGCTCTTGGCGGTGCTGCCGCCTCCGCCCGATGCGCTCCCGCCGCAGCCGACAAGGGCAAATGCGGCAAAGAGGGCGATGCAAAGGGAAAGGATCGATAGGGTCTTTTTCTTCATGGTGGCGTCCTCCTTGTCTGCCAGGGACATCGCGAGCCGCGGGTCGCTGGGGCGGCGGTTACGCATGCACCTGATGCCTTTGTTTACTGTGCGGTGATTCCTCCATTCGTCGTCCGGTGCCGTGATGAGCTTGCCCCAACATAGGGCTCCTTACCTATATGTATGCCCCAGTTGCCGCTGCCCGGAAGTCTCGAAAGGTGGGCCATGTGTCCCATGTTTGCGGTGCCGACGCCTATCGTTCGTCATAGTAATCCGCGATGGCCAGGTGCGCTGACGCTCGAGTACTTATGGGCTAGACTTAGCAGCATTATGTGATCGATGCGGTCGGTCGGCGGTTGCCACCCGACCGATGTATATGACTTGAAGGTGCATGCGTATGAGCCAAGAGATGATGGACAAGACCTGCCGCGGGTTTGCCGAGGCGCTGGCTGCGCGCGAGCCGGTTCCCGGCGGTGGCAGCGCGAGCGCCTTTGTGGGCGCGCTGGGCGCCTCGCTGTGCGGAATGGTTGCCCGCTACGGTGCGACTAATCCCGCGCTTGCTGATCGTGCGGATGGCCTGACGCGCGCGTTTGCCCAGGCTGATGAGCTGGCCCAGGAGCTTGTCGAGTTGGTTGCCGAGGACGTTCGTGCCTACAGGCAGGTGTCCGCGGCGTACGGTATTCCGCGTGACGATCCGGCTCGAGCGACCGCGATTCAGGATGCGCTGCATGTGGCCGCTATGCCGCCGTATCGCATTATGGATGCCTGCGGACGCGCACTGGCGCTGCTCGAGGACATGGCCGACAAGGGCTCGCGCCAGTTGCTGTCCGACGTGGCATGCGGCGCCGTGTTCTGCCGTGCTGCTATGCAGGGCGCGAGCTTGACGCTCTTTGCGAACACCACGTCTATGAAGGATCGTGCACGCGCCGAGGAGCTCGAGGCAGCGTGCGATGAGCTGCTGGATACGTGGCTGCCGCGCGCCGATGCGCTGGCGCGCCGCGCCGCCGACGCCGCAAGGAAGAGGGGATAGCCATGGCTGAGCTACTGAAGGGTGCTCCCGTCGCCCGCGCGTTGACTGAGGAACTTGCTACTCGCTGCGTGGCTTTGCGCGAGCGGGCCGTTGTTCCGACGTTGGCTATCGTGCGTGTAGGTGAACGCGAGGACGACCTATCCTACGAGCGCGGTGCGCTCAAGCGCTGCGAAAAAGTGGGGATTGAGGCTCGTCGCGTTTTGCTTTCTGCCGATGTTTCGCAGGACGAGCTGTTGGCGGCCATCGAGGACATTAACGCCGACCCAGCTGTCCATGGCTGTCTGATGTTCCGCCCGCTGCCCGCCGGCCTTGACGAGAACGCAGCCGCCGCGGCGCTCGATCCTGCCAAGGACGTTGACTCCATGACGCCGGCCTCGCTGCTCACCACGCTTTCGGGGCGTGGCGAGGGTTTTGCCCCCTGTACGGCCGAGGCCGTGCTGGCGTTGCTGGACCATTACGGCGTTGATCTGGATGGGGCCAAGGTCGCGGTTGTTGGTCGGTCGCTGGTGATTGGTCGTCCCGTAGCCGCCATGCTTACGGCTCGCAATGCCACGGTGACGACATGCCATACACATACGCGCGACTTGGCTGCCGAGTGCCGTGCGGCTGATATTGTGGTTGCGGCCGTTGGACGCGCGCGCACGATTGGCGCGGATGCGGTTCGCGAGGGCCAGACGATCATCGATGTGGGCATTAACTGGGACGAGGCCGCCGGCAAGCTGGTCGGCGACGTCGATTTTGATGCTGCAGAGCCGATCGTTGGCTCAATTACTCCCGTGCCGGGTGGCGTGGGCGCTGTAACGACGGCGATTCTCGCCAAACACGTGATCGAGGCGGCGGAGCGCGCATCGAAATAGGCGTTTTGGGCTGTTTGAGGGGTTAGACATATACCACGTGGTCAAAAAACGCCAAATATGAGTACTGTTGCCAAGATAGTCACATATGCTTTAGGTCGTTTTTGGCTCTCAATCGGTATTAATTATCGATAGAGAGCCTATTTTATTGGACTTATGAGGAATTACATTGTCAAGCTTTTGAACAAATGTAGATTATCGACACCTGCATTCGGTTAAATTGCTGCTACTAAATTTGTGACAGTACTCATATTTGGCATTTTTTGACCACAGAGGTCTCGAGGGGGCTCGAGGGGTCGCGGTTTCGCCCTTTTTGCGCCGAAGCGATACACTGTTACCGTTTGATTTCTTCGCTCAAGGAGGATGCGCATGCCGTGCACAACGATTTTGGTTGGTAAGAACGCGAGCTACGACGGGTCGACCCTGGTCGCGCGTAACGAGGACTCGTCCAACGGGGTGTTTGAGCCCAAGCGTATGCGCGTGGTGCATCCCGACGAACAGCCGCGCGTCTACACGAGCGTCCTGAGTCACCTGACCGTTGAACTGCCCGATAACCCCATGCGCTACACGAGCGTCCCCGATGTTGTCCCGGGCCACGGCATCTGGGCCGAGGCCGGTTTCAACGAGCTCAATGTGGGCATGTCCGCAACCGAGACGCTCACCACCAACGAGCGCGTTCGCGGCGCCGACCCGCTCGTCGACTACGTGCCCGCCAAGGGCAACGAGGACGAGGACGGCTATGTTCCGGCGCAGCCCGGCGGTCTGGGCGAGGAGGACATGGTGACCCTGGTGCTGCCATATGCCAAATCCGCCCGCGACGGCGTACGCATTCTGGGTGACCTGCTCGAGCGTTATGGCACCTACGAGAACAACGGCATCGCCTTTAGCGACGTGGACGAGATCTGGTGGCTCGAGACCATCGGCGGCCACCACTGGATCGCCAAGCGCGTGCCCGATGACGCCTATGTGACCATGCCCAACCAGCTGGGTATCGACAGCTTTGACCTGGATGACGCCGAGGGCGCCCAGGCCGACCACATGTGCTCCGCCGACCTGCGTGCCTGGATGGCCGAGTGGCATCTGGACCTGACGCTGGGCGTCGATGGCGACGGCCCGGCTGCGATCTTTAACCCGCGCGAGGCCTTTGGCTCGCACAGCGACAGCGACCATGTCTACAACACGCCGCGCGCCTGGTACATGCAGCGCTGCCTCAACCCCAGCGATGTGTGGGACGGTTCCGAGGCCGACTACACGCCCGAGAGCGACGATATCCCCTGGAGCCGCGTGCCCGAGCGCAAGGTGACCATCGAGGACATCAAGTACGTGCTTTCGAGCCACTACCAGGGCACGGAGTACGACTGCTACGGCAGCAAGGGCACGCCCGCCACGCGCGGTGCCTATCGCCCCATCGGCATCAACCGTAACAGCCAGCTCGCCGTGCTGCAGCTGCGCCCCTATGCGCAGCCGGCCTACCGCGCCGTGCAGTGGATGGCCTTTGGTTCCAACTCGTTTAACGCGCTGGTTCCGCTGTACGCCAACGTCGAGACCATGCCCGAGTACTATGCCGATACGCAGGCTCGCGTGACGTCCGAAAACTTCTACTGGGCCAACCGCCTGATCGGAGCGCTGGCCGACGTCCGCTTCCATGAGTGCGGCCGCGCTGTGGAGGACTACCAGGAGAAGGTCGGTGGCATGGGCCACAAGCAGATCCATGACGTCGACGCTGCCGTAGCCGCGCTGCCCGAGGCCGAGGTGCCTGCCGAGCTTGCACGCGCCAACGAGGAGTTTGCCGAGCTCGCGCGCGTGGAGACCGATGCCCTGTTGGGCAAGGTGCTCTACACCACGAGCTGCGCCATGAAGAACTCTTTCGCGATGAACGACAACGTGAGATAGGGATTTCCCGTCGATCGAATAGCGCTTAAACGCTTTGTCGCTTTCACTCAATCTTGGGTACAAGAACGCCAATGCAGTTGTTTGTGATTGGAGACAACCATGGTTATGAAACTCGATCAGCTTGTTAACGGCGCCATCAACGTGGGCTTTGGCGCTGCCGCCGTTGCTGTCGAAGGCGGCAAGAAGGTCCTCGACGACCTTAACACCAAAGGCGAGCAGGTCCGCAAGGACACCGCCACCCCCGATATCGCCCGCAGCGTGTCCGACATGTTCGAGCAGGCCGGTGGCACCATCTCCGATCTGACCGAGCGCTTGGGCATGCAGGGCGAGACCGCGGCCCAGCGCGTGCTCGACGAGCTCATCCTGGCCCGCGTCCGCGTCATGACCGCCCCCGAGCGCACGGCCTTCCTGGCCCATGTGCGCGACATCGTCGATTCGGTCGAGGACAACGTGACCTCGGTGCCCGTCGAGTCCGTTGAGCCCGACGATGCGAAGGATACCGAAGAGGCCGAGTAGCAGCGCAGATGGCAGATTCCACCACCGATTACAACAATCTAGATCCCTTGGGTGACGAGGCGGCGGTTGTCGATGAGGTCGATGCCGTCGTCTCGGGCGCTCGCAAGAAGCCGCGCGCTGTCGATATGGTCCCCGAGGAGCCCGACGCGATGGCGCCGGACGAGGAATACCAGCTCACGCCGGCGGGTCGCCGCGAGCGCATCGGACAGATTGTTCGCCTGGTCAAAAAGTACCGCGTGTGGGATAACCTCACGCCGGTTCGTTTGCGCCGCCTGCTCGAGGAACTCGGCCCCATGTTCGTCAAGATGGGGCAGATTCTGGCCAACCGGTCCGAGATTCTGCCGCAACGCTTTTGCGACGAGCTGCGTCGTCTGCGCTCCGACGTGGAGCCGGTGCCGTACGAGGTCGTACTCAGTTGTCTGGAAGAAGAATACGGCCTGCGCCTGGGGGAGATGTTCGATGCGATCGACCCCAATCCGCTTGGTAGCGCATCGCTTGCGCAGGTGCACCGCGCACGTCTGGTGACGGGCGAGGACGTGGCCGTCAAGGTGCAGCGCCCCGGTGCGCAGCAGGTTATGGCACAGGACATCGATATCATCCGCTCGGTGGTGCGTATCGTTTCCAAGTTCGTCAACACCGATCAATTCGTTGACCTGCACGGTGTAGTCGAGGAGTTGTGGACCTCGTTTCGCGAGGAGACCAACTTTTTGGCCGAGGCCAAAAACCTCAACGACTTCTACGAGTTCCATAAGAGCGTTCATGGCGTGACGTGCCCTAAATCCTATCTGGACCTGTGCACCGAGCACGTGGTGGTTATGGACTACGTCGACGGCATTTCGATCGCCGATCCTGAACGCTTGGTGGCCGAGGGCTATGACTTGGAAAAGATCGGTGCCGCAATCGTCGAGGACTACTCGACGCAGGTGCTCGACGATGGCTTTTTCCATGCCGACCCGCATGCGGGAAACATCATCCTCAAGGATGGCATCGTCTACTTTATTGACCTGGGCATGGTCGGACGCATGTCGAGCCACGATCGCGGTATCGTAAAGGACATGATTTTCGCCGTGGCCGAGGGTGACGTGCCCAAGCTCAAGGATTCGCTCATGCGCTTCGCCGTGACGCGTGGCGACTCGGCTGAGCTCGATCATTCGGCCTTTTTGTCCGATTTGGACTTTATCGTTGCCGACTTTGCCGGGCTCGACCTTAAAGACCTGGATATCGGCGAGTTTTTGACCTCGCTGCTCAATCTGGCGCGCAAAAATGACGTTGAGCTGCCGAGCGTGGTGACGATGTTCGCCCGCGGCATGGTGACGCTCGAGGGCCTGTTGACCGAGTACATGCCCAACGTCAACATGATCCAGATCATCCAGACGCACATCAAAAACGAGAAGAGCACCTATGCCCGCATGCGTGATATGGGACGCGATCTGGCCGCGAGCAGCTATCGCGCGGCAAAAGGCTCGCTCGAGGCGGCCGAGTATTTGGGCTTGGCTTCGCGTATGCTCACGCGCGGCCAGCTTAAGGTGAACACGCAGATCATGAGCAGCGATAAGGCGCTGCGACAGCTGGGCGGAATTATCGACCGCATGTCGATGGCTATCGTGATCGCCGGTCTGTTTATCGGTTCGTCGGTGGTGTACTACGCGCGCATCGAGCCGGTTGTCCTCGGCATTCCGGTCATCGGCTTCTTTGGCTACGTGAGCGCGCTGGTGCTGGCGCTTATGCTGGGCCGCAATATCTGGCTCAACAGCCACGGCGGCAAGCACTAGAGGCTGCGACCGTCACCGCATTTTCCTATCGCAAACAATAGCTTTTACCTTGGGCTTCGCCTGCGTGCGAGGCCCTTTTGCGTGATACCATTTTGACGGTAATAATCGATGGCCTAGATGGTGGTGCGGAGACGCACGAATGCGCGGTTTTCCTGCGCGTTTGGGAGAATCGGGGTGCAAGTCCCCGGCTGTACCAGTAACCGTAATTCCTCTTGGCTCGGGATGTTCGCGTCGCAGATCGGACGGCGCGCCCGAGTCGTTAAGGTTAAGTCGGATCGCCTCCCATCTTGCGTGCGGCTGCGGCGTATGCCGCCGGTGTGCATAGGGCTCTGGAGGGAAGGAGGACCCCGATGGGGGAACTCGAGCGCAACATGCGCGATGACGTGGGGCAGCCTCAAGGCAACGCTCCAAGTACAGACAATGGGGGACAAATGGATATGTTTGTGGACGAGCGCCAGCGCGTCTCGCATCGCCGAGGCGCAATTGCGCGCGGCGTAGCCAAGCGCGGTCTGGTGGCGTTCCTGGCTTTTGCCATGGCTTTTGGCACCACGCCGGCGCAACTTTGGGCCGAGGGCGCCGAGGGCATTGCCGAGGCTGTGGCCCAGGCTGCGACGGGCGGCGAGGGCGCGGCGGCCGACGATGACGCTGCTGCCGGCACCGGCGCGAACAGTGCGGCGGCGAGCGCTGCTGCCGATGACGCCGGCGCAGATCAGGGCGCAACTGCGAGTGCCGCGAATGGCAATGGCACCGCTGCAGACAACGCGACTGAGTCCGAGAACTCCGCTGCGGCGTCTGCTGCTTCGGAGCAGAAGAACGCCGTTGCCGCCGCGTCCGCCACAACGCTTTCGAGCGAGGCCAAGGTCTTCATCCAGGACACCAAGGATAAGGACAACTCCTATTCCACGAAGTCGGGCGCGCTCAGCGCGGGCGATACGCTCTGGGCAAATATGTACGATGAGGTCGAGGACGACTGGTACGGCACTTCGACTGAGTCCGTTGCCAATCCCGGCACCTGGACTTACACCTGGCTCGCCGGCACGACCAGGGCCAGCAGCAATGTCGCCGACTACACCGAGGTCGTAGGCCACGAGCAGTCGCTCACCGTCAGCGCCGCGATGGAAGGCAAATACTTCATCTGCAAGGTAACGGTTGATGGCAAGGACTACTATGGTCCGTCCGTTTCTTCCGGCTCGGGCATCAATGCCAACTACATTCCTGGCCCCGTGCTGGGCGCCGGTCAGATGGAGCTTAACAGCGTCAAGCTGAATAGTGACACGCCGAGCATAGGCGATACCCTGACGGCGACTCCGTACATAAGCTATTATCAGCAAACCCCCGCCGACGCCAAGGTTACCTACACGTGGTCCGCATCCACCTCGCAGTACTCGGGCTTTACCAAGATCGAGGGGCAGACGGGTGCTTCGCTCGTGGTGGGCGACGACCTTGAGGGCAAGTATATCAGGGTCGAGGCCAGCGCTGGTGTCAACACGGTGAACAAGACCACTTCCAGCAAGGTCAAACAGGCCGGTGCGGTCGAGATTTCGGCCGTGTCCATCATCAATACCAAGGACAACACGAGCGTCTTTGCGGTGGGGGATACCGCTAAGGCTCGCGCCAAGGAGAAGGGCGGCGCGTACGGCGCGTTCGTCGACGCAAGCAAGCTCAACTATCAGTGGCAGTGCTCTGACACCAAGAGTGGCACGTATACCGACATTGCGGGTGCCACGGGGGAGACCCTCGAGCTAACCGACGCTTTGGGCGGCAAGTACCTCAAGTGCAAGGTGTCCTCGAAGATCGGCTCTTCGAGCTTGACCAACTCGACGGGCGCTCTCGTTGCGGCTACCGGTTCAATTAATGTCACGAGCGTGACTATGAGCCCGACTTCGGGCAAAGTCGAGGTTGGTTCCACGATTACGGCGACCGCCAAGGCGGGCTCCACCGACGTTACCTCCGACTCGCATGTCACGTGGCAGTGGTACAAGGGCAAGTCGAATACCGCCAACTCGTGCAACACGCCTATCGAGGGTGAGACCGGTAACACCCTGACGGTGACCGCCGCCCTTAAGGGCTGGTACGTCGTGGCCAAGGCCAACGGCGGCTATGGCGAGCAGAAGCCGTACTATGCGGCGGGTCCTGTCTCCGTCGCTGGCCAAGTTGAGCTTTACGACGTGCAGTTCGAGGGCTCTCCCGCCACCAACGGCGTACGTGTGGGTGATACGCTCAAGACTAAGGTGCGCAAAAAGGACGGCTCCAACTATCACTATATCGACCGCACCGATAACGTGACCTACCAGTGGCAGTATGCAAACAGCAGCTCGAGCTACGACTCCGCCTATACCGATATCCCCGGTGCTACCAAGGCCACCTATACCGTTGATGCCGCCTATGCCGGCAAGTATCTGCGCGTGAAGGTGACGAGCGAAAACACCGTTTCCAGCACGCAGAAGAAGAGCTCCTACGGCGGCACGCAGGCCGTTGCCCCGCTCGGCCCCGTGACGCTTAAGGGCCAGTACAAGCTGGCGGGCATTGAGCTTGCCGATAAGAACGTTACGCTCAGCGTGGGCTCAAAGATCACACCGAGCGTGCAGGTTCCGGGTAGCTGGTCGGGCTCGACCAAGGACGTGCCCGAGGATGCCGAACTCACCATGGCGTGGTATGCCAAGGGCGAGGGCGATGCCGATTGGACCGAGCTCACCGACGGCATCGATACGACCGATGGCAGCCTGACTCTTACGGATGCGCTTGTCGGCAAGAAGATCAAGGTTACGGCGAGCGCTCTCGACAACACGGTTGAATGGGTTTCGTCGGACAGCGTTACCGCGGCGGGGGAGTATAACCTGCTGCGCGTGACCACTACGCCGCAGATCAATAGCGATTCGACCCATCTCGTCTCGGGCGATAGCGTCAAGGCGACGGCGCAGGCCAAGCGCGCCGACGGTTCGGCCACCAACGGTATCGATGTCACCGACCAGGCGACTGTTGCCTGGTATGCGGCCGACGACGCGAAGACTCCGGCGGCCGACTGGACGCTGCTGCCCGATATGTCGGGCGCCGAGGCGACGGTCTCGGCATCTGCTGCTGGCAAGTATCTGAAGGCTGTCGCCACGAGCGGTAGCTCGACGGTCGAGCTCGTCTCCGCCAACAAGGTTATCGCCGCGGGTTCGCTCGAGGCTGCAGTCCAAAAGCTCAACGATGCCAATAAGCAGATCGTTGTTGATTACAGCGCCAAGGGCGGCAACGTCAACGATGTTCTGAAGGCGCAGCTTGCCGATCTGGGATTTACCGACGTTGACGTTAGGGTCTCCGAGGGCGGCGTTGCCTTTAAGGCTGAGGATGACAAGGCCACGGTCGGTATCTCCGACGCCCAGGATAAGACCAACGGCGATGTGACGTTCTTCTTCATTGACCCCAACGATTACACTGGTTACAACATCGACGGTCTGCGTAGTGCCGATGTGGTGTTTGAGCTGTCGCGTGACGGCGAGAAGACCGAGTATTACCTGCCCAACAAGTCCGTGCAGGTTGCTTGGGACGAGGCTAAACTGCAAGACCTTCTTGACGGAGCCGCCGAATCCCTGCAGATTGGCTACGCGGCGGGCGAGTCCGCCGATAGCGTGACCCAAAATGTCACGCTTCCGTACAAGGCGGGTTCCGCAAAGAAATTCTCTGTTGAATGGACAAGCTCCGACACCGAGCGCCTGTTTGTTTCTGGTTATAGCTGGGAAGATAAGACGGGTAAGGTTTCGCGCGCATCGAGCGATCGAGACGTGACGCTGACCGCCAAGGTTACGGTTACGAGCGGCGACATCAAGCTTGCCGGCTCGCACGACTTTGTCGTGACGGTCAAGGGTGATCCCGAGAAGGTCGCCGCCGACAAGAAGGCGCTCCAGGAGAAGGTCGATGCGGCCTTTACCTACGACAACATCAAGTACTCCGGCACCAAAACGGTTGCGGATAAAGACGGCCTAACCGCCGACCTGCAGATGCCGCGCACGAGCACGCTCAATATCGACGGCAAGTACTTCGAGGTCAAGTACTCCGCCAGCACCGATGACATTACGTTCAACGGCTACAAGGGCACGGTCTATCAGCCGCTGCCTGGCACCGAGGCAGCGAAGACCAAGATCACCCTCACGGTGACCGATAAGTCCAACGCCGAGGTCACGGCAAGCAAGACCCTCGACTTTGCGATTGCCCCGCAGGACCAGAACGAGCTTGATGCTGAGCTGTTCCATCTGAGCCTTGCAAAGTCAACATTCTCTCAGGGTATTCTTGACGGTCAGGATGCCTCCAATGTGACGGGGAACCTGCATGCGCCGTTGAAGGTGTACGGTCAGGGATATGCGGTTAACTGGTGCTATACCAGCGAAGAGGCCGCTGGCCATTATGGCTTTGTGTTTAGCGAACTTCCTGGTGGTACGGAGAATACCTATCGTTTGCTCAAGTCGAGCAAGCCGAGCGTAATCTCGCACGAGAATCTTCTGTTTACGCAACCTGAGTACAACGCGAAGGTTACAATCAGCGGCCGTCTGAAGAGTGAGCGTTTTGCCCGTTATGCCGAGCGCTATCCCGACAATTCGGACTACGCGGTACTTGCCGGCTTGGATGTTTCTGCGACGGTAAACGTCAAGGGAACGACGGGGCTCGACAACCCGAACGAGGGCAAGACCATTACGGTGACGGCCAAGGTCACGGGTGTTTCCGCAAGTGACGCCGGCGGCAACTACACCGAGCAATCGGTG
The DNA here is from genome assembly GCF_003468085.1 of Collinsella sp. AM41-2BH. NCBI lineage: Bacteria > Bacillati > Actinomycetota > Coriobacteriia > Coriobacteriales > Coriobacteriaceae > Collinsella > Collinsella sp. AM41-2BH. The sequence continues at coordinate 23,850 of NZ_QSGH01000012.1, forward strand.
GTGCCCTTGACCGAGCTTACGCTTCCCGCCGACGAAGACACGACAGCCGAGTCGGTGCTCGAGCAGCTTATGACGGCTGCCGGTTGTACGAACCTCGAAGCAAATGCATGGGGTCTTACGAGTGCGACGATGCCCGATGGCCGCGTGCTGAGCACAACGAGCGCCGCGCCGTATAGCTACTGGTCGTTCTTTGTAAACAATGGGTATGCGAGCGTCGGTGCCCCGAGCTATTTCCTTAAGAACGGCGATTGCGTCGAGTTCCGTTATGTTAAGGGTGACGGCACGCAGAAGCCCACAACGGCTCCTGCTACCAATCCCGAGACGGAGCATCCTGATGTCGATGTCTCGTGGAATGGCTTTGCAAACGGCAGCTCCGCCTCGGCGGCTGATGCTCTGACGCCCACTACGAAGACCGATACGCCTTCCTGGGCGCTCAACCTTTTGACCGAAGAACAGCAGAAGGCGGGCGCAAACGCTTCTGCTTCCGATCCGCTTGTCGCGAACGGAAAGGTGTACCTTGTCACGGGCGCTTCGGTATGGGGCGGAAAGACATGGAATGCCGTTCTGAACGAGATCGACCCTGAGACGGGTTCCGTCGTGCGATCCCTTGAGCTTGGCTCATCTATGGATAGCACGTGCCGTCCTGTTGTCGCGCAAGGCATCATTCTGATTCCGCTTTCCGGCGGTTACCTGCAGGCTGTTTCGGCGAAAACGTTTGAGACGCTTTGGTATTCCGATGCCTTTACGAAACAGAACCTGTCTTCGCTGACCGTTGACGGTGATTACGTCTATATCAATACTCTTGATTATTGGTCTGGTGAAGACGTGCAAAACGGCACTATCAAGCGCATCAATATTCATACGGGTGCAGTTGCCGGCAGTGCCTCCGTTACCGATGGCGGCTTCTATTGGTCTGGCGGCCTGATGGTCAACGGCTATTATGTCGTTGGCGGTGACTATGGCCAGGTGCGCGTGTATTCCGCCGATCTGTCAAAGCTTGTCGGTTCGATTAAGCTCGCTGGGGGCAATATCCGTTCTGCGCTTGTTGAGCACGACGGGTTTGTGTATGCTGTCACGCGTGATAACGGTACCCTGCATAGGCTGACGATTGGCTCCGACGGCTCCCTCGCTGAAGTTGCTCAAGCGCAGTTTGCCGCATATTCGACTTCGACACCCGTATTTAGCGGGAACTATGCGTTCGTCAACGGCAAGACCACGAACGACTGGAAGGGCAAAGGCCTGCTTTCGATTGTCGACCTGTCCGATATGAGCGTGAAGCAGATCACGAAGGCTGACGGCGCAGAGCTTGGCTTTGAGTCTAAGAGTACGCCGCTCGTTTCGACGCGCGACGGCGAGACGTATGTGTACTTTACTTTGAACGGCGCCAAGGGAAACTGGCCCAACTACACTTCGGGTGGCGGCGTGTATATGTACAAGCTGGGCGATGCCGAGGCGACTGAAGTGTTTGTCCCCGGTTCCGGTTATGCCAACTACTGCATGGCATCGGTTGTTTGCGACAAGTTCGGTAACCTTTACTACACGAATGACTCTTGCCATCTGTTCTGCGTGAAGTCTCAGGCCCATCGTGTGAAGTTCGATACACAGGGGGGATCGTCGATTGACGACCAGACTCCCGCCTCGGGTTCGACGGTTGCCAAACCTGCCGACCCGACGCGCGAGGGCTACACCTTCGCCGGCTGGTTCTCCGATGCCGCCTGCACTAAGGCGTACGATTTCGCGACTGCGGTGACGGCGGATATGACGCTGTATGCCAAGTGGGTCAAGTATCCCGCCGACAATAACGGTGGCAACGGCAACTCCAATGGTAATGCGGGCGGCTCTGGCAATGGTGCCAACTCCGGCAACGGAACGAGCGGCCAGCAGGGCGGCGGCGCCGTTGCTCCGGGCCAGACGCCGGTCTCCACGACCACCACGACCGAGACCAAGGACGGCAAGGATTCCAAGAAGGATTCCGACAAGAAGGACAGGAAGTCCGACAAGAAGAACGACAAGTCCGACACGGGCTCGTCCGCTTCGACCGCTGCCAAAAAGTCCTCTGAGGTTTCTGCGCAGGAGTCTGGCTTCAACCCGCTCGCCATTGTTGGCGTGGCGGCTGGCGTTATTGGTCTCGCCGTCATCGGCGTGTTCGCACTCACCAAGCGTCGGTAGGTGAGGGCTGTGTCCAATAAATCTCAGGACGCCGACTCCAAACAGCCCGACTCGTCGTTCATTCAGCTCGACGATGCAAAGCAAAAGGGCGCCGCTTCGGCGGCGTCCGCCCCGCGGCGCAAGGCGCTGCTTGGCGCTCTGACGGCCGTCTGCATTGCGCTGATTGTCGTCTCGCTGGGCTTTGTTTACCCTTCCGTCAGCGGTGCCTGGTCCATCGATTGGATTGTCGAGACCGTGACGGGGGAGAGCATCGTTGCCAAGGATGCGTCGGTTTCCGGCTCGACTACCGCTTCGGGTAAGGTTGCGTCCAAGGACTCCAAATCTTCGGACAATGCGAAGGACGGGTCGAAGGACTCAAAAAAGGATTCGAAGGAGAAGAAGTCCGAAGACAAGGGCGGCAAGAAGTCCAGCAACGCGTCTGCCGGACAGGGCTCTGAATCCACCGGTGGATCGAGCTCTTCTGACGGCTCTTCTTCGGGTGGCGGCTCAGCGTCCGGCGGTGGGTCTGCATCCAACAGCGGCAGCGCCTCTGCTGGCAATCAGGGCGGCTCGCAGCAGCCTGGCTACGTCACGGTGACGGTTTCGGTCACATCGAGTGCCGTGGGTAATCCTGTGTCTTCTGGCGGTACCTTCACCTTTAACGAGGGTGCCACGGTCTACGATGCCCTGTGCGCCCTGGGTCTCTCTGTAAATGCGCACGGCTCATCGTACGGCACGTATGTCGCCGCTATCGGTGGTTTGGCCGAGAAGGAGCACGGTGGTACAAGCGGCTGGATGTATTCCGTTAACGGCGTAACGCCCAACACGGCTTGCAGCAACTATGTCTTATCCAACGGCGACAGTGTCGTCTGGTATTACGTAACGGGCTAAACGCCTCGACATAACACACCAAGCGGGCGGTTCGGACAAACATCCGAGCCGCCCGTTTTTAATGCGAATGGGATGGGGTTTCCAACTAGGGCTCAACCGGAAATTGCATCCCATTCTGAAGGTGAATTCTGGGATGCGGTTTCCGCATCGGCGTCCATTGGGAAACGGCATCCCGTTCCGGACGTCGATTCCGGGATGTGTTTTCCGTTTCGATGTCCGCGGGAAACTGCATCCCGGAATTCGCGCTCAGACCGGGATAACGTTTCCCGATGGGGAGGGTTTCGGAAAGCGTGTCCCGCTCTGAGGGCTCATTCCGGGATGGACTTTCCGCATGGGGGGTTCATCTGGAAACTGCGTCCTGTTCTGGTGACTGATTCCGGGATACACTTTCCGGTAAGGCCTCATCGCGGAAACTGTGTCCCATTTCGGTCTTGTGGCCCGCTTCGCATGCCTTCCTCAGCCTGCTCCACAAACAAAAAAACCGGCTGGAACGAGAATTCCAACCGGTTATACATTCAAGCAAATAGCGAATCGACTACGACCGTGCGCCCTCGAGAAAGAAGCGACGGCTGAAGTAGTTGTACCAGGTGACGAGGAACGTGGCGATGGCCTTCATGGCCTGGTAGCCGATGCTCAAAAACGTGACGCCCACAAACATGTATAGGTCGTTGAGGCCCAGGCCGATCACCGACAGGATGGTGAAGATCGTGAACTCGCGCTTGCGGCTCATGCCCTCGCGGTGGTCGAACACGTACTTCATGCTGAGCCAGTAGTTGACCACAACGGAGGTGGTAAACGAGACCGTGGTGCTCATCAAAAAATCGAGGTGAAACAGCTCGACGAGCGCAATGAGCATACCCCAGTCGATGCCAAAGGAGATAAGACCCACGACAGCGAACTTGAGGAACTGCTTGGTATGAGGTTGTGCCAGTGCCTTGCGCACGTAATCACATCCAATGCGTTGATGAATCGAGCAGAGGATACTTTAGAGCTTTTGCAAGGGAAACGTAAGGTCCTTGCCAAGAACTATACGAACTCGCCAAATTTTCAAGAGCTAATCCGCAAACGTTGAAAATTTGCCCGTAAACGAGCAATGCCCACGAACAACACAGCGCTCGACGCGCGTCATCCGTGGGCATTGTAAAGCTGTAAGGTTGCGAGTTACTTGGTCTCGTCGCCTTCCAGGAAGATCTTTCGGGTCACAAAGTTGTAGACCATGACAAGCGCGGTGGCGCAAATCTTGGCGATATTGGCCTCGAGCCCCAGGCCGGCGTTGAGCGCCAGCACGATGCCGTCGTTGAGTCCCAAACCGATCACGGACAACACGACAAAGATAATGAACTCGCGGCGGCGGCTCATGCCCTCCTTGTGCGCAAACACGTACTTCATGCTGGCGAGGTAGTTAAAGATGAGTGAGATGATAAAGCCGCTGGTATTGGCGATCAGGATGTTGAGGCCCAGACCGTAGTGGAGCAGATTCATAATGCCAAAGTCGATGACCGTGGCAATGACACCGACGACGCCAAATTTCATGATCTGCGCAAGGAGCTTTTGCATGGTACCTGCCTTAAGCTGGCGCCGAAGCGCCGCGGGGATGACAAACTCAGCAAGTTTAGCCAATCCCCGCGGGTGGAGCTAGGCGCGCTCCTCGATAGCACCGTTTCTATATGCATCGAGCAGTTGGCGTAGGTCCTGGATCTGGCTGCGGATCTTGGCACCGGTATCGGTGTCGCTCACCATGCGGCGGCGGTCGGCCTCGTCAAAGCGGTTGGTCTCGCTTTCGATGTCCACGTTGCGCGTGAGTGCCTCGGCAACCGTCGTAAAGGCCCGGTGCGACTTGAGGCGGCAGCCGCGCGAGCTCGAGATAAGCGTGTAGCCGGCGATGCCCGTCTTGGGATGGTAAGCGCGGCAGAAGCCGCCATCGATGACCAGCAGCTTGCCCTCGGCGCGGATGGGCTGCTCGCCCTTGGTGGTTTTAACGGGCGTGTGGCCGTTGATGATGTGGCCGGTCGGTGAACATGCCATGGGCACGACGCCAAACTCGCGCATGATGTCATCGCAGACCGAGGGCGACTTGGTAAGCGTAAAGTACGGGTCCATCGGCTCGACCCAGGTGCTCTTATCGGCGATATAGGCGCGCTCAAAGGTACGCACCAGGCGTCCGCTGGCGGGTGAGTTAAAGCCAATCCACAGGTACCACATCCAGTCGAGGGCGTCGCGGTCGCCCACGCGCCAGGCGCGGCGGGCGATGTGGTCGCAAAAATCGAGATAATCGCGGCCAGCGTGCCAGGTGCCCAGGCAGTTCATGCTGCTAAAGGTGCCGTCTTCGTTGAGCGGCACGCAGCCATGGAACAGCAGGTTGCCGTTGGCGACCTTGTACATCGAGCCGTGGGAATAGAGGAAATCGATATGGCGATGCAGGTGATCGGCGGTGACAAACTCGGACACGAGCTTGTCGATGATGTGCTGCTCCTGAGACGTGAGCGTATAGGGGTCCGTCGGGTCGACGGTGGGGAAGTCGTTGGTCGTGAGCGGCCACACGCTGCCGTCGGCGAGCGTGACCGTGCCGGCGTCGTGATCGATCTTGTCGAGCAGCAGGCGGTCGGTCATATCGAACTCGGGGTGGCGCTGGATAATCTGGCCCTCGAGCTTAAAGAGCAGCACGTTGATGGCCTTGATCAGCGGGGTGATGGGCTCACCGGCGGTGTAGGTGGCATCGGCAAAGGCAACAAGCTCGCGCAGCGAGATGCCGTAGTCATTCTCGAGGATCTCGTAATTGTCGTAGCGTAGGTTGTTGCGCAGCACCGTGGCGATGCAGGCGGGCTCACCGGCTGCAGCGCCCATCCACAGCAGGTCGTGGTTGCCCCACTGGATGTCGAGCGAATGGTAGGTGAGCAGACGGTCCATAATCTTGGCCGCGCCGCCGCCGCGGTCGAAGATGTCGCCCACCAGGTGCAGGTGGTCGACGGCCAGGCGCTTGATGAGCGAGGCGAGCGACTCGATAAAGTCGTCGGCGCTTGCGGTCTCCAGGATGGACTCCACGATGCGCTCGTGATAGCGCACACGATAGTTGTTCTCGTCCGGATGCGTGTGTAGCAGCTCGTCGATGATGTAGGCGTAATCGCGTGGGATGGCCTTACGAACCTTGGAGCGGGTGTAGCGGCTTGAAAGCGAACGAGCGACCATGATGAGCTGGTCAAGCATCGTTTTGTACCAGGTGGGCGAGTCCTCGCGCTGGCTGCGGACCAGCTCGATCTTCTCGTGCGGGTAGTAGATGAGCGTGCACAGCTCGCCCTTTTCGTCAAAGGTGAGCGTGTCGCCAAAAATCTCGTCGACATGCTCGCGCACGACGCCCGAGCAGTTGTTGAGGATGTGCATAAAGGCCTCGTACTCGCCATGCACGTCGCTCATAAAATGCTCGGTGCCTTTGGGCAGGTTGAGGATGGCTGAGAGATTGATGATCTCGGTAAACGCGGATTGCTCGGTGGGGAACTGTCTCGACAGCAGGCGCAGATACTTAAAGTCTTGCGGGTTGCGATCGAATGCGACCATGAAACACCTTCCGATGGAGCTGGTAAAACTGATAAACAGCGTCAAACGTTTATCAGTATGCGCCGCTTTTGTTTCGATTTTGCGCCAGCGGCTGAATTGTCGGCTGAACGGTTTGGTAAATCGATTTAGTTGAGGTAGATATGGCGGTTGAGTGGAGACGACAGAGGGTGTTTTCTCAGATATTTATGCGTGGGGCCGGTGGAGACGATGGTGGTAAAGATGTTCGCTATTTTTGGTTCGATTTGGTAAATAGTGGACATATGTACCGTATGTAGGCTCACTGTGCGATAATTTGCGCAGCAATGAGTAAGGAGCCTCATATGAGTGATTTTGTCCTGACCTGTGAATCCGCCGCCGACCGAACCCGTGAGTTCTTTGCGTCGCGCAATATCCCCGTCGTGTGTTTTCATTACGAGATCGACGATGTTGTCTATACGGACGATCTGTATCAGTCGATTATGCCGGACGAGTTTTTTGCCCAGATTGCCGCGGGCGCCATGCCCAAGACGTCTCAGGTGAGCGTGGGCGAGTACGAGGAGTTTTGGGAGCCGTTTGTTGCCGAGGGTAAAGACGTGCTGCACCTGACGTTGTCGTCGGGTATTTCGGGCACGTATGGATCGGCCTGCGTTGCGGCGCAGATGCTCGCGGATCGCTATCCCCAGGGCGGCAAGGTGCGCGTCATCGATTCGCTGGCAGCGTCTTCGGGCTTTGGCCTGCTGGCGGAATGCGCCGCCGACGTGCGCGATAGCGGCGCTTCGCTCGACGAGACGGCCGCCTGGATCGAGGAGCACAAACTAAACCTGCACCACTGGTTCTTTTCGACCGATCTGTCGAGCTACCTGCGCGGCGGTCGCATTTCGGCTGCGAGCGCGATCATCGGCACGGCGCTTAAGATTTGCCCGCTTATGACGGTCGATTGCGAAGGTGGGCTGTCGCCACGTGAGAAGATTCGCACTAAGAAGCGCGCGATTTCCGAGATGGCTAAGACCATGATGGCACACGTGCAGGACGGTGCGGATTATTCGGGTAAGTGCATCATGTCGCACTCGGCGTGCCGCGAGGATGCCGAGGCGGTTGCGGCGCTGATTGAGGAACAGGTTCCGCAGCTTAAAGGCAAGATTGAGATCAATAACATCGGTACTCTGATTGGCTCGCATACCGGACCCGGTACGGTGGCGCTCTTCTTTATGGGCGACAAGCGCGTGGATTAATTTGCCCCATCACGTCGCTGCATGATTGCTCAAACGAAAACGGCCCGCCTCACGTTTGTGGGGCGGGCCAAGATGTTTTGCTAGCGTTTCTTTCCGCGGAAGAAGAAGCCGTGCAGTGACGGCTTGAGGCCGCGGTTGGCGCGATGCTCCTCGACGCGCTCGTGGATCGAAGCGACGCGCTCGATGACTTCGTCGGGAATCGGCACATCGGGATTCATGTTCTCGACCTGGCTGACCTCGGCGGCGGCGACCTGGTCGATAATGGGTACATCGTCGCGCGAGATGACAGGTGTGGCGTCTTCCTTCATCTTGCGATAACGCTGCATCATGTCGGTCTGTAGCTGCTGTGCCGAAGGCGGCGTCCAGATGATGGCGTTGGCTCCGGCGGCGATGGTTTCACGGATGCTCTCGGGCGTCTTGCCGCCCGGCGCGATGAGCGGCAGGTTGGGATAGTGTTCGCGCAGTTCACGCAGGACCTGCGGCGTGTTCTTGCCGGCGGCGATGTTGAGGATCTTGGCGCCGGCGCGCACTTTGGCGTGAGCATCGTCGTCGCAACGAACGACCGTGGCGATGACGGGGATGTCGGCGATGTTGGTGATGTGCTCGACCATCTCGGCGGTGGCGGGGGAGTTGACCACGCATCCCGCCGCGCCCTGCATCTCGGAGACGGCTGCCATCTGCACGGAGCGCTTACCGGTGGTGGTGCCACCGCCCACGCCTACGAAGACCGGGCACTCGGCGACGGTCAGCAGCGCCTGCGTAATGGCCGGCTGCGGCGTGAAGGGGTAAACGGCAAAGACGGCATCGGCATTGGAGTTGCGGATGACCGCGACGTCGGTGGTGTAGATGAGCGATTTGATACGACGGCCAAAGAGCGTGAAGCCGCTGGCCTCCTCAATCTCGTCAGGCATGCGAAGGGCCGCCTTGCGCAGGCGCCCGTCGATGGGCAGCGGCTCCATGGGAAGCAGTCCGTTGGGGGTCACGGCTACCTGGGGTTCGGTGAACTCGTCTGCGAGCTCGACCTCGGAGAAATCGACCGAGGCGACAATGTCCTCGTGAACCTCGGCGGGCACATCGATGGGGGCTTGGTCGTTTGCCGCGGCAGGCGTGTCGAAGGAGCTGGTGCCGACGAAGGCGTCGACGCGCTCATTTAGATCGTTGAGGGTATCCATGGAGGCTCGATTCTATGTGATGACGGCCGGCAGGGTGCCGGCAGCGTTGTGCTTGCTAAATCGTTTGACGAGTTGATTTTTCCCCGCCGCGTCCTCCGTTAGACCGAAGGGCGGCGAACGTGAAGGAGCTGTGGTGGCGGGGATCGAGGTGCTATCTTGAAAGTCCCGTTTAAAAGAGAGGTGACGCGGTATGGAATTTTCGGCAATGTTGGGCTCGATTGGCCTATGCGTGGGCGCAATCGTTGCCGCCGCGGTCATCTACTTTGTGGTCACGGCCATTAAGGGCAAAAGGGCCGAACGCAAGGAGCGCGCGATGCTTAAACAGCATCGCGACCAGCAGGACAAACGCGCACGGAGATAGCTTGTTGAGTTTTGGATCCGTACGCTAGCTGCGTTTTCGGATCAGGGCAATGTAGAAGCCCTCAAATTCGCGGCTGGGCGGAATGGTGAGCGTGCCGGGCAGGCCGTTGGCGATGGCCGATACCTGACCCGCGGCAATGGCCTCGGTCAGGGCGTTGGACTCGATGCGCGGCTTCTCGCCAGCTTCCTGGGCGCGGCGTGCCTCACTTTCGCTTGGCGTGCCGTCGAGGGGGATGAGCTCGCAGTCCATATGCTTGTCGAGGGCCTCTTGCAGGGCGTCCTCGTTTTCCTGCGGCAAGATCGAACAAGTCGAATAGACGAGCGTGCCGCCCGGTTTGAGGGCTCCCATGGCGCGGTCCAGAAGTGCTCGCTGCGAGCGGGCGCACTTGCTCAGCAACTGCTCGGTGAGGCCGCGCAGGCTCTTCTCGTTGCCGCTGACGACGGTGCCCGTGCCGGTGCAGGGAGCGTCGAGCAGGATACGGTCAAAGCGGAAGAACTCGTCGAGCTCGCGTGCGTCGATGCGCATGACGGGCACGTTTTTTGCGCCTTGGCGGTGGAGGTTGGCTTCGAGCTTCTCGGCGCGGGGAATGCTCATCTCGCAGGCGGTAAGGTGCGCCTGCCCCTGCGTGAGGGCGGCGATCTGCGTCGTCTTGCCGCCGGGGGCCGCGCACATGTCCAGGATGTCCTCGCCGGCCTGGGCGCCCAAGACCAACGGCGGCATCATGGACGACAGACTTTGCAAGTAGATCTTGCCGTCGCGGTAGATGTCGAGGTCCCACAGGTCGGAAACCTGGGCCTCGGGCAGGATGAAAGCGTCCGAGTACCAGGCGACGGTTTGGTGGGCGATGCCGGCTGCGTCGAGCGCGGCGGCGATGTCCTCGGCGGTCGCCTTGAGCGTGTTGGCGCGCAGCGTGACCGGGCGTGTGACCGCGGCGCCGAAGCCCTTGATCATGAGCTCGGCATCGGCGGGCGCATAGGCGCCGGCGACCGTGTCGACCATAAAGCGCGGCAGATCGGCGGCGGAGGGTTGGGCGGCAAGCTGGTCGGAAAGCTCGGTGGCGGCAAACTGCCTGAGCTTGAGCTCGGCCTTGACCTGCTTTTTCTGCTTACGACGACGCGGCTTGGACATCCGTCTTTCCTTCCCATTCCATTACATGTCGAGTGTTTTAGTACTGGCTCTCGTGCTTGCTGAAGAAGTCGAAGCGCGGGGGTAGCGGCTTCACGCGGTGCTCGCCGGGCTTCTCGCCCAGGCTCTCCACAAACTCATCCGTGGAGGCGAAGATGTTATCCCAGCTAAAGAAGGCGAGCGGGTCAACGTCGAAGTACTCGCAGATGAGCTCGCAGCCGGCAGGGACGATGCCGTGCATGAGCACGGTCGCCACGCGCAGCTCGGTAAAGGCGTCGACGAGGGCCTGCGTCATTGCGGCGTTTGCCGGCTCGCCCTCGAGCTTGTTGGCGGCCTTAGAGGCGTCGCTCCAGCGCTTGTTGGCGGCACGCAGGTAGTCGTCGCACACGGCGAGCGCGCGGTGCGTCTCGAACTTGTACATGGCTTGCTCAAAGGCGAGAGCTGCCTGCTCGGCGGCTTCGACCACGGTGTCAGAAGCGGCACCGGCGGGGATGCAGCCGTTGCGGTAGGGGCTCTCGTCGCCCTCCTTGACGGCGACGCCGTAGAAGCAGCTGCGGGCCAGGCGGTTGAAGACGCCGGTCAAAAGGGCGCTCTCCTTAAGGGCCGGATCGATAACGCGCTTGTCGTCGCAGGCACGCACCTCGTTGCCGTCCTTGTCCTTGCCGGTCACACGCGTGTCGTATGCCTTGGGGCTAAAGCTCACCGGCTTCTCGGATAGGCCGAGCGACAGCCAGTGCGCGCGCATCTGCTCGCAGGTGTAGTGGTTGAGCAGGTCGTCTGCCGGCGGGGGAGGGGTCTGCGAGGACGAGCTCGCCTTTTTGCCCATGTAGAGCAGGTGATAGCAGGCGCTGACGGTGCTCTGCGTAAGGTCCCAACCCAGGGCCTCCCACATGGCGGTTTGCGCGATGCAGTAGAAATAGATGTTGTCCTGACCGATGAACTGGTAGATCTGCGCGTCGTCCGAGCACCACCAGTCGCGCCAGTCGAGCGAGCTGTGCTGGTAGGTGGGCGCGGGGACCTGCGTGGAATCGGCGGCGGGCTCGCCCATGAGGGCGGCATCCTGGGCGGCGACGCCCTCGGTCACGCCGGCGGCCTTGGCATCGCGTGCGAGCACGGTGCGAGTGTAGCTGATGGGCGCCCACAGGCTCTCGGGCCAGCACCAGCAGGTGACGTCGGTTACGCCGTCAACCTCGGGCACCGGAACGCCCCAGTCGATGTTGCCGGTGATGCGGAAGGGCACGAGCGCCTTGCCGCTGCGGAAGCGCACGCCGCCGTTGGCGAGCACCGCGTGGGCGTCGTCGCGCTCCTTCCAGCTGGGGAAGGTGACGGTAAAGCTGCTCTTGTTGCCCTCGGGCTCCAGCACGGTGTGCTCGGGGAGCTGGTCCTCGACGGCATCGAAGGCCTCGCGGAACTTGTTCTGGATGTAGAGCTGAGCCGGCAGCAGCCACTCCTCCATGGTCTTGGAGACCACGGAGCGAACCTGCGGGTTCTGGGCGAGCTTGGCGGTATAGGTCTTCATAAAGTCGAGGTAGGCCGGCAGATCAAAGTAGAGATTGTCGACCGGGCGCAGCTCGGGCACCTCGCCGGTGAGCTGGCTCTTGGGCGCGATGAGCTCCTCGGGCTCAAACTGGTGGCCCAGATCGCACTCGTCGGCATAAGCCTTCTCGGACTTGCAGCCCTGGATGGGGCAGCGGCCGATGACCTGGCGGCCGTTGAGGAACGTGCCGGCCTTGGCATCGTAGAACTGCAGCGTGGAGCGCTTGGAGATGGTGCCCTGCTCGTGCAGACGCTCGATAATCTCCGCGGTCACCTCGTTGTGAATCTGCGCAGCCGGCTCAAGGCCCGAGCCGCCGTAGATGTCACAGCTGATGTTGTAGTTGTTGAGGGTCGCGGCCTGGCGGGAGTGATTGGACTCGACATACTCGCCGATGGACTTATCGTAGCCTTCATTCTCCTTGAGCTTGCGGTAGCTCTCCATGATGGGCGAGCCGTAGCAGTCGGTGCCCGAGGTGAAGATGACGTTCTCGCGGCCCAGGCGGTCGCGCAGGAAGCGGGCGAAGAAGTCGGCCGGGACAAAGACGCCACCGACGTGGCCAAAGTGAAGGCCCTTGTTGCCGTAGGGCTCGCCGGCGGTAACGATGGCGCGGCGAGGCCAGCTGGGACGGTCGTTCATGGAGTATTTGGATGCCATGGGACTCCTTCGCATATGGTAAGAGCGCGGCCGGGCGCAAGGCCTGGCGATGCGGTGGTCAATTCGTGCATATCGTTCGACATTATCGCACATGCGGACGGGTACGTGGCAGGGGCGCTATCCTAAGATGCTATGAATGAGATTTCCAACATACATGCGTTTGAGGACGAGGATTTTCTACACGCTTGCTTCGTGTGGGGGATGGCCGTGATCGCGGTGTTTGCCGTGTGCCTGGTGCCGGTGTTTATGCTGTTGGGCGGGCCTGCGGACTTGGACGCGGCTGAGGCGGGCGGCTGGATGGCTGTCGTGGGCTGGATAGTCGGCTTGGCTGCGGTCTCAATGGCATCGTTTGCCGTGCACGAGCTGGTGCATGCGGTGTTTTTTAAGCTGCTGGCGCCTGCGGGCGCGCAGGTGACCTTTGGGGCGAATCGCGAGACGGCGATGATCTATGCCTGCGCCGAGGGCGTTGTGTATTCGCGCCGGCGGTACATGGCGGTTTGTCTGGCGCCGACGGTTGTTGTGACGACAACGCTTGCCCTGGGGTTTGCGTTTTCGGGCTATCCGCTGCTGTGCTACCTGGCGGCTGGTCTGCACTTGTCGGGCTGCGTGGGCGATTGGTATTACGTGCGGACCATCCTGCGCGACCGCCGCATTGTCGCCTGCGAGGACACATCCTTTGGCGTGCGATTTTTCGCAAGGTAGTCTTTTTGGGATGATTTTTCTGGGACGGGGATTAAAAAATCATTGCAGAGGAGGAGATGCTGATGAAGCCGTTGCTGCTGCACGCCTGCTGTGCGCCGTGCTCGCTTGAGCCGGTCCGCCTGCTGCGCGAGGAGGGGTTTGAGCCCACGATTTGCTGGACCAACCCCAATATTCAACCGCGCGATGAATGGCAGCGCCGCCTGGACGAACTGCGCCGGTGGTGTGCCGATGGCGACATCGAGCTTATCGAGACAGGCGAGGACCGCGAGCGCTGGGAGGCCGGTGTGGCCCCGTTGAGCGCCGATCGACCCCGTCGCTGTCGTGCGTGCTATGCCCTGCGTCTGGCCGAGGCATGCCGTGTGGCCCAGGAGCGCGGGTTCGAATATGTGGGTACGACGCTCGCCGTCTCGCCGTATCAGCTGTTCGACACCTGCAATGACGTGCTTGAGCGTTTGGCGGCCGCCCATGGGCTCACCCCGGTGATTCGCGATTTTCGCCCGTATTATCCCGAGGCTACGCGCCGTTCGCGCGAACTGGGCATGTATCGACAGAACTACTGCGGCTGCCGCTTTTCTGCTGTCGAGGCGGCCATGGACCGCGCCCGCATCCGCGACGAGCGCAAAGCCGCCAAAAAGTAGTTCGTTTGGGACGTCAGCCTGCTAGGATGTAGAGCGGACTTTAGCTATATAAGGAGTATCCGACGTGTCTATGCGTACCGATGATTTTGACTACAACCTTCCTGAGGAACTGATTGCCCAGGCTCCTGCCGAGCCGCGCGACTCCTGCCGCCTGCTGGTGGTGGATCGCAAAGGCTCCCAGGCGGGGAAGCCGCTGGAGCACGGCGGTACCGTTGAGCACCGCATCTTCCGCGACATCATCGACTATATCGAGCCGGGCGATGTGCTCGTCATCAACAAGACGCGTGTGATGCCGGCCCGCCTGATCGGTCGCAAAGCCGGCTCGGGTGGCGTGGTCGAGACGCTGCTGCTCAAGCGCCGTGAGGATGTTGACCCGCTGGGCCACGTTTGGGAGTGCCTGGTCAAGCCGGGTAAGCGCCTGAAGCCCGGTGCTCAGATTGAGTATCGCGCCGGTGGCGCCCATGCGCCCGAGGGGGCTCCCGTGGTGCTGACGGCCGAGGTCATCGACTTTGTCACTGATAGCCGCGGAGGCCGTCTGGTGCGCTTTGAGCCGGCCGGCTGCAATGCCGCCGGCGAGCCGCGCACGCTCGACGAGGCCATTCATGCTGCCGGTCACGTGCCGCTGCCGCCCTACATTACCGATTACGAGGGCGATCCCGAGAAGTACCAGACCGTCTACGCCATGAAGGAGGAGCACTCGGCTGCCGCTCCTACGGCGGGTCTGCACTTTACCCCCGAGCTCATGGCCGCTATCGAGGCCAAGGGCGCGAAGTTTGCCGCCGTCGAGCTCGAGGTGGGTATTGATACCTTCCGTCTGGTGGAGGAGGACGACCCCACGCAGCACGTCATGCACACCGAGCGCTACCACGTGTCACAGGAGGTTGTCGACGCCGTGCATAAGGCGAAGGCCGAGGGGCACCGCGTGATCGCCGTCGGCACCACCGCAGTACGCTCGCTCGAGAGCGCCTTTGACGCTGAGGCACCGGTGTCTGATCCGGCCGTGACGGCGCGCTATTTTGAGGGCCGCGAGGATGGGGCCGACACGCTCGGCCGCGGCGACATCGTGGTGCGCGAGAACGCGACGACGCAGCTCTACCTCATGCCCGGCTCGACCTATCACGTGGTCGACGCGCTGATCACGAACTTCCACGTGCCGCGCTCCACGCTCATGATGCTCGTGAGCGCACTTGCCACCCGCGACCAGATCATGGATGCCTATGCCGCCGCCATCGAGGAGCGCTACCGCTTCTTCAGCTTTGGCGACGCCATGCTCATTTTGTAGGTTACGGCGTTTTCCAAACGCCGTAACCGGCCGACGCTGCGCGGGCCGCATTTGGACAATCTGACGTTCAACTTCAAGGGCGCGACCAGAAGGTCAGCGCCCTTTCGTTTCACGTCACCTTGTCTCAAATGCGACCCGCTCGCTGTCGTTGCCAAAACACCGGCATTTCTTTGGTTGTCAAGAGGATGCCGCTCTAGCGGGTTTTCGCTGTCCGCGCCAAAACATCGGCGTCGCCTTTGTTGGCACTTGGGGACGTTCCTTATGTGCCGGCACCTGGGGACAGTCCTTGTAATCGTTGGGGAGTGGTTACTTGCTCGCGAACAGCCAGATCAAGATGATCACGAGAACTACGGCAACGATGCAGACGATGGCGCCGGTGAATTTGATGCGTGAGTCGCGGGTACGTTCGCGCACCGCGTCCTCGGTGGCCTCGAGCTGGGCGACTTCTCGCTCGGTCTCGGTGTGTTCGGCTTTGTCTCGGGCCAAGGATCCTGCAAGCGACTCAGTGATCTCTGGGTGGTCGTGCACTTCGGTCGCCTGTTCGATGATCGACTGCGCATGTGCGGCATCTGCTTGGGCGTTGGCGATGCTCTGCTCCTGGTCGCGGCGTGCCTTGTCCTCGGCAGTGATCTTCTCGCGCAGTTCGCGCTGACGAGTCGCGGCGGCTGTCTTCGCCGTCTGCAGCTCGTCGCGCGCGGCATCGGCTTCGGTCGTCACGGCTTGGTGCGCGCGTTTTGCGTCGGCGATAGGGGCTTGAGCCTGCTCGACGGCCTGCTCGGCTGCGGCAAGCGAGTGCTCAAGGTCGGCGGTGATACGCGGGACATCTTCTTCGGCTTTACGCAGGGCATCTGCCGTGTCGGAAATCTGCATCGAGAGCTCGCTGGTGCGCACCGTATAGTTGGCGGGATTTGCCGAGGGATTGCGTTGCAGCTCGGCATACTCATGACGCAGCGTCTCGAGCTGGGCGCGCGTGGCGTCGACGGTTTGTTGTGCGGCGGCAATGCCGGCGTCTCGCTCTGCCTTCACCTTGTCGCGGATGCGCTTGGAATCCTCAAGACGTCGAACGAGGCGGTTGCCGGTCTCGCGCGAGCTCGCCTCGCGGGCCTCCACGGCATCGAGCGCGGCCTTCAGACGGAGCTCAGTCGCGTCATCCTCTGTCTTCATTTGTTCGAGCTGACCCTTGAGCTCTGTCGCTTTGGAGGCGTGGGCATCACGGTCAATCTCGGCGGCCGCTGCAGTCTTTTGGGCCGTGGCAATCGCCTGGCGCTGGTCGGCGACGATCTGGTCGTAGCGGCCTGCGATATCCTGGCGCGTCTCGAGTTCCTCGGCCTGATCGGCAATGCGCTGCTCAAGTTCGGCCAGGTGGGCGCGGGCATCGGCAAGTGCCTTTTTCGCGGCGTTCATCTCGCGCATGGCCGAGGCACCCTGGGCGATAAAGGTGCCCACGGCGTTCGCAGTGTTCGAGACAGCGGTCCCCAGATCGCGGCTCGCGGCGGAGGAGTGCGGGGCGGTCGGGCGAGCGGTGTCGGCAGCGTCCGCATCGGCAGCCTGCGGCACGGCGATATTGCCGGTACCGCCCTCGATTACAGAAAAGCCTGCTGCGTGCGGGTCGACCGCATCGGCACCAATCGTGGGATGCTCGAGCTGCAGAAACGAGGGCATGGTGCTGCCCTGGTCGGCAACCGGAGTCTCGCCGGGTACGAAGGTCGAGGCTGCCTCGGCGGCCTCCTCTTCCTCGGCGTCAACGTCAGCGTCGGCCACGGCGTCTTTCATCGCTTTGACGGCATCCATCATGGAGTCCATGACGGCGTCGAGCTCTTCTTCCGAAGACACCTCGATGGGACCTGCTGCTTGCGGAGCGTTCTCAGCCTTGGGCTCAGTATCGCTCGGGTCCGGCTGCTCTAGCTGCTCTTCTTTGTCTTGCTCTGCGGCGACATTTGCGTCTGCGGCCTCGTCTGCGGCGGCAGGAGCCTCCTCGACAGCGGCATCAATGCCGCCATCGCTTCTGGTGGAAGTATCGCAGCCGTCAATGGTGTCTGCGGAGTTATCAATATGCTGTTGAGTCTGGGGGTCCAGCTCGTCTGTCATAGGCATGTGCTCCTCATCGTTGTTTGTCACCCTATGATAAAGTCTCGCGCCGACATCCCGCGCGCTGCAGCAAAGTTTCAAAACGTGTTCGATGGCTCGTGTCGATAGCAAAAACTCGGCCACTTTATCCAGTTTGTACTTGACAATCCCTTCGCCGAAAGACGTTATGCCGTTCGCCTACCGAGGCCTTTTCTATTCACTTGAACACGCTAAAGTTGCATGTCAGCTTTTGGCGCGTGAAGTTGGATGCGCGCAGTCGACGGGCGGGCCCGTCGCGATTTGAAAGGACTTTGTATGGGACTTTTCACTGGTAAGACCGTGATCGTCACCGGCGGCGGCAAGGCCACGCTCAAGGACGGCTCCGCTGGCTCCATCGGCTACGGTATCGATATCGCTTTTGCCAAGGAGGGCGCAAACCTCGTCATCACCGGCCGCAACGTCGCCAAGCTCGAGGCCGCCAAGGAATCCCTCGAGGCCGAGTACGGCGTCAAGGTTCTGCCTGTTCAGGCCGATGTCTCGGCTGGTCAGGACAACGAGGCCGTCGTCCAGAACGTCATCGACAAGGCCATTGAGGAGTTCGGCCGCATCGACGCCGTCGTCAACAATGCTCAGGCCAGCGCTTCGGGCGTGACCATCGCCGACCACACCATGGACCAGTTCAACCTCGCCATTTACTCCGGTCTGTATGCCACCTACCTGTACATGCAGAAGGCCTACCCGCACCTGAAGGAGACCAAGGGCTCCGTGGTCAACTTTGCTTCGGGCGCCGGCCTGTTTGGCAACTATGGTCAGTGCAGCTATGCCGCCGCCAAGGAGGGCATCCGTGGTCTGACTCGCGTTGCCGCCAACGAGTGGGGCAAGGACGGCATCAACGTCAATATCGTTTGCCCGCTTGCTTGGACCGCTGCGCTCGAGAACTTCCAGGATGCCTATCCCGAGGCGTTCAAGGCCAACGTCCACATGCCGCCGGCTGGCCACTACGGCGACGTCGAGAAGGAAATCGGCCGCGTTGTCGTTCAGCTCTGCGGTCCCGACTTTAAGTATATGAACGGCGAGACCGTCACCCTCGAGGGTGGCATGGGCCAGCGTCCGTAGGGTTACGCGGTTTTACCAAACCGCGTAACGGGTCGACGCTGCGCGGTCACCAGGGCGACAACTTGTCATTCAAAGAGGGCGGCATGACCAGAAGGTCAATGCCGCCCTCTTTTCATGCCAATTTGTTCGCCCTGGTGACCGCTCACTGACGTTGTCAAAACATCGGCGTTGCCAAAACATCGGCGTTGGCGTGGCTGGTAAATAGCTCCACTCATCGGGGACGTACTTAAATGAGTGCCCGCAGAATGAAAGTGGATAATCTCCCGTTTTTGGGCTGTGCTTTGGGCAAAAGTGGGAGATTATCCACGCTCATCCGGTAAGCGTCCAAAAATCCACGCTCATTTGCCGTGTCCCTGCCGTATCCTCCTCGCGCCAGTTTCTGTCGAGTCGGTGCTTCTTGCGGGTTGCCCGTATAATGGTTTGCGTATGAACCGCAACCAAGGAGTTCCAGTTTATGGACCAGAACCTTTTTAAATTCGACCTGATTGCCGAGGATCCGACGACGCACGCGCGCGCCGGCGTACTGCACACCCCGCACGGCGACATCGAGACGCCGATCTTTATGCCCGTGGGCACCAAGGCAAACGTCAAGGGCATTCCTACCGAGACTGTCAAGAAGCTCGGCGCCCAGATCGTGCTCGCCAATACCTATCATCTGTCCATGCGTCCCGGCGAGGACACCATCGCCGAGCTGGGCGGCCTGCACAAGTTCATGAACTGGCACGGCCCCATCCTCACCGACTCGGGCGGTTTCCAGGTCTTCAGCCACAACGATGCCGTCAAGCTCACCGACGAGGGCGTGCGCTTTATCGTCAACGATTACGACGGCCGCCACGTGTTTTGGACGCCCGAGGACAACATGGAAATCGCCATGAAGCTCGGCTCCGACATCTGCATGCAGCTGGACCAGTGCCCGGGCTATCCCGCCACGCGCGCTTACGTTGAGCGTGCCGTCGAGCTGTCGAGCATGTGGGCCGAGCGCTGCTATAAGGCGCATACCCGCGACGACCAGGCACTCTTTGGTATCGTTCAGGGCGGCATGCACCTGGATCTGCGCCTGCGCTCGCTGCGCCATCTGGAGGAGTGCGGCGACTTCCCGGGCTATGGTATCGGTGGCTATTCGGTGGGCGAGGATCACGAGACCATGTTCGAGACCCTGGCGCCGCTCGTGAGCGAGTACATGCCCAAGCATAAGCCGCGCTACCTGATGGGTGTCGGTAACCCCACCACGCTCGTGCGCGGCGTGGGCGTGGGCATCGACATGTTCGACTGTGTGCTGCCGACGCGCACCGGCCGTATGGGCACGGCATTCTCCAGCGAGGGTCGCCTCAACTTCCGCAACGCTCGCTTTGCGCACGACGACGGTCCCATCGATCCCACCTGCACCTGCCCGGTGTGCACGGGCGGTTACAGCCGTGCGCTCATCCGTCACATGGTCACGCAGAAGGAGATGCTCGGCGGCATTCTGCTTTCGATGCACAACATCTACTACCTGCTCAACCTTATGCAGCGGGCCCGCCAGGCCATTATCGAGGGCCGCTACGGCGCGTTCGTGAGCGACTGGATGAACAGCCCTGCGGCGGTGGATTACTAAGAGCAGCACGGGCGCTTGCAGAGCGCGGGCAACGGCAAGGGGCGAGCGCCGGCCGGTCATCACGTTTGCTAACACCGCTTGCGCGACCGATGACCGATAGCTTGCAAGCACTTGATGCATCGTGGGTACCATACCGAATAGTTGATGTTCGGGCGGGAGTTTGACGCATGGCGTCGACCCCGCCCGCTTTTCTTTTTCTCGATAGGAGTACCCATGATTAAGAATGAGAACGTCGAGGGCGAGCCTGCCTACGACGAGACGTACCGCCGCGGCCCCGTGGTCATGCGCGGCCCCATGATTCCCAAGGACAACACCTACGCCAACCTGCTGGCGCCCGAGGACTCGACCGACTGGTTGCACACCGACCCCTGGCGCGTGCTGCGCATTCAGGCAGAGTTCGTTGATGGTTTTGGCGCACTTGCCGAGCTTGGTCCTGCGGTGACCATCTTCGGCAGTGCCCGCACGCCCAAGACCGATCCGCTCTACAAGGCGGCACGCGCCGTTGGCCGCAAGATCGCCCAGCGCGGCGTGGCGGTTATCACCGGCGGTGGTCCCGGCGTCATGGAGGCGGCCAACAGGGGAGCGGCGAGCGCCAACGGCAAGTCGGTCGGCTTGGGTATCGAGCTTCCGCACGAGCAGGGGCTCAATAAATACGTGAACCTCGGCATGGACTTCCGCTACTTCTTTGTGCGCAAAACCATGTTCGTTAAGTACAGCTCGGGCGCCATCGTATTTCCCGGCGGCTTTGGCACGCTCGACGAGATGTTCGAGGTTCTCACGCTGGTGCAGACGCACAAGGTCAAGCGCATGCCGCTCGTGCTGGTGGGCACCGAGTACTGGCAGGGCCTATTCGACTGGCTCAACGGCCCGGTGATGAGCACCGGTATGATTAGCCCGCTCGATCCGGATCTGGTACACATTACCGACGACCTCAACGAGGCCGTTGACATTGCGCTCAGCGGGCTGATGTAGATCAATCGTGCCCACGCGACATGAATACGCATGGCAATCTGATGTTATCTAACATCAGATTGCCATTTATATTGGGTATACTGGTGTAAAAGACGAGGGCGAGGAGGTCGCAAATGTCTACAGCAACAGTTAAGCCTACGACGGTTCGAATCGAAGAGGGGCTCAAGGAGCAGGCGACTGAGTTCTTGGATTCGGTCGGCCTCAGCCTCAATTCCTATCTCAATCTTGCCGTTCGGCAGCTGGTAAATCAGCGAAAGATTCCTTTTGAGATTGTAGGAAGGGCGGAGGTGCCCAACGAGGTGACGAGGCGCGCCATGGTGATCGCCGAGGCTCATGAGCTGGGGATTTTGCCGGACGATAGCCTGTCATTCAATAACGCTGATGAGCTTATGTCATTCCTCGATGAGGAATAGCGATGTTCGAGATTAAAGTCGAGGCTCAATTTAAGGTGGACTACAAACGAACGATGCGCATGCATCCGCAGCTAAAAAGTGAGTTTAAAGCGGCGGTTGCAGAGCTTGTGGCTCATGGGTCACTTCCGGCGGAGTATGGCGCCCACGAGCTCTCAAACCCGGGCGGAAACTACAACGGCCACATCGATTTCCACCTATCCGATGGCTTGGTCGATGTGGTCGTTCTTTATCTTCCCCATAAGACTAACCCAGTGATTAGGCTGGTGAGAATGGGCACTCATCAGGAACTGTTTCAGGGTCCGCTGGGCTGATCGCCGATTTCTAAGTTGCGGTGGAATAGGGATTGATTTGCGGCTGATAAGCCAAAAACAGTTCCTATTCCACCGCAAGTGGTAAAGGTGCCCCTAGTGGATGGGCTGGTAGCGGGGGCAGTAGCTGATGGCGATGGCGTCGACGCCTACATGGGTGGCGATGGTGCAGCCGATGGGGCCGGTGCCGGCGTCTACGTAATCCTGGCCCGCGAGTGCCTCGTTGACAAGTTCCTGCTCCTCGGCGGCGCCGGTCGTGAGCACACGCACGCTTGAGCCCGGGTGCTCGTCCAAAAACGCGAGGCAATCTGCCATGGTGTTGGCGACGATGCGCTTGGCGCCGCGGCCCTTTTTGATGGCCTTGATCTCGCCCGATTTCCACTCCGGCGAAACGGCCAGGCGAATGTTGAGCATCTGCGTGAGCTGGCCGGCAAGCTTGGGCGCGCGGCCGTTCTTAACGAGGTTCTCGAGCGTGCGGGGAATCAGCAGCAGGTGGGCGTCGGGCAGGGCCGCGCGGATCTGCGCCTCGGTCTCGTCCAGGCTGCGGCCGTCCTCGCGCATAGCCAGCGCGTACTCCACCAGCAGGCCCTCGGCGCCCGAGCCGGTGCGCGAATCGATGCAGCGCACGTCGAGCTCGTGGGTCTCGGCGACCAGGCATGCGTTGGAATAGCAGGCGGACCACTCGCTGCACAGCGAGATAAAGATCGCGCTGTCGTGGCCATCGGCGCGTACGCGGTCAAACAGCGCCTTGAACTCGCCGGCGCTCGGCTGCGAGGTGTGCGGCAGCTGCTCGGAGCCAGCCATGCGGGCGACGTATTCCTCGGCGGTAATCTGCACCTGGTCGAGCAGGTCCTCGCCCTCGATAATCACATGCAGCGGAATCACGTAAATGCCGAGCTCTTGGGCACGGGCGGGGGAGATGTCCGACGTGGAGTCGGTTATGATGGCAAAAGACATAATTGCACCTTTCGTTGGGGCGCGGCAGCGCCGCCTTCTGAAAGCAAAGTGCGACAAATATAGTGGAGTTGCTCTACATTGCTAGGTTCAATTGTTGAATAGTCAACAGTTTGAAGCGGTGGTGTGGAAATCATCAACTGGGGAAGAAGGGTGCCGATGGCGGCATTGCAACTTTGCGAGCGGCCGGTTGTGCTGTTCGATTTTGACGGCACGGTGGCCGATACGGGTCGGGCAGTGATGACCTCGACGCGCAAGACGCTGGCTGCGCGCGGGTTTTCGGAGACGCAGATGGGTGATCTGCGCCGCATGATCGGGCCGCCCCTGTGGAAGAGCTTTCACGACTTTTACGGCTTTTCCCGCGAGGAGTCGCTTGTGGTGGCCGACGAGTACCGCGCCTTTTTTGATGAGCTGGGACCGGAGGAGTACCCCGTGTTCGATGGGATTCCCGAGCTGCTGGATGAGTTGGCCGCCCGGGGCAAGCGTATGGCCGTGGCGACGTCACGCATGGAGGCCAAATGCATCGACATGGTGCATGAGCTTGGTCTTTCTCAGTTCGAAGCCGTGGTTGGCATGAATCCGCCGCAGGGGCGCGAGACCAAGGCCGATTCGGTTCGCGATGCCCTGGCGGCGCTCGGCGCGACGGCGGACGATGCCGTGATGATCGGCGATCGCTTTAACGACGTCGAGGGCGCGCACGCGATGGGCGTGCCGTGCATCGGCATCTATTCGGGCGCGGCGGCGCCGGGTGAGCATGAGGCGGCGGGTGCCGATGCAGTGGTGCACTCGGTGGCCGAGCTTGCTAAACTTTTCTCTATCTAGGAACTAAATGTGAGGGGCGGGTACGCTTGCCGCTCATTGGTAAGGAGGCAGTCTATGAATCAGGTGGAGCAGAGCGTCGCTGAGTATGTCGACGAGGTCTGGGAAGATGTCGTCGCCGATATCGAGCAGCTGGTGAGCTATCCGTCCGTGGCAGTTTCTGCCGATGCAGAGCCCGGCGCGCCGTTTGGCCGCCCGGTCCGTGACGCGCTCGACTGTGCGCTCGGCATCGCGCAGAAGCTTGGCTATCAGACGAGCGACGACGAGGGCTATGTGGGCATTGCCGATATCCCTGGCCGCGGCGACAAGCAGCTCGCGACCATCTGCCACGTGGACGTGGTGCCCGCCGGCCCGGGCTGGAACACCGACCCGTTTGCGCTGGAGCGTCGCGAGGGCTGGCTGCTCGGCCGCGGCGTTATCGACGACAAGGGTCCGGCGGTGCTGTCACTCTACGCCGGCGCCTATCTGCTCAAGCACGGCATTACCCCGCGCTATACTTTCCGCGCGCTGCTGGGCTGCGATGAGGAAGTGGGCATGTCCGACGTTCACCATTATCTGGAGAACCACGCAGACCCCGACTTTTTGTTTACGCCCGATGCCGAGTTTCCGGTCTGCAATGCCGAGAAGGGCCAGTTTGGGGCGACGTTCGTGAGTCCCAAGATCGACGGCGGGCGCATCGTGTCGTGGAGCGGCTCCGAGGCGAGCAATGCCATTCCGTCGCAGTCCATCTGCGAGCTCGCGATTGCCGCCGATGAGCTGCCGGCGCCCATTGAGAACGCCGACCGCCTGGAGATCACGGCGCTTGATAACGGGCATGCGCAGATTTTCGCCCACGGCATTGGCGGTCATGCCTCGATGCCAGAGGGAACGATCAACGCCGTCGGGCTGATCGTGGCGTATCTGCGCGAGGCCGAGGACGCGTTTGGTGCACGCGACGAGCGCCTGCTGACGCCTGCCGAGCACGAGTTCGTCAAGTTCCTGGCCTTTGTGCATGCGGACGCCTATGGTCGCGGCCTGGGTATCGATGCGACGAGTCCGGCGTTTGGCCCGCTTACCTGCAACGCTGGCGTCATCCGCGTGGCGGATGGCCATATTGAGCAGGTCATCGACGTGCGCTTCCCCGACAGCACGAGTGCCGATACCATCCGCGAGCAGCTCGATCCGCTCGTGGGCCGTTTTGGCGTGACGTGCCGTGTGGGTCGTGCGAAGGTGCCGTTCTCGGTCTCTGCCGACGATCCGGCCGTGAAGGCACTTATTGATACCTATAACGAGTTTACGGGCAAGCATGCTGAGCCCTTTGCCATGGGCGGCGGCACGTACGCGCGCAACTTTGCCCGCGCCGTCTCGTTTGGCCCCGAGGAGACCGGTCTGGAGCTGCCCGAGTGGGGCGGCCAGATGCACGGTCCCAACGAGTGCGCCAACGAGGAACAGCTCAAGCAGGCGCTCAAGATTTATATCGTGGCGATCTTACGTTTGAACGAGCTTGAGCTTTAAGGCTGCGGCGTTTTAACAACTTAGCACCCCTTTCGTCCGGGCTTTTTAAGTTGCGGTGGAATAGTTCCTAGAATGGGCCATTTGATGGCCAAGCAGGAACTATTTCACCGCAACTTTGTTTTTATTGGTGTAAAAGGCGGGTCATGCTTGGTGGCGGGTTTGTTATTCGTTTGTAAAGCCGAGCCGCGCTTGCGGTAAGGGTCTATCAGATGCCCGTAATAAAGCGCAGCTGACGCGGGCGCTGCCCGATCGAGACCGTATCTTTCCAAACAGCAAAGCGGGCAGGGTGCCCGCGAGTCGCTTGTATGAAAGGAAGATCATGCTCGATCAGGCTTATTCTCGTCGTCAGTTCCTCGGCCTCGCTGGTGGTCTTGCCAGCATCGTCGGTCTCGGTCTCGTTGGTTGCGGCGGCGCAGGCGCAACCGACGCCGCCGACAAGGGTAGCGCCGCTGCTGCCGAGTCCGTCTCGGGCGAGGTAACCTACGACGGCGCCTCCTCGTTCCAGGCTCTCGTCGAGGCTGCTGCCGAGAAGTTTATGGATGCCAACCCCGACGTCTCCGTCTCCGGTTCGGGCAACGGTTCGGGCAAGGGCCTGACCGCTGTCGCCGCCGGCACCGTCACCATCGGTAATTCCGATGTCTTCGCCGAGACCAAGCTCGAGGCCGATCAGGTCAAGAACCTCGTCGATCACGAGGTCGCCGTCGTGGGCATGGGCCCCGTCGTCTCCAAGAACGTGACAGTCGACGACCTGACCCTCGAGCAGCTCAAGGGCATCTTCTCCGGCCAGATCACCAACTGGAAGGAGGTCGGCGGCGACGACGCCAAGATCGTCGTTCTCAACCGCAAGGCCGGCTCCGGCACCCGCGCCACCTTCGAGGCCGCCGTCTTTGGCGACGAGGCCGTCGACTTTAAGGGCGACGCCGAGCTCGACAAGTCCGGCGATGTCCAGACTCAGATGGGCAGCACCGACAACGCCATCTCCTACCTTGACTTCTCGCACTTCGATGACTCCAAGTTCAACGCCATCATGGTCGAGGGCGTCGAGCCCAAGAGCACAAACGTCACCGACGACTCCTTCAAGATCTGGGCGACCGAGCACATGTACTGTGCTAAGGACGCCGACGAGGCCACCAAGGCCTTCCTGGAGTTCATGCTTTCCGACGACGTCCAGGGCAAGCTCGTCGAGGAGCAGGGCTTTATTCCCGTTTCTGCCATGAAGGTCGTCAAGGACGCCAGTGGCAAGGTCTCCGCTAAATAAGTAATCGCCCCCGGAAAGGTTTGCAATGGCAAAACAGCTGCCAAAGCGCGAGCTTGAGAACGTGGGCCTGGGCGTCACGGGTGCGTGCGTAGCGCTCGTGACGCTTGTCGTTGCCGCGCTCATCTTTATGGTCGCCCAAAAGGGCCTCTCGGCTTTTTTCAAGGACGGCGTCTCGATCGTCGAGTTTTTTATCGGTACCAAGTGGGACCTGGCCAACACGGCCGAAAACGGCCTGCCCTACACTGGCGCCCTGCCCCTGATCGTCACCTCGTTTGCGGTCATGGTGCTCTCCACGCTCATCGCACTGCCCATCGCCATCGGCTCTGCCATCTTTGCGGTCGAGATTAGCCCTAAGTTTGGCTCCAAGGTCTTTCAGCCGCTTATTGAGCTTTTGACCGGCATTCCCTCGGTCGTCTTTGGCCTGATTGGCTTTCACGTGGTCGTCGGTCTTATGAAGAGCGTTTTCCACGTGAGCACGGGTCTGGGCATCTTGCCCGGCGCCATCGTGCTGGCCGTCATGATTCTGCCGACGATGACCACGCTTTCGGTCGATAGCCTGCGTGCCGTGCCCGATAGCTACCGTCAGGGCTCGCTCGCGCTAGGCTACACCCGCTGGCAGACCATCTGGCACGTGGTGCTCAAGAGCGCCATGCCGTCGCTCATGACCGCGGTCATCCTTGGCATGACCCGCGCCTTTGGCGAGACGCTTGCCGTGCGCATGGTTATTGGCGGCATCGAGGCCATGCCGACGTCGCTGCTGTCGCCGGCCTCGACCATTACCACCACGCTCACCACATCCATGGCGGTCTATGCCGAGGGTTCGGCCCAGGACGACGTCCTGTGGGCGCTCGGTCTGCTGCTGATGGGCATGAGCCTCATCTTCATCCTGATCATCCATCTCATTGGCCGCAAGGGGGCGAAGGCTCGTGGCTAGCACGCGCATCCATATCGACGAGACGAGACTCGGGCGCGTCCAAAAGCAGGACCGCATCGCCACGGGCGTGCTGACGGCGATTGCCGCCATCGTCATGCTCATCGTCGTCTCCATGGTGGCCTACATCCTGTTCGAGGGTATCTCGACGCTGTTCCAGCCGGGCTTTCTCACGCAGCCCGCACACGCCAACGGAACGCAGGGCGGCGTGCTCTACCAGCTGTTCGACTCGTTCTATCTGCTGCTGATTACCCTGATCATCTCGGTGCCCATCAGCCTGGGCGGCGCGGTCTTCCTAGTTGAATACGCGCCCGACGGTCCCATTCGCGACATCGCCTCGACCGCCATCGAGACGTTGTCTTCGCTGCCCTCCATCGTCGTCGGCATGTTCGGCTTTCTGGTGTTCTCGGTGCAGCTGGGCTGGAAGTACTCCATCATCTCCGGCGCCGTCGCGCTCACCATGTTCAACATCCCCATCCTGGTGCGCGTGATTCAGCAGGCGCTCGAGGACGTGCCGCAGGCCCAGCGCGATGCGTGCCTGGCCATGGGCCTCACTCGCTGGGAGGCCACACTGCACATCCTGATTCCCGAGGCCATGCCCGCCATCGTGACCGGCATCGTGCTTTCGGCCGGCCGCGTGTTTGGCGAGGCCGCGGCGCTGCTCTTTACCTCGGGCATGAGCTCGCCGGTCCGCCTCAACTTCTTGAGCTTTAACCTGTCGAGCCCCACCTGCGCCTGGAACGTGTTCCGTCCCGGCGAGTCGCTGGCCGTGCACATCTACAAGATCTATGGCGAGGGCAGCCCCGAGGCCCAGCAGATCGTCTGGGGCACCGCGGCACTGCTGATGATTTGCGTGCTGCTGTTTAACGTAGTCGCCCGTATCGTGGGCAAGCAACTGGCAAGGAAGATGACGGCCGAATGAGCGATATGAATGCAACGCCCGCAACCGAGGCGGCCACGTCCGACACCCCCCAGGACTTTCTGTCGAGCGTGGGGGAGAGCGAGAGGCGCGTGCGCGTGAGCGGCAAGGCCGTGAGCGACGAGGTCGTGCTCTCCGCCAAGGACGTCAACGTGTACTATGGCGACCACCATGCGCTGCACAATACGTCGCTCGACTTCCACAAGGGTGAGATCACGGCGCTCATCGGGCCTTCGGGCTGCGGCAAGTCGACCTTCTTGCGTAGCCTCAACCTGATGAATCGCGAGATTCGCCGCTGTCGCGTGGAGGGCGAGATCAACTACCGCGGGCGCAACGTGAACACCAAGACCGAGAACACGTACGAGCTGCGTCGCTCCATCGGCATGGTGTTCCAGCAGCCAAACCCCTTCCGCAAGTCCATTCGCGACAACATCACCTTTGCGCCCAAGCGCCACGGCATCACCGACCGTGACGAGCTCGACCGCATGGTCGAGGAAAGTCTGCGCGGTGCCGCGCTGTGGGACGAGGTCAAAGACAAGCTCGACAAGAGCGCCTACGCGCTTTCGGGCGGTCAGCAGCAGCGTCTGTGCATTGCGCGCACGCTGGCGCTCAACCCCGATGTGATCCTGTTTGACGAGCCCTGCTCGGCGCTCGACCCCATCTCGACGCTGGCGATCGAGGACCTGATGTCGTCGATCGTGGCCGACCGCGCCATCGTCATCGTGACGCACAACATGGAGCAGGCGTCGCGCGTGTCCAACCGCACGGCGTTTTTCTACATGGGCGATATGGTCGAGTACGACGAGACCGACGAGATTTTCCAACGGCCCAAGGATAAGCGGCTGAATGATTACCTCACCGGCATGTTCTCCTAGTCCGGGACATGCTTGAGGCCCGCGGCGGCCACGGTTGCCGCGGGACTGATTGGAGAGGCGGGTCATCTCTTGCGGGAGATGGCCCGCCTTTTTGTGTCGTGTGCTGGTGCGCTTGCCCAAAACCACCACGAAGGCGCCCGTCCCCTTTGTGGTGGTTTTCGCTATCATGGAGAACGTTGAATTTCTACGAAGGAGCAGGGCATATGGCGATTCTTTTGGGATGCGATTCCGTCAGCCTAGAGTTTCCCACCAAGCATATTTTCGATAGCGTGACGCTCGGCGTGGGCGAGGGCGACCGCATTGGTATTGTCGGTAAAAACGGCGACGGCAAGTCGACGCTGCTGAGCGTGCTCGCCGGCACGCTGGAGCCCGATGACGGACGCGTGACGCACCGCCGCGGCATCACGATCGGTCTACTCGGCCAAAAGGACCAGCTTGTCGATACCGATACCGTGCATCATGCCGTTGTGGGTGACGCCCCCGAGTACGAGTGGGCGTCGAGCCCCCGTACGCGCCAGATTCTGGCCGGTCTTATTAGCGATGTGCCCTGGGAGGGCGTGGTAGGCGAGCTCTCGGGCGGTCAGCGCCGCCGCGTGGACCTCGCGCGCCTGCTGATCGGCGACTATGACGTGCTCATGCTCGATGAGCCCACCAACCATCTGGACATGCGCACCATCAACTGGCTTGCGCGTCACTTAAAGGCCCGCTGGCAGCGCGGTCAGGGCGCGATGCTCGTGGTCACGCACGATCGCTGGTTCTTGGACGAGGTCTGCACCAGCATGTGGGAGGTTCACGACGGCCAGGTCGATCCCTTCGAGGGCGGCTATTCGGCATATATCCTGCAGCGCGTGGAACGCGACCGCATGGCCGCGGTTACCGAGGAGCGCCGTCGCAACATGGCACGTAAGGAGCTCGCGTGGCTGAGCCGCGGTGCCCAGGCGCGCTCCACCAAGCCCAAGTTTCGCGTGGATGCCGCTCGCGAGCTGATCGCCGACGTGCCGCCCGTGCGTGACGAGCTGGAGCTCAAGCGCCTGGCCGTGAGCCGCCTGGGCAAGCAAGTTATCGATGTGGTCGACGTGGACGCCGGCTATGCGGATACCGATGGCGCGCCCAAGCAGGTGCTCAACGACGTGACCTGGCTCATTGGTGCGGGCGACCGCTATGGTCTTTTGGGCGAGAACGGCGCCGGCAAGTCGACGCTGCTCGACGTGATCCAGGGCAAGATCGCGCCCCTGCGCGGCCGCGTGAAGATCGGCCAGACGGTGCGCTTTGGCGTGCTGTCGCAGCAGCTCGAGGAGCTCGAACCCTACATGGGCGACACGATCCGCGAGGTGCTCAGCCACTATAAGAAGTACTACGTCATTGACGGCAAGGAGACTTCACCCGAGAAGCTCTGCGAGCGTCTGGGCTTTACGACGCAGCAGCTCTGGAGCCGCATCGGCGATCTTTCGGGCGGCCAGCGCCGTCGTCTGTCGCTGCTACTGACAATCCTGGACGAGCCCAACGTGCTCATCCTGGACGAGCCCGGCAACGACCTGGATACCGACATGCTGGCGATTGTCGAGGACTTGCTGGACGGCTGGCCGGGCACGCTGATCCTGGTGACGCACGACCGCTTCTTGATGGAGCGCGTGACCGACCAGCAGTGGGCACTGCTCGACGGTCACCTGACGCATATGCCCGGCGGCGTGGACCAGTACCTGCGCCTGTGCAACGCCACGGCCGAGGGCGAGCCCGTGGGCGCACCGAGTGCCAAGACCGGCACGTTCGACACCGGTGCCGCAGCGGTTGCGGCCGAAAAGCCCAAGTCGAGCGGGCAGCCCAACGGTCTTTCCAACGCCGAGCGCCAGAAGCTCCGCCGCGAGGTGAGCTCGCTCGAGCGCAAGATGGAGACGCAGCGCGCTCGCGTGGAGGAGGCCGAGGCTGCGATGGCGCAGGTCGACCCCACCAATTACACGGCGCTGGGCGAGCAGCAGGCAAAGATCGACGAGGCCCACGCCGCCATGGACGAGTTGGAGATGGCGTGGCTCGAGGCGAGCGAGAAGCTCGAGGGCGAGGAGTAGGCGAGGATGATCAAGGCCGCGTTTTTCGATATCGACGGCACGTTGCTGAGCTTTAAGACCCATCGGATTCCGGCGTCGGCGCAGCAGGTGCTCGACAGCTTTCATGAGCAGGGGATTGCGTGCGTGATCGCCACGGGTCGCCCGACCTATCAGATGCCCGATTGGCTGTTCGATCTTGGTTGGGATGCGTACATTACGCTTTCGGGCCAGCACTGCTTTGATGCCGAGGGGGTTTACCGCAGCTGCCCGATCGATCCGGACGACGTCGCGGTGATCGTGGACCAGGTGGCCGAGGGGCGCTACGACTCGCTGTGCATGCAGGGCGAGAACTCGTTTGTGAACCGCCTGTCCGAGCGCGTGGTGACGGCCGGGAGCAACGCGGGGATTGTCTACCACGAGGAACCGTTTGAGCACGCCTTTGACGCGCCAGTCTACCAGTTCTGCGCCTTTGTGGACCCGGCCGACGAGCATATCGTGACTGATGCGGTGTCGCATTCGCTCACTACACGCTGGTGCGACCTGTTCTGCGACATTATTCCCGCTAACGGCGGCAAGGACCTGGGCGTGGCGGCGACGCTCGAGCGGCTTGGTATCGACGCGAGCGAGGCGATTGCCTTTGGCGACGGCGAGAACGACCTGTCGATGTTTGCCGCCGTGGGCACGAGCGTGGCCATGGGCAACGCGCAGGATACCGTGAAGGCCGCGGCGACCTACGTAACGACCGCCGTGGATGACGACGGCATCTACAACGCCGCGAAGCACTTTGGCCTCGTGTAGCTGCGACCCGGCACTTGGGGACGCTCCTTATCTGCCGGCAGCTGGGGACACTCCTTGCGGGGCGTTCCCATTTTGTTTTCATCTCGCACGTTTTGTGAAACGCGGCTAACTTTTTGGTCAATGCAGTAAGACATGGTCAACTTTTGCGGTAAAGTAAGCCAAGGAAAGTATCCAAAGGCTAACTAGAAGCCATCGCGAAAGGCGGCCCATGGCCCTGCGTGAATCCGGAGAAGACTATCTCGAATCGATCTACGTTCTATCGGAACGTCAGGGCATCGTGCGCTCGATCGACGTTGCGGAGTACCTCGGCGTAACCAAGGCGAGCGTTTCCAAGGCCATGGCGACGTTGGAAAGCAACGGCTATGTCGAAATGGGCAAGCGCGACGTTCATCTGACGGAGCGTGGTCTGGAGGTCGCTCGCCAAATGTGGGAGCGTCACTGCTTTTTCGTGGGGCTGCTGGAGGATGCGGGTGTTTCGGCTGAGGTCGCGTCGCAAGAGGGCTGCCACATGGAGCACTGCCTGAGCGAGGAAAGCTTCGAGAAGCTGAGGGCGATGCTGGGACGGGACAGCGACCGGGACCAGTAGCCCCGCCAACCAAGTCCAACTCAGACAAGGACCCCCGCCAGCAAGCGATGCCCAAGAACCGCCAGCAACGTTACCGCAGGCCGGGACCGGGCTTGGTTTTTGAAAACACTCCGCAGACCAGAAGCGCCCCCGTTCGTAGCTCCGAAGGAGCAGAACGGGGGCGCTTCATTGGTCGAGGACGTTTTCAAAACCAAGCCCGGTCCCGGCCGGAGGGACCACAGGCGCTACAGGTTCTTGACACCCATCGCGCGCATGGCGTTCAGGATAGCGATGATCGCCACGCCCACGTCGCCAAAGACGGCAAGCCACATATTGGCGATGCCCAGCGCTGCCAGCACAAGGATCAGCAGCTTAATGCCCAGCGCAAAGATAATGTTCTGCCAAACAATCGTCATGGTCTTGCGCGCCACGCGGATCGCGCGGGAAATGTTGGACGGCTTGTCGTCCATCAGCACCACGTCGGCGGCCTCGATCGCGGCGTCCGAGCCCATGGCACCCATGGCAATGCCCACATCGGCGCGCGTAAGCACAGGCGC
Organism: Collinsella sp. AM41-2BH; assembly: GCF_003468085.1. Classification (NCBI taxonomy): domain Bacteria; kingdom Bacillati; phylum Actinomycetota; class Coriobacteriia; order Coriobacteriales; family Coriobacteriaceae; genus Collinsella; species Collinsella sp. AM41-2BH. The sequence goes on from NZ_QSGH01000012.1 coordinate 56,805, forward strand.
GTCGTTGATGCCGTCACCGACAAAGGCGAGCTTGCCCTTGCCACTTTCGGCCGCGAGCAACGCCTCAACGCGCTCGACCTTGTCGCCCGGCAGGAGCTGCGCGTGGAACTCGTCGAGACCGAGTTGCTTGGCCACAGACGCTGCAACCTCCTCGCGGTCGCCCGTGAGCATGACGGTTCGGTTGATACCGGCGGCATGCAGGTCGCGAATCGTTTGCTCGGCATCGGCCTTAACGGTGTCTGCAATCACGATGTGGCCGACATACACGCCGTTCACGAGCACGTGGAGGATTGTGCCGGCAACCTCACAGTCCGGTGCTTCAACGCCGGCCGCGGCGAGCATCTTGGCGTTGCCGACGACGACGTGCTTGCCGTCGATGGTTGCCGTCACGCCGTGGCCCGCGTCGTTGGCGGAGTCGCTCACGCGCTTGGGGTCGACCTCGCCCTGGTAGGCGTCGCGCACGGACTGCGCGATGGGGTGATCAGAGAACGATTCAGCAAGGGCTGCGACTTCGAGCAGCGACTGCTCGGTATAGCCAGCCTCGGGGTGCACCGCGACGACTGAGAACGTGCCGTTGGTGAGGGTGCCCGTTTTGTCGAAGACGACGGTGTCCACGTCGGCGAGCGTCTCGAGGTAGTTGGAGCCCTTGATGAGAACGCCCAGCTTGGACGCGCCGCCGATTCCGCCAAAGAAACTCAACGGTACGCTGATCACGAGGGCGCACGGGCAGCTGACGACCAGGAAGGTCAGGCCGCGCAGGATCCAATCGGACCAAGCGCCAGTCACCAGGCCGCCGCCAAGCGCGAGCACCGCGGCAGCGCCAGTGACGGCGGGGGTGTAGACGCGGGCAAAGCGCGTGATGAAGTTCTCGGTGCGCGCCTTCTTTTCGCTGGCATTTTCCACGAGCTCCAGAACACGCGCGACGGTGGACTCGCCAAAGGGCTTGGTGGTGCGCACGTGGATGAGGCCCGTCATGTTGATGCAACCGCTGATGATATCGTCGCCGGTCTTGGCCGGGCGGGGGACCGACTCGCCCGTGAGTGCGGCGGTGTCGAGCTGGGTTTCGCCCTCGACGATGACGCCGTCGATAGGCACGCGCTCGCCGGGCTTGACCACGATCACGGTGCCGACGGCGATGTCATCGGGAAAGACCTGTTCGAGTGTGCCGTCGGCTTGCTCGACGTTAGCGTAGTCGGGCGCGATGTCCATCATGGCACTGATCGACTTGCGGCTCTTGCCCACGGCGTATGCCTGGAACAACTCGCCGACCTGGTAGAACAGCATGACAGCGGCGCCTTCGGCCATGTGCGGGTCGGTGTCGGGGAAGAGCACCATGGCAAACGCGCCGATGGTCGCGACGGCCATGAGGAAGCTCTCGTCGAAGGCCTTGCCGCGGCGGATGTTATTGAATGCCTTTTGCAGTACGTCGTAGCCGGCAATCAAAAACGGCACGAGGAACAGCACAAAGCTGGCGTAGATGTTGCCGGGCTCCCCAAATGCGATAGCGAGGGCGCCGAGCTCGTCGAGGGCATAAACAACGGCAAAAATGCCCAGTGCTACCAGGATGCGGTTGCGCTTATGCTCAAGGGACTCTTTCTTCTTGCGCTTCTTCTTTTTCTTCTTGGGATCGGCGGCTGCCATGATTCAAACCTCCCATTTGAGTGTATGAACACTTGCTCATATAATTTCGCGAGCAAAGGCCGCGGCAAGCGCGGCCTCGCAGGTCAACGTATGCGCGGGTTAGAGAATGATCTCGCAGTCCGGCTCGGCGTCGGCGGTGAACTCAACGACGCGGTCCAGGACCTCGTCGAACTTGGCGTCGTCGGCCTCGAGCGTCAGCTTCTGGGTCATAAAGTTGACCGAAACGGATTTGACGCCCTCGAGCTTGGCAAGTTCGTCCTGAAGCTCGCGCGCGCAGTTGGCGCAATCGATCTCGTCGAGCTTGAACTGCTTTTTCATGGTGGGTTCCTTTCCCTGTGTTAGCGGTCTGGGTGCCGGCCGCGCTGATACCGTGGTTGATTGCTATTCGCAGATATGGCTCATGCCCTGGTTAAGCATGGTGTAGACGTGATCGTCGGCGAGCGAGTAGAGAATGTTGCGGCCGTCGCGGCGGAACTTGACCAGGTGCGACTGCTTAAGCGTGCGCAGCTGGTGCGATACTGCCGACTGCGAGGTTGCGGTCGCTTCGGCGATGTCAGCCACGCAGAGCTCGCGGCCCATGAGGGCATAGAGGATCTTGATGCGTGTGGTGTCGCTGAAGACCTTGAACAGGTCGGCCAGGTCGTACAACAGCTCCTCGTCGGGAAGGTCCTCGGGCGAGCAGGTGGTGGGGACGATCGGCTCGGTGGCCTCGATGCCAGTCTTTGTTTCATCAGCGTGGCTGCTCATTGCAACATCCTTTCATATGAACATGCGCTCATATAATTTACTTCCGATTATATGAGCGCATGTTCATATGTCAATACAATTTACGTTAATTTCGATGACTGCTTGCCGCCTCTGCGATTTTCTGCGGGTTGGGAGACATCGACGCAATGCTCGCCAACATATTTCGAGATGTTCGGCCAGCATGCTAAGAAAGCCACCTTGAGAAGCATTAGAACTGTTCATATTTGTACTTTATCGTGTTAAATACCGCGAGAATCAGTTCTTCCTCTACGGGAGTTCCTGCAGAATCAGTTTTATCTAAAGTTATATTGAGCATTGCTGCAGCCAATCTGGCACATCGGTGGCCGAATAAGTCGAAAAATGTAGGTGGACATCCGCAGAGATCGCCTTTAGAAGAGCGAATTCTCAATTAGATCAATAATCGTGTCGTCTTCCGTGCGGTTTTCATCGATTTTTGCGAACATGTCGCATTCCCAAGGCCCATTGATTTCCTCAGCAAGGGCCCCGACGTGTTGCATGTCGTCGGGTTCTGGCACATCGTTGATGCTCGGGTCATCAGCTTGCGGATATTGGCTTGCAATTTCGCGCTTGGCGGCCTCTTCTTCTTTGAGTGTCTCCAGGACGCGGCGACCGTATTCGAAGTAGCGCCGCAAGACAAATTGACGAAGAGTTTCTTGCAGGATGGCGAAGTTATCCGGGAGTCGACCGGGCCATATCTTCTCGCGAATGCGAATCGCTTCCATGACCCGCCTAAAAGCGGACTGCTTGAAAAACGAATGACGACTAACTGTGATAACGGCATATCCCATGTTTCGCAGCGTGTTTCGGCGTTCCTCGTCAATTGATTGCTGTTCGGGCTCGTCGTGGTAAAAGCCGTTGTATTCGATATCGGTCATCGAATTTTCGAGCAGCGCGTCGAGGTAGAAAACCGTCCGTCGCGTTAGGGCGGCGTATCTTTTGGGGACTGGGATCGGATAGTCCGTTTTGATAGCGCGTATGGCTAAGCCACCCATTGACTTGGGCATTGTCAGCATCATGACAAACGCCGTTTCGAGTGGGGAGCGACAGCCTTCGCGTACATAAGAAAGTGCCTTAAGTGCTTTATTAGATCCACGATACCCCGATGCCTCTGAAAAGAAGGCTCTGAGCTCTTCAACGCTGGTTAGGGCTGGGCGCTCGCGATATTGAGTTTCGTCGGACGTTCCAAGCGCGTAGGAGCCGCAGATTTCAAAGTAATACTCAACGAGCTCCGAAAGGTTGAGGTCGGCTGCTGCTTCTAACGCGCACAGCTTGATATCGACGATGTAGACGTTCGGCTCGAGTTCTAGGTAGCTTTCTGCATCAAACGTATAGCGCGTGCAGTGGCAGATGCAGCCCTTGCGGTGCCTTTTGGCATTATTGGAAAACGTCAGCACATGGATGCTTTCAGAATCGACATTCTTTCTGTTGAGCCATGCTCGCGCCGCTTCCAGGTTGGACGTGGTCGGCGCAGACACCTTGATCTTTTCCATAGATATGGGATCGGTCGCGTGGCTTGCGAGCGAGTTGACTGTTTGGTATACAGCGCGTGCCGTGGTATGTGACAGAACGATTCCCATACGCGCATGATGGCATAGCGGACGCCATATACGCTCGAAACTTCGGGCAACGGTATTGGGGCGCGGCTTATCTTCTGCGAACGGTGGGTTTTTGAGCTGTCGTATTGAGGGGGGCAGCTTCGGCTGGGGAGGTTTCTGTCGGCTGCCCCATTTTGGTGAACTTTAGTTGCGGATTCGTAGCTTCTAAGCGTTTTTGCCGACCGCTCAGATGCCTCACCAACATAATTTGAGTTATTCGGCCTTATCCTATACGAATGGTGCGATCGCAACGTCCTATTCGAATTGATTCAGGTAGATTTATAGGGCTTGGTTGCGAAATTGGGGCGACTATAGCGCTCGATTGCGGTTCAAGGGGCCTTGACTAGTGGTTCAGCTGGCCGAACAACTCGAAAAATGTAGGTGGGCCAACCTGCCGACTATGTGAAGCACGCGTATTTGCCCGTTTTGATGAAAACTAGGGTGCAGCCATAAGGCTGCGCCCTAGTTTACTGCGTGCCGGTGTGCCCAGACGGATTGCGCTGTGCCTGGCAGGCGCTCCCGCAGATGGATCGGTTATTTCGCGAATAGGTTCTTGAGGTTGAACTCGGCTTGGACGGTGCGGAGCATGAGGTCGGTGTCGTCCAAGCCCAGGTGCTGCTCGTTGGCGTCGGCGGCGAGGGTTCCACGGCGGCGCGCCCAGTTCTCGAGCGCGGCTGGGGCGGACTCGCGGGGGAGCGAGCGCACGTCGGCGTCCAGGCTGCGGCAGATCTGGCGCGAGTCGATGACGATGATCTTGCCGGCGCGGCGTGCCTCGGCGTAGCCGTCCAGGTGGATCTTGAACCAGCTGTCCTCAAAGGCGGCGTTGTGTGCCATGTACGGGTACTTCTTCATAAGCTTGAGCAGCTGCTTTTGCAGCTCTTTGTTCTCGCGGAACGGCTTTTTGCCGTCGATGTCGTCCCAGGTGATGTGGTGGATATTCGACAACGGCACATCCTCGCCGCGGTAGATGTCGGGCAGGCCGCAGTAGTGTGCCTCGGCGTCATGCGGGACGGCGTCGCTGGTGAGCTCCATGATCTCCCAGCCCACGTTGATGATATAGCCGCGCTCGGGTGCACGGCCGGTGGTCTCGATGTCGATACCGAGCACGGTGCCCTGGATGGGCTTGCGGGCGTAGGCCACGCCGAGCGCGTCGCGGTCGCCGCGGATTTCGCGCATAACGGACGCGGCGGTGCGCTTTTGCATCTTGCCGATGGCGGCGCAGGTGTCGGCATCGGACAGGCCGCGCGAGAGCGTCGCGGGCGTCACGTTGCGCAGACGCGCCTCGCCAATCTGGTCGCACAGGTCGCGGTTGCGGTCGGCCAGGTCGCGCACGGTGGCAAAGTCGAAGCCGGGGTCGCCCTCGGCAGTAAAGTACTCGGTCTCGAGCACCTTGAGGGCCTCCTCGCCCTTCTGGCGCTCGGACTCCATGGCGCCGTGGTCGCCGTAGATAAACATGGGGATAAACGGCTGGCGCTCGTATTCGAGTGCTTGCGATACGTTCATATGCTACTCCTTGGACGGGCCGCGTTGTGCGGCTCGAGGTTACTGAGTTATGGCGAGATGATAGTTTACCATAGGCAACTATTGGCACCGCGCCCGGGACAACTACAATACCCTAGTTGACCGCTAGGACTTTTACAATGCTGCCGAAAGACACGAAAGGTTCCATCCGTCATGGATTTACTGATTGATATTCTGCTCGACGCCGGCAAGGACACGCTGTCGCTGGTGCCGTTTTTGTTGGTGACGTATCTTGCTCTCGAGACACTTGAGCACGTTGCGGGCGACCGCGTCAACGGCGCTATCAAGCGCGCCGGCGCTGCGGGTCCCGTGGTTGGCTCGCTGCTGGGCATGGTGCCGCAGTGCGGCTTTTCGGCCATGGCGGCCACGCTGTACGCCGGCCGTGTCGTGACCTTGGGCACGTTGGTGGCGGTGTTCCTTTCGACCTCCGACGAGATGCTGCCGCTGTTGCTTGCCGAGCAGGTTCCCGTGCAGACTATGGCGATGCTTTTGGCTTCGAAAGCGCTGATCGCACTGGTCACGGGTTTTATCGTGGACGCTGCCATTCGCGGCCTGCGCCGTAACGCCCGCGCGCACGCGGCGATTCGCCGTACCGTGCTGGGAACCGCGGCCAATCCGGCCCACGTGAACTGCGCGCACGACGACCGCAGCGGCGGTGACATCATCGACGAGGTGGCCGAGGCGGGCGTGAGCGCCGACCACATCCACGAGCTGTGCGAGCGCGACCATTGCGGATGTGATGAAGACGAAGACGAGCACGAACACGGACATGGCCACGATCACGGTCATGAGGGCGAACATGAACACCATGATGGTCACGGTCACTCTCACTCCCACGAAGGGACGCCTGTCCTGTCGATCATCCGCAGTGCGATCTCGCACACCGTGCAGGTCTCGGTATTCATTTTTCTGGTGACGCTGATTCTGGTCGCCGTGCTCGAGACGTTCGGCGAGTCCGCGATCGAGCAGTTCCTGCGCGGCAACGAGACACTCGCTGTCCTGGGTTCGGCGCTTGTCGGGCTGATTCCCAATTGCTCGGCGAGCGTGGTCATTACACAGCTGTATCTGGAAGGCGCGCTGCAACTGGCGCCGATGCTCGCCGGCACGCTCATTTCCGCCGGCGTGGGTTATCTGGTGCTGTTCCGCACCAACCGCAGCGCCCGCGAAAATGCCGTGTTCCTGATCATGATGTACGTCATCGGCGCTGGCTGGGGCCTCATCCTCTCCGCCGTTGGCCTCTAAGTAGGCCTAAAAAATGGGCTTCAAATAGCCATGCTCAGCGCCTGCGCAATGCGGCGACGCATGGCATTTTGAAGCCCGTTTTTTGTTGAGCCATGGATTCCGAGCGCTCACACCGCTCAAAACAAAAAGGTAGATTTTAGGCATGTCTCAAAAATCTACCTTGGTTAGTGCAGCAACTCGGTGAGGTTGCGTTTAAAGCGGGCGCGGTCTTCGCTGGTAAATGCCGCCGGCCCGCGAGTGCGTCCGCCGGCGCGGCGCACCTTCTTTTCCTCGTGGCGAATAAACAGCTGCATGTCGATGGTTGCTTTGTCGTAGACGCGCCCGCGCACACCGATAGCGGCGGCATCGCGCCCGAGCACCATGCTCGCCAAGCCAATGTCCTGCGTCACGACCACGTCGCCCGCCTGCAGGCGTTCGACAATGGCAAAGTCGGCGCTGTCGGCGCCCACGCTCACGTCGAGCGTCGTGACCCAAAAGCCGCGTCGCGCGTGCTCGGCATCGCGCGGGTCGTCGCGGCGAATGTGCCGTTCCAGGTTTTGCGTGCTGTTGCCGGCGATAACAACGGCGACGCCCGCCCGCCGCGCGCAGTCAATCGACTCGCGCGTGACCGGGCAGGCGTCGGCATCAATAAAGAGCGTTCGCGGCATCTAGTGCACCAGTTTGCCAAATTGAATAGCGCGAACAATCAGCGTTACGCCAAACACCAGCAGCGCGGCGCCGCTAAAGATGACGAGCATCTTGGCCGACCACAGCGGATAGATAAACACGAACATGCCGGCGATGATGGAAAGTGCGCCGCTCAGGATGGCGAGGGCGCGGTTGGACGAAAGCTCGGACTCCAGAATGGACATGACACCTTCGACAATCCAGCCAAAGCCGGCCACGATAACCACCATCGTGGTGAGCGTCGCGGTCGAGAAGGCCTGGTTGCGCAGGATTATGACGCCGCCCAAGATAATGAGTAGGTTGGAGATGATGCTCGTCACGCGCCAGCCGGTGGGCAGCAGCGGCTCAAAAATGGCAGTGAACAGTCTGATGGCAGCAGTGATTACAAAGTAAAAACCCAGGACGGTCGTCAAAAAGACGAGGGACTTGGCGGGTGCAAAAAGCAGCGCGATACCAGCAATGAGCGCCACGACGCCCGTGATGGCGTAGATCCAGCGTACGGCCTTGACGGCTTTGCCCGCCATGCTTTTCTCGTCAAATCCAAACTGGCTCGATTGCTTATCATCGTTCTTAAAGATGCCCATGATGTCTCCTTTCCGCGCGGCGTAAGCCGTATGTCTTGCAACCAGTATCGCCCAAGGGCGCCGCTGCATGGGGCGGGGAGGGCGAAATGCCGTCCCATCTTCCCGAATTGTTACCTTTGTTCCCGTTTGGATGTGGGATATTCAACAGCTGTGGAACATTGTTCGGCTGTGTGAAATTGCCTACGTTTTAGGTTAGATTTTCCTAAGAACAATTGACTTTAATTGGGGGTTCCTATGAACGAAACAGTTCCCGCGGCGCCGGTAGGCGCTGAGTCGATGGCAAAGCAAGGTTGCGAAAAGCTCGGCCTGGACACGTTTGACGCGCTGGTCCGCCGCGCCCGCACGTGCCGCCGCTTTGACGAGTCTATGCGCGTGCCGCGCGAGTTTTTGCTCGAGTTGGCGGAGCTGGCGCACCTGACCCCGTGTGGTGCCAATGCTCAGCGTCTTCGTCTTCATGTGGTGAGCGGTGCCGAGGATTGCGCGCGTGTATTTGACGAGCTCGCATGGGCCGGCGCACTTAAGGATTGGCCGGGTCCTGCTGAGGGCGAGCGCCCGACCGGCTACATCGCGATTCTGGCTGAGCGCGCCGTTCCGGGCAAGCCTGCCGCTCCCATTACCGAGGTCGACACGGGCATTGCCGCGCAGACGATGATGCTCGCCGCCCGCAGCGCCACGCCCGAGGTGGCAGCCTGCATGTTCAAGGCCTTTACGCCCCATGCGATCGATGCTATGGGGCTCGATAACGACAAGTATGAGCTCAAGCTGATCATGGCGTTTGGCGTTCCGGCCGAGACACAGGTGATCGATGCGATCGATTCCAACCCCGACGGCTCCATCAATTATTGGCGCGACGAGGCGCGGGTGCACCACGTACCCAAGCGTTCGCTCGCCGACGTGCTGGTGTAGTTGAGCGTCGCCGCGGTGCAATCCGGCGGCAAAATCACCACAAAGGCTCCTGTCCCCTTTGTGGTGGTACGAGGGGAGGGTGTGTGGCAGATCTGTATTTGGTGCGGCATGGGCAGACTGAGCTCAATGTGCAGAGCATTTTGCAGGGCTGGCACGATTCGCCGCTTACGACGCGCGGGCGCGAGCAGGCGCTGACGGCGCGTACGGCGTTTGCGGCGCGTGGCGTGGTCTTTGATCATGTGTATTCCTCGCCGTTGGGCCGGGCGCGGCATACGGCCGAGCTTATCGTTGGCGAGGGCCGTTCCATTGAGCTGGTCGATGACCTGCGTGAGTGGCATTTTGGCTCGCTGGAGGGCACATCAAATCGCGAGATGCCGCCGCAGCCCTGGGGTGATTATCCGGTGGCCTTTGGCGGCGAGTCGGAAGTGCAGCTTCAGTCGCGCATGGTCGCGGCGCTGTCCCGCATCATGGCCAGGCCGCAGCACGACTGCGTGCTGGCGGTTTCCCACGGCTCAGCCTGCCAGGAGTTTCTTGAGTATGTGACTGGCGGGGGAGAGCTACCCGACAACGGTGCCGTGCTTCATTTTGGCTATTGCGACGGGGCGTTTTCGCTCTTGGGTTGGTAACGAACGAAAGGACCCCTATGAATAAAGATCTGTATCTGGTCCGTCATGGACAGACGATATTCAACCTTAAGCGTATCATTCAGGGGTGGAGTGACTCGCCGCTCACACAGCTGGGCTGCGATCAGGCGGCGCGTGCCGGCATGTTCTTGCGTGCGCGCGGCATTGAGCCCGACCACGCCTACACCTCTACGCTGCACCGCACCGAACAGACCATCGCCAACCTGTGGTCGGGCATGACGTACGAGCGCCTGGACGGCCTGCGTGAGTGGTTCTTTGGCGACTTTGAGGCCGAGCGCGTGATGCTTATGCCCGAGCGCCCGTGGCGCGACTTCTATCGGCAGTTTGGCGGCGAGGGCCAGATCCAGGTGCGCACGCGCATGGTGGCGACGCTGACCGATCTTATGCAGCGTCCGGACCATACGTGCGTGCTCGCGGTGAGCCACGGGTCGGCCATCAAGGAGTTTTTGGACCACGTGCGGGGCGCGGCGGCCGACGAGCGCGAACGCGTGCCGGGCAACTGCTCAGTGCTGCATTTTGCGTTTGACGATGCGGCCGATACGTTTGAACTGGTCGAAGTCTTTACGCAGGAAGACTACGCGCGCGAGCTGGGGCTAGAGCCGCTCGTGGCGGCGGCAGGTCCGCAGCGTGGATAACGCTGACGTTGCGGCCCGGTTTACCGGCGTAATTGTTTGATGCGAAAAGGGCGGAGGTGCATGCGTTTGCTGCATCTCCGCCCCTTGTTTGTTTGGATGCTGGGTTTTCCAGCTTAGCGTTTGAGTTCGCTAGAACCGTGAGACCTGGTGAGTGAGCAGACCCGTCGGAACCTGCGGCGCGCTGCCGCTGACCTGCGCGGCGGGGAACAGCACGGCTACAGCAAAGTTGAACGGCTCTTTGCCAGAGTAGGCGCCGGCAGCGCGGGCCTCGTCGGCCAGAATCTGCGATGCCCCAGCCAGTGCGGCGACATAGGCGGAGTCACCGGCGAACACCGGGTCGGGCGCCTGATCGAGCATGGCACGGATGGCGGCAACGGCGTCCTCGCGCTTGACCTCCCACACGCGATGTGTGACGCCCGCGGGATCGGTGACGGCGTAGAGCGATGCGCCCTCTTTGGCAGCGCTCAAAATGATATCCATGACGGGCGACGCCTCGTAGGCGAGCGACACGGGGCGCGGCTGCACCTTGAGCTCGGCGATCGCGCGCGCGGTGGCGAGTGCGTCGATGCTCTCGGCGGCAGCCTCGTCGCCGCCCGTCAGCACGTTAACCGGGCAAATCGCCACGACACCCGTCACGCGTCCCGGCTCACCCGAGCATTCGTACACGTAATACGCCGCGCCTGGATCCTTGAGCATCAGACCATCGGCAATGGCTCCGCGCAGAGCATCGTTGCCGCTCAGGATGCTGCCCATTGCAGGCAGTGCCTCGAGCACGCGGTCCTGAGCCGGGCGGATGCAGGGAAACGGAAGTGCTTTCATGGGGCGGTCCTAACGCACGAGTCGGTTTGTTCGCGGCTTATTATGCCCCAACTTGGCCGCTCGCGTCCCAGAGCACGTTATCGGCGAGCGCGATTAGCACCTGCTGACAACGAACGATGTCGGCGTGGGGCACATATTCGTTGGGCTTGTGGGCGAGCGCGAGCGAGCCTGGGCCATAGCTCATGCAGTTACGGTTACCCGTCTTGCCGGCAATGACGGCGGTGTCGGTGTAGCCGGTAAAGAAGCCGACGGTCGTATCCGTGCCCGTTACATCGTCTGCTGCGCACTTGAGTGCAGCTAGAAGGGGAGAGACCGGATCGCGCTCGATGGCGGGGCGGTCGCCCGTCACGGTGTAGCTGCCATGGCAACCGGGAACGGTGGCTTCGGCGACGGCGATGGCATGCTCGACCATATTGATTGCGGCGGCCGTATCGGTCGGCGGGGTCAGGCGCATGTCGACCCAAACTTTGGCGCGGTCGGGTACGACGTAGGGGCGATATCCGCCCTCGATTTGGCCAAACGTGATGGTCGAAGGCCCCAGCTCATCGTGCGCGGGCAGCGCCGCAAACGCGCGACGAAGCGAACACACGACCTCGGCCATGGCGGCGACGGCATCCGCGCCCTTCCAAGGCTGGCTCGCATGCGCCGTCACGCCAGCCATTTCAATCTCGAACCACGTGCGACCCTTGTGCGCCACCTGGATCTGTCCGTCGGTGGGTTCGGTGTCCAGCACCCATTCGCGCGAGCCGACCCAGCCAGCATCGATCGCGGCCTCTGAGCCGCGCATGAAGTCTTCCTCGTCGACCGAGCAGATGAGCGAAAAGCCGCGGCGTGGCAGCGCGCCATCCGCCGCCACGCGCTCGAGCGTATGGACCAGTGCGGCAATGGCGCAGGCCAGGCCACCCTTCATATCGCAGGCACCGCGGCCATAGAGTTTATCGTCGCGCACAACCGCCCCAAGCGGTGCGATGTCTGCGTCCCAGCCATCGCCCAAGGTGACGGTATCCATGTGGCAGATATAGATCAGCCGCGGCTCGTCGCTTTGGCCCGGCACGGTGACTTTAAGGTTGCGGCGCCCGGGCAGCACTTCGAGCTCCTCAATCTGCACGGCATCGAGCGCAGAACTATCAAGTTGTGCCAGCTGCTGCTCAATGAGCCTCTTAATGAAGCGCTCAATTTCATCCTCATACGCGCCCGGGTCTGAGCTGTCGATCCGCACGAGCTCCTGCGCAAGCCGCCAGGCAAAGTTCTCATCAACCATATGCAACCTCACAATCAGTTTGCTTTCCAAACCGATTGTAAGCCTCCTGAGAGATCCGCGACGTGGGCGTGGCAGTATTTACCGTTCGCAGGCCGAGCCAGCGCGTTTGCCGTCCGAGCGGGTTCACAAGCGACGCAGCGGGTACGTACCCTTCATGGACGACATGCTGTGCGACATATCTGCCTTTCGGTATCACCGGATACCTCCACAGGTCTTGGCAATAATGCCGGACCTGCCCGATTCTGCGGACGATCCGCGCAGGGAGCACCTATGTGAGCATCCGCTCGTCACGCATTTCCTGGGCACCCCGTTACACGTGTTGGCGCAGGGCAGCTGTGGACGTAAGGGCGATCGCATTGTCAGGCATGTTTGGAACGGGGAGAGGCCGTTTGATTCCGTGCGGCAGACGGAGTTTGGCCTCGATGTTGCGTCCCCGCTCTTTACCCTGCTGACCCTGGCTTCCTCGGTCTCAAACGAGCGTTTAATCATGTGCATGTATGAGATGTGCGGCACCTTTGCCGTGTGCAAGATTGCGCCTCAGGTAAAGTCGGCACTTGAGCAGGCATATGGGAGCCGATGGAGTGACGCACGGTCGGGCTGGGAAAACGTAAAGGATGTCTCGGGGAATCCAACGGACTTGTGGAAACGACCTCCCTTGATCGAGCTCTCTGAGCTTACAGAGTTCGTCGATAAGGTCCGGGGGCTCCGCGGCGCTAAATCGTTCATACGAGCCGCGAAATGCATTACGGGGGTGGCAGCATCGCCGCTCGAGGTCCAGGCTTCGATGCTATTTGGCCTTACGAGGTTGCGCGGCGGCGAAGGGCTGAGCCTTACCAATAACGTTGAGATTCGTATGACGCGCAGCGCCCGCCTGATTTCGGGGCTTGATAGGCGCTATGCCGATATCCTGCTGGCAAATAAGGACGGCAGTCGAGAGTGTCTGGTTGAATGCCAAGGTAAAGCCATTCACGGATCCATTGAATCCAAGATCTCGGACTCCGATCGAACGACGGCCTTGCAAGCCATGGGATATCCCGTCGTTCTGATGACCTATGGTCAGCTGGCCGACTTCGATGCCTTCCGCGTGGTGATGGAGCTCATCATGTCCTATCTCGATGTGCCGCTGAAAGACAAGACGCCGCGACAGCAGGAGCTCGAACGGCGGCTTCGTGAGGAGATTTTTATCGATTGGGCGGGAATGTAGTCGCGCGGTGGGTAAACGGTAGCGCGAGCTAGAGTTCTGGTCGCAAAAAGGCTTCAATTTTGCCTTGGAGGGACCCTAAAAATGCTATCTAGAATAAGTTGTTTCGGAAAATAGACAGTCAACTTACATTCGGCACATAGAGACCGATTTTTACCTACTAAAGTCCCTGATAAAGCTGTTTATCAAAGCGGGTGTGCTTAGCGACTGGAGCCTCACTATCGATTATCTGAAAAAACTTGTTCTGGGTATCATTTTAAAGTCGTCCGGAGCAACAAAATCGCCCCCCGTTTCGTGAAAACGGGGGGTGTTCCTATAGTTTTGTCAACTGGGCAATGCTGTT
>NZ_QSGH01000013.1:0-69390 GCF_003468085.1 Collinsella sp. AM41-2BH
CTCTCCGTGCGAGTCAGGACTGTCCGAGCAGGCGACCTTATATGTCTGCCGCCCGGCGGCGGGGCTCCTCGCCTCGTATCCCTAGGCTAGTTCTTCAGCGAGTTCAGCGGCGCCGGGAATCGACCACCGCGGTGGGCAAGCACGGTGCCGGCGTTGGGGTTCACCGGCATGATGGGCGCACGGCCGAACAGGCCGCCGTACTCGACGCAGTCACCCACGCCCTTGCCGATGGCGGGAATCACGCGGACGGCCGTGGTCTTGTTGTTGATGACGCCGATGGCCATCTCGTCGGCGATGATGCCGGCGATGGTCTCGACTGGGGTGTCGCCGGGGATGGCGATCATGTCCAGGCCGACGGAGCACACACAGGTCATGGCCTCGAGCTTCTCGAGCGAAAGCGCACCGGCCTCGACGGCGGCGATCATGCCGGCGTCCTCGGACACGGGGATAAAGGCGCCCGAGAGGCCGCCCACGCTGGAGCTGGCCATGACGCCGCCCTTCTTGACGGCATCGTTGAGCATGGCGAGCGCGCAGGTCGTGCCCGGGCCGCCGCAGGTGCCCACGCCGATGATCTCGAGGATGCGGGCAACGGAGTCACCGATGGCAGGCGTGGGGGCCAGCGACAGGTCGACAATGCCCTTCTCGACCCCCAGGCGATGGGCGGCCTCGCGGCTCATGAGCTCGCCGGCGCGGGTGATCTTAAAGGCGGTCTGCTTAATCTTTTCGGCGACTTCCATCATCGAGGCGGAATCGGGCAGCGTCTCCAGGGCTGCGGCCATAACACCGGGGCCCGAGACGCCTACGTTGATGACGGCGTCGGCCTCGCCACCGCCGTGGACGGCGCCCGCCATAAACGGGGAGTCCTCGACCATGTTGGCAAAGCAGACAAACTTGGAAGCGCCGACGGAATCCTGGTCGGCCGTGAGTCTAGCGGCATCGATGATGGTCTGGGCCGCCATAAGCACGGCGTCCATGTTGATGCCAGCGCGCAGGCTAGCAACATTGACGCTGGAGCAGACGCGGCTGGTGGTAGCGAGCGCCTGGGGGATGGACTGGATAACGCGGCGATCGGCGTCGCCGATGCCCTTCTGGACGAGTGCGGAGAAGCCGCCCAGGTAGTCGATGCCGAGCGTCTCGGCCGCGCGGTCGAGGGCGTGCGCGATAGGGGTGAGGTCCTCATCCTTGCAGCAAGCGGCGATCTGCGCCACCGGGGTAACGGAGACGCGCTTGTTGACGATGGGGATACCGTACTCGCGCTCGAGGTTCTCGGCGGTCTCGACCAGATGCTCAGCCGTGTGCGTCACGTGGTCGTAGATCTTCGTGCACATGCGGTCGAGGTTCTCGTCACCGCAACCCATGAGCGAAACACCCATGGTGATGGTCCTGATGTCGAGGTTCTGTTCCTCAACCATGCCGCGGGTTTCCGCGATTTCTGCGGGCGTGATCGCCATCCTTGCGCTCCTATCTGCCAAAACGAGCATAGTCTTATCTATTTTAACGTGCCGCCCGTGCCCGGGGGCGCGGGCGGCACGTTTTAGTGCTCGGTTGTTTCCGTTGTGTTACTGCCCAAAGACCTCTTCGGCGATACGCGCGCTCTCGGCGGCGTCCTTGGCGTAGTAGTCCGCGCCAATCTGCTTGGCGTATTCGGGGGTGAGCACGGCGCCGCCCACGATGATCTTGACGCCCGGCACCTCGGCATGAAGCAGCTTGATGGTCTCCTCCATGGCCACGACGGTGGTAGTCATAAGCGCCGAGAGGCCGACGAGCTTAATGTCACGCTCCTTGACGGTCTTGAGCACCTCCTGCGGATCGACGTCGCGACCCAGATCAAAGACGGTGTAGCCGTAGTTGTCGAGCAGCATCTTGACGATGTTCTTACCGATGTCGTGGATATCGCCCTTAACGGTGGCCACGCAGATCTTGCCCTTGTCGGCAATCTCGCCGGCGGGCATCAGGCGCTTGATGGTGTCGAAGCCCACGCGCGCGGCCTCGGCCGAGGCCATGAGCTGCGGCAAGAAGAACTTTCCCTGGTCAAAGAGGACTCCGACCTCATCGAGGGCGGGGATAAAGTGGTTGTTGATGAGGTCCATAGCGTCGTGGTCGGCCAGCAGGCGCTCGGTCTCGGCCGCGATCTCGCCTTTGCGGCCCGAGACGACCATGTGGCGGATGGGGTCGTCGTTGCCGTCGGTGCCAGCGGTGCCAGCAGCGGGCACGGTGTCGGTCGATGTGGCCTGAGCCGCTGCCGGGTTGGCGGCGATCTTGTACGGATCGGTCCAGCCGGCATAGCGCTCGATGTATCCGGTCGAGCCCTCGTCCTCAACGCTCAGGACGCGATAGCTGTAGACGGTGTCCATAAAGCGCTTGGAGCCCGGGTTCATGATGGGGGCGTCCAGGCCCGCGCCAAAGGCGGCGGCCAAAAAGACCGAGCCCAGCAGCGGGCGCGCGGGCAGGCCAAAGCTGATATTCGACACGCCAAGCGCGCATTTGACGCCCAGACGCTTCTTGCACAGGGACATGGCGCGCAGGATCTGTTCGGCTTGGCGTTGATTGGTCGAGGCGGTCATGACCAGGCAGTCGATGAGGATGCGGTCCGGGCCGATGCCGTAGCGGGCGGCCTCGGCCACGATGCGCTCGGCGATGGCGAAGCGAGCCTCGGCGGTATCGGGGATGCCGCCTTCGTCGAGCGTGAGGCCGACGACGTTGGTTCCATAGTGGGCGACCAGCGGAAAGATCTCATCCATGATCTGCTGCTTGCCGTTGACCGAGTTGATGATGGGCTTGCCGGCATAGCGGCGTACGGCGGCCTCGACAGCGGCGGGATCGGTGGAGTCGATCTGCAGCGGCAGGAGCGTGGAGCCCTGGAGCTGCTCGGTGGCCTGCTGGATAATCTTGACCTCGTCGATCTCGGGCAGGCCCACGTTAACGTCCAGGATATCGGCGCCCTGTTCTTGCTGGCTGATGCCCTGACTTACGACGTAGTCCAGATCGCCGTCGCGCAGGGCCTGCTGCAGGCGCTTTTTGCCGGTGGGATTGATGCGCTCACCGATGACGGCAATCTTGTGGCCATCGCAGGGAAGGTCCACGACCGTCTGGGCGCTCGTGACCGACATGCTGGGCTTGCGGTGACGCGGACTGGGCGTGTGGTTGTCGATAAGCGTGCGCAAGGCCGCCATGTGCGCGGGCGTGGTGCCGCAGCAACCGCCCACGACGCTCACGCCATCCTTGATCATGCCGGCGACGGCCGCGGCGTACTCGGGCGCCTGGATATCAAAGACGGTGTTGCCGTCGTCGTCCACGCGGGGCAGTCCCGCATTGGCCTGCACCATAACGGGCTTGTCGGTGACGGTGAGCATGCGCGCGGCGAGTCCTCGGAGCTCGGCCGGGCCCTGGCTGCAGTTGATGCCAAGGACGTCGGCGCCGATGGCGTCGAGGGTGATGGCGGCGACCTCGGGGCTCGTGCCCAAGAAGGTGCGGCCGTCTTCCTCAAAGGTCATGGTGGCAAAGACGGGCAGGTCGGAGTTCTCGCGGCAGGCGAGGACTGCCGCCTTGATCTCGGCAAGATCGGTCATGGTCTCGATAATAAAGAGGTCGACGCCCGCAGCGACGCCGGCGCGCACCTCCTCGGCAAAGAGGTCGTAGGCCTCGTCAAAGCTGAGGGTGCCCAGGGGACGCAGCAGGGCGCCGATGGGGCCGATGTCGCCGGCGACGTAGCGGGCGCCGGCCTCGCGGGCGCAGGTGACTGCCGCGGCAAAGACGTCTGCCACGGTGGCAGCGCCGTCGAGCTTGTGAGCGTTGGCGCCAAAGGTGTTGGCGGTGATCACGTCGCAGCCGGCCTCGACGTACTGACGCTGGATATCGGTGATGACCTGGGGCTCCTCAAAGTTGAGCAGCTCGGGCAGGGCTCCGGCTTTCATGCCGGCCGCCTGCAGCATGGTGCCCATGCCGCCGTCGAACAGCAGGTGTCCCGTGCCCTCGATGGCGGCGCGCAGACGATCGTTCTTAATGCGAAGGTCGTCGATTGTGCGCGTCTTGTATGCAGCGCCTTTGCGGCGTGCGGCATCAACAGGCGCCGCCAGCGCGGTACCGTCCAGATCATGAGTGATAAGTATGTTTGAGCTATTCGCCATGTGCATCCATTTCGTCTAGAGCCCACTGAGGAATTTCTATTTGAAGAGATTTGTCGGGCTCGATATCTTCGATTCGCTTGTTGTAGTGGGCAAGAAGCCGTGCGACATTTAATCGAATTAGGTCTCGCTTGTAGAACGATAATTCTTCAATATTGATGCCGATAAACGATTCGAGCGCGATAACCTGTACGCGATTGCCGAGTCCCTCACTTTCGAACAGTCCGTAAGCGAAGGAAACTTTATCGTGGGGGACAACGACGATGGGACGAATGCCATTTCGAATGTTATCTCGGCATCGATCGGTCAATTTGGCCATTGGCGATACAGTCACATGAAATGCAGCATCATTGATTTGGAAATCGCCAGAACGGTCTGTTTGCTGGTCGGCAGCGTTTGAGTTGTCCTTTCCGATTTCTATGGTTGGAAATAACATCTCTAGTTTTGCACCTACCAGGTGCTGTGCGACGGTACCCGTTGGCTTATCGGACCGTAGGCTTGCTTCGGCTAGGATATCATCGACAATGACAGAAATTGGTTTTTGAAGATCAATTTCGACTTTGATTCTCTGCCGGTTAAAGAAATCGACCTGGATTCGCTCGACGAAGAAATTGGCGATTGCATTCGCAGCTTCAAGACGAGCGTCTTCGCAAGTGTCACTGGGTAGGGCAGAGTTGATAATTGTGGCAAGCTCAAGCGCCATCGGGAGTGTGCCGCGTGAGGTCCTGCCGCCCTCTGATGCGAAGGCACGCGTTTCCCCATGCCTGGCTAAAACTGTTTTGATGCATGCTCCACTTAGGCCTCGTACTTGGCTCCCCTTGTCCGATTGCACATAATCGTCGGTGAGCGGAAAACGGTTTTGCAACAGCTCGCTTATGCCTATACCAACCGCCATGACGTTACGGTTGACATTGCCTCGCTTGCTGCGCTTGGATTCGTACCAGAGTTCAATGGCATCCAAGATATCTTTATCGGGCTCGTTCAAGGAGCAATTGGTCATTTCCATTATTGTTCACTCCGTTCCTTGAAGACATAAGCGCGGGTTTGACTGCATTTTTTATAAGCCAAGTGACAACTGGCACGGCAACTGCATCGCCGAATGCGTAGCGAATCTGAGCATCCGAGAAGCCGCTAAACTGACATGAGTCAGCACCTTGGAGACGGGCATATTCAGTTCCAGTCATCCAGCGAACTTCTATCTTTCCGTTTTCGCATATCACGACTGCCTGTCTTGATGAGCCGCCGCGAGCCGTTCTTAGACATCCGGCAATTTCTTCTTCACGGATTTCCCAGCGCACAACGCCTGATCGCGTGCGACGGTAAGCAGTGCGAACAGTTTTTTCTTTGGCATTTAAGAAGCGCTGAAGGCGCTCTGCTTGATGCGGTGCAAGCGAGTCGATAAATGCTTGTACTTGGTTTTTGTTCCACCAACGCTTGTCGCCCTCGGGAATATCTTCAACAACCGTTGCAAGGCCCGTCATGCGAAGTGGGCTCGGCTCGTTTAGGTGAGAGATGTGCGTAATGAGTGAAGGGTCGGAGTGAATCCAGGAGACCTTTTCAGGTCGAAGCGAGGAATCGAGTCGGCTGTTGGGAAGAGGGTTTTTTAATCCGACGACAAACATGCGTGGGCGTGACTGGGGAAGCCAGTGCCGTGCATCGATAAAATAAGCGTCGCATGAATAGCCTAAACGATTAAATTCCTGGCAAACGAGTCTAAAGTCATCACTGTTATTAGACGTGGCAAGGCCGATGACGTTTTCGAGAACAAGTGCCCGCGGGGCACGATCGCTCATTCCTTCGATGGCCTTAATAAAGCCAAAGAACGCACTGGACTCTTTACCAGAGATAAGTCCCTCCCTGTTTCCCGCGAGAGATAAGTTTGTGCAAGGGCTTGACGCCCATGCGATGTCGGCTTGGGGTATTAGGTCGGGGTCGAGCGTGTGGACATCCTGCTCGACTAGATGCTCATCGCCCCAACACTGGCTGTACATGGCGCATTTAGTATGGTCTATGTCATTTGCCCAGATTGTTTTGATTCCGGCTTTTGCCATGCCGGCACGAGCCAAGCCAATGCCTGAAAAAAACTCAAGTGCGGTTAGTTGTGGCGAGAACTGCAGAATGTTGTGCATGTACTGGCTTTCAGATAGTTGTTATTTGGCATCTTATGGTACTTGTTTGTGAGGACATTCGCTTACTTACGGACGAGATTCCCTCGATACCGTGCCATCAATTGACATTTTATTCAGAATGCGAATAGCAGGTGGTGTGGGCGGCGCGGAAGCGACAGTGCTCGCGCATGCGGCAGATATTGCAGGTGGGGCGGCTCTGGGCGTCGTGGACCTCGCCGTCGAACAGACCGATCACCGCGGTCACGCTCTTGGTGGGCATGAGCAGGCTGGTGGGCGTGACGGTAAGCCCGATGAGCCGCGTGGCGTTGAGCGCGTCCACGATTGAGCGCTGTGCCGTAAGCGGGCAGTCGCCGTAGCCGGGACTGAAGCGCCAGTTACCGGCGAGTCCGTGTGCGGCGGCCGCAGCCTTAACCCGCTGGTCCATCTGCTCGACGGCGGCTTCTACATAGGCAGAGCATGCGGCGTCGAGCACGGCTCCCTCCAGGGGCTGCTGGGCTCCCGTGGTACGCAGGCGACGCTCGGCGTCCATGCCGAGAGTGCATGCCATGAGCGCGGCAAATCGGGCGTCTTTGAGATGTCGATAGATATCGTGACCCCGCAGATCAACGTTGGTGCCGACCAAGCGGATGCAGGGCTCGCCCTGCTCGTCCACGTCCGTGGCATCGACGGCAAACACGCGGCGCACGCCACGGGGTTCAATGTCCAGCTCCAGACGCTCAACGACAAGCTCAATACGCTGCGACAACTCGGGCTCAATCTGCTGACCGCCGTAGCCCAGATAGCGCAACATCTCGGCACGGTCGACGCGGGGATGGTGGGCAGCATCGATACGATAAAGCGCCGGCGACGCAAGGTCGGCCGGCACTTCGACAGCGGTTGTATCGATGCGCGGTTTTTCCATTACCCCAAGCGCTCCATAATGGTTGCGGCGATCGCAGGACGATTCATAGTGTACAGGTGCAGACCGGCGGCGCCGTGCTCCTTGAGGTCGCAAAGCTGACGGGCGGCATAATCTACACCGGCTGCCTGCAGGCTCTCGGGATCGTTCTCGTACTTGGCGAGAATCTTGATGACGGGGGAGGGCAGCGATGCGCCGCACATAAAGACCATGCGGCTGATCTGCGACTTGCCCATAAACGGCATGATGCCCGCGGTAATGGGCACGGTGATACCGGCCTTGTCGGCAAGCTCGCGGAAGCGGTAGAAGCACTCGTTGTCAAAGAAGAGCTGCGTCACAAAGAAGCTCGCGCCGGCGTCCTGTTTTTGCTTGAGGTATTCGACCGAAGCGTTGAGGTCCTCACAGGCAATGTGGCCCTCGGGGTAGGCTGCGGCGCCCACACAAAAGCCGGCGTCGACGAGCTCGGGGATGAGGTCGCGGGCGTAGGCGTAGTCCGAGGCGGGCTTGTCGTCCTCAGTCGCGCCAGCGGGCAGGTCGCCGCGCAGGGCCAGGATGTTTTCAACGCCGGCTGTGCGATACTCGCCGATCTTGGCGGCGATATCGGCGTGCGAGCGGCCCACGCAGGTAAGGTGTGCCACCGAGGGCGTATCGAATTCGCTCGAAATCATATGCGCGATGGGGGCGGTGGTGGCGCCGTTGCCAGAGCCGCCGGCCGAGCAGGTGACCGAGACAAAGCTCGGCGAAAGCTTGCACAGATTGCCCGCCACCTCGCGAGCCGTGTCGAGGGAAAGCTCGCCCTTAGGCGGGAACATCTCAAACGAAACGGGCGCGGTGCCCCGGGATGCCGCCTGCTTAAAAACCTCGTCGACGCGCATATCGTGCTCCTTTAGATACGTAATAGTGTGATGTGTTGTAAGGATTCTACAGCACCACTGTGTCACGGTGGAGTTTCACTCGCTATTCGGGGATACCAATCAAAGATGCCTTGCTATCGACATTCCCTATAGCAGAGCGGTCAATCTAGGATGGGGCTATAAAGACTGGTATCTGATGCGAAATACCAGTTAATAGAGCCCCATCCCAAATTGACTACCCTTAAACCATGGGGAGAGGTCTGCAATTTATACAGTTGATTGGCTGTTGAGGGCGGCAACGCCGCCGCGATGCGGTAACCTCATTGATTGGTTTCGTGACAGCAACATAACGGTAATGTTGCGGAAACACGACGAGCCTAATCTATGACTCGTTCGTTAGTAATCAACACCGCTTCTCACGCGGTGCCGATACGAAGGGAGTTCCGTATGGCCGAACTTACTGACCGCTTCGGGACCATGGTGTTCTCTGAGGAAGTCATGAAGGACTACCTCCCCAAGGACATTTGGAAGCGCCTTGCTGCAACCCTCGAGGACGGTGAGCCGCTTGACCTGGATGTGGCCAACGCCGTTGCCCACGCCATGAAGGTCTGGGCCATCTCCAAGGGCGCGACGCACTACGCGCACTGGTTCCAGCCGCTTTCGGGCATTACTTCCGAGAAGCACGACAGCTTCCTCGAGCCCAACCACGACGGCACCGCCATTACCAAGTTTACGGGCAAGAACCTCATCCAGGGCGAGCCGGACGCCTCCAGCTTCCCCAACGGCGGCCTGCGTGCCACCTTCGAGGCCCGTGGCTACACCGCTTGGGATCCCACCAGCCCCGCATTCATTAAGGACGATGTCCTGTGCATCCCCACGGCTTTTTGCTCCTACACGGGCGAGGCCCTGGACAAGAAGACCCCGCTGCTGCGCTCCATGACCGCACTCTCGCGTGAGTCCAAGCGCGTTTTGGCGCTGTTTGGTAAGACCCCCAAGAAGGTCGTTCCTTCCGTGGGCGATGAGCAGGAGTACTTCCTGATCAAGAAGGACGCTTACCGCAAGCGCAGGGACCTGGTCATCACCGGGCGCACCCTCTTTGGTGCTGCTCCCTGCAAGGGCCAGGAGCTCGAGGAACACTACTTTGGCGCTATCCGCCCCACCGTCTCGTCCTATATGAAGGACCTGGACGATGAGCTGTGGGCGCTTGGCATTCCTGCCAAGACCAAGCACAACGAGGTCGCTCCCTGCCAGCATGAGCTCGCCCCTGTCTACGGCGAGGTCAACGAGGCCATCGACCAGAATCTGGTCATGATGGAGAAGATGAAGCTCATCGCCTCCCGTCACGACTTGGTCTGCCTGCTGCACGAGAAGCCCTTTGAGGGCATCAACGGTTCGGGCAAGCACAACAACTGGTCGCTTGGCACCGAGTCCGAGAACCTGCTCGACCCGGGCGACACCCCGCTCGACAACCTGCAGTTCATCGTCTTCCTCACCGCGGTGATCGAGGCCGTCGATAACTATCAGGAGCTCCTGCGTGCCTCCGTTGCCTCGGCCGGCAACGATCATCGTCTGGGCGCCAACGAGGCTCCTCCGGCGATTATGTCCATCTTCCTGGGCGACCAGCTTACCGAGGTTGTCGAGAAGATCATCGATGGCAAGGCTTCCGTCCATGCCACGCGCGGCGTGCTTGACTTGGGCGCCGATACCCTGCCCAAACTGATGCAGGACAACACCGACCGCAACCGCACCTCCCCGTTCGCCTTCACCGGCAACAAGTTCGAGTTCCGTGCCTGCGGCTCCGAGCAAAACGTTTCCGACTCCAACCTGGTGCTCGATGCCGCCGTTGCCAAGTCGCTCAAGTCCTTCGCCGATGCGCTCGAGGGTACGCCCGAGGATAAGTTCCAGGACGCCGCGCTCGAGTACTGCAAGAAGGTGCTGACCGATCACCAGCGCATCCTGTTCTCCGGCGACGGTTACTCCGACGAGTGGCCCATCGAGGCCGAGAAGCGCGGCCTTGCCAACAACAAGACCACGGCCGACGCTCTTCCCGCCTTTGTTTCCGATAAGGCCATTGCGCTCTTTGAGGAGACGGGCGTCCTGACCAAGGCCGAGGCCCAGTGCCGCTATGACTGCAAGCTCGAGAAGTACAACAAGCTCATGAACATCGAGGCCACCACGATGGTTCGCGAGGCGCGTCGTACCTATCGCCCGGTCATTACCGCCTATGCCACCAAGGTCGCTAAGGGCCTTGAGACTATTCGTGCCGCCGGTGCTGAGGCTGCCATGCAGTGCGAGCAGAACACGCTCAACAAGCTCTGCAACGGTATCACCGCCATCAACGACTCCATCAAGGCGCTCGACGCCGTGCATCAGAAGGCCGAGGCTCTCGATGGCCAGGAGCAGGCCAACGTGTACGCGCACGAGGTCGTTCCCGCTATGGATACGCTGCGTGCTGCCGTGGACGCCATGGAGGAGATCGTGGCCGCCGACTACTGGCCGGTTCCGACCTACGACGACATCCTGTTCTACGTGTAGAGCGTAACTGACATATCGTCACGGTATTGAGCCGGGGTCCGCATCGCGCGGGCCCCGGCTATTTGTTTGCGAAGGACGCTTTGGATCCCGCTTTGCAACTGATTCGCCCACACAATAAGGGGTCGTGGGCAAAAAACGTCAAATATGAGTACTGTCACAAGCCCTGTAGCATTATCTTTTTGCAAAATATGCAGTGTTACGCAACATATGTCCAAGTACTTAGCTGATAAATGCCTGCAATTCCTCCGCCGTAGGACGCCTTGTGTCCAAATCGCCTTCTGATGGCATGAAATCGCTGTTACTAAATTGGTAACAGTACTCATATTTGCTATTTTTTGTCCACGGGCCCTTGGATGACAGTGTGATTTTATGCCTTCGGGGTTCGAATCCCGGCGTATGGGTAGCAAAAAGCCCGCTACCGAATTGGTAACGGGCTTCACAGATTCTGTGGTGCCCCATTTGCAAAGATAGTCGAACCCAGGTACTGGCGCTCGGGCGCTCCGTGTTCATCAGGTTCTCTCGGGCCGCCTAAAAAAGCGACTACTGAAGAAGGGGAGGCCCTGCGAGGAGCCTCCCCTTTTTGTTTTGGCTATCCCACCACCAGCACTTGGCCGGGGTAGATCACGTTCGGGTTCGCCAGCCCGTTCGCCTTGGCCAGCGTCCTGTAGTCCGTGCCGTACTTGGCAGCGATGCCCGAGAGAGTGTCGCCGCTCTTGACCGTGTAGGTCTTCTTGGCCGACGCCCCGAGGCGGTCGTTGACCACGCCCTGCACCTCCGCGTAGCGCCCGCCGAGCACGCGCTTGCGAAGCTCGCCGCTGCCGAGCTGCCCACGGATTACCGCGTCGGCCAGCTCCGTGGCGCTCGTATTCAGGACGTAGTTCACCAACTCCTGCACCTCGTCGTAGCGGCCGCCGAGCGCCTCCTTGCGCGCGTCTCCGTTGCCGTAGGTGCCGTCCATGACGCGGGCGGCCAGCTCGAGCGCCGTCTCCTGCGGCTGCGGGACCGTCCCGCTCGGCTTGGCATCGGGCACGGGCAGGCCCTTGGGGTTCGCCACCCTGTCCCAGCCGTCCGCATCGAGGTGCGCGATGTCGAGGTCGAGCGGCCCGGCGTATCCGTCGAGGCGGCCGTTGGAGCTGTACTGGTGGAGCGCGCACTCGTCCCACGCGCCGAAGCCGCCGGAGGGCAGCCACGGGGTCGCCTGGTATGCCGTGCGCTCCGTATTGGCGTACTGGGCGACCCACAGCGGATGGTCCTTGGCCACGGCGCTCCAGTCGTCCTCGGTGCATACGCTGCGGCTCATGTAGACCGCGCAGCGGATGCCCGTCAGCTCGTGGACGCGGTCGAGGAACTTCTTGGCTCCTGCTGACCCGTGGACCATGCCGTACATCTCGTAATCGAGCGCGGGCACGCCGTTGCCGAAGTAGTTCTTGGTCTGCGATACGAAGAACTCGGCCTGCTTCACCGGGTCTTCGCCGTTCAGGAAGTGGTAGAAGCCCCACTTCTTCCCGAGCGCCTTGGCCTTCTGGACGAAGCCGTCGCAGGTGTCGTGGACGATCCCGGTGCCCTCGGTCGCCTTGCAGATCATGAAGTCGAACGGGACCTTGTCGAGGTCGATGCCCCTCTGGTAGTTGCTGATGTCGATGCCCTGCACCGTCAATCACTCCCTATAGCGATGAAGTACGCCCACGATACGCTGGCGAACTCGTCTGTGTTCAGATTCACTTGTCCCTCGTCTGGGTCGCGGATGTCGGCCGTGCTGCCGTCCCACCCGCATATGAGCACGATGTGGCCGCCGTAGGCCCTCCCGCCCTCGTGGAGCTGGCCGGTCATGGAGCCGAACACCATCCAGCCGCGCCAGGCATACCCGAGCGCCTCCTGCTGGTCGTAGACCAGGCCCGTGCTCGACAGGTCCCCGTCGTTCGCGCGCATCCACGCGCAGAACTTCTGCATGTCGTTCAGGCCGTCCGTGGTGCACGTGTCGCCGACGGTCAGCGCGAGCCGCAGCGGCGTCCACTCCTCGCCGGTGAGGCGGGTGTACGCCATGGCCGCGCTGGTGAGGCCGCAGCCGCTCGTGGCGATGTCGTCCCCGGCATAGGGGAGAGCGCCCCAGCGCCCGTCCGTCTGGAGGTAGGTCGGGACCTGCGCTGGGGCGTCCTTGTCGTAGACGGTCGGTATCGCCTTTCCGGCCGTCCGCACCTGCGGCATCCCCAGCTCGAGAGAGAGGAAGACGAGCACGGATGCCGCGAGTAGCGCTAGTGCCGCATCGCAAACGGCGAGGTACCCTCCTCGACCTCCGGGACTCCGGCGATTGAGGTGAGTACCGATACCACTGCGGTGCATGCGGCCACGGCCGCGATCTGGCCCCAGTCGAGCGACGTGATGGCCACGGCGGTCGAGCCGATGAGCGTCACGGCCGTCTGGGCCGCCGTCTTCACGGCGCGGACTCCTGCGGCGATGAGCCAGCGCTTGAGCGCGTCCTTGTTCATAGTTGCTCCTAACCATTGTGGTTCTCTGGGTGCGTGTACTCGGGGATGCTGCCGTGTATGTCCAAGGTGTTGGCGTGCGCCCTGATCGTCTCGATGTACGTGTCTCCGTGGAGGAGGGCGTAGTTGTCGGCGCGCTTGTTGAGCGTGTCCAGCTCCATGGCCGTGATGTAGCCCCGGGCCACCGCCTCCTCGTAGCTGCGCACGATGGAGGCCTTTAGTTGCGAGCGCTGCGCGGATATGACGGCCGAGTACTCCTTGCGGATGTCATGCAGCTGCCTGCCGAGATACCCGGCGAGGCCCGTCACCACCGCGAGCGTCAGTCCGCTGATAACGGTGGAGAGCATCAGGCCTCCTCGTCCAGCATCTTCTGCACCTTCTCGCGCCAAAGCTCGGGCACCTCTTCGATGGTGCGCTTTCCGGCCTTGACTTGGCGGTAGTAGATCTTCGCCATTGTTACTCACCTCCCTTGATGGTTGCCACGAGGTCGCCGAGTTCGGCCAGTGCGGCCTCTTGGTCCTCGATTGCCGACTGCTGCTCTGCGACCAGGTCGCCGAGCTCCGCGATGGCGTCGCCGCTGTCGCTGGCGCTCTGCTCGGTCTCGTCGACTCGCTCGTCGAGCGTCATGCCGTCGCGCACGGCCTGCTCCCAGAGCTGGTCGAACGCCTCGGTGGCCTCGTCCTTCGAGATGGCTGCGAGGACGTACTGCTCGTCAGCCTGCCACTCCACGGTGGCTTCTCCGGCAGGGTCGATCTGCTCGCGCGTCACCTTCTGGATGTTGCGGCGCAGCCTGATGTCCGCGAAGCCGTCCGGGCGCTCGTGGTAGTCCACGGCCTGAAGCTCCGCCGTCGAATAAACTCTCATCGAGTCTCCTCTCGGTCTCGGCAAGGCTCACGACGTCCTTGCACCGTGCGAATGTATCCTCCGCGTGATATTTCTCGATGACTCCCTTGCTGCAGCTGTGTTTCAGGTAGCCGTAGTAGCTGATGCAGCGCCGGGCCAGCGGCAGCGGTATGACCTCCGACCGCCCGGCGAGCATGAAGGCCCGTCTGGCGCGCAGGAAGATGCCCGGCCGGATGGTGGTCTTGTACGTGTAGAAGACGAAGCCGACCATATCCAGCGGCTCCTTGTCGACGGCGCACACCTTCCACGGCTTCAGCTCGACGTGCAGCTCGTCCCTCACGAACTTGGACAGGCGGCGCGCGGCCATCTTCAGGTCGCGCTTGTCGTGGCCCATGAGAAGGATGTCGTCCATGTAGAACAGCACGTGGTCCACGAGGCGCTTGTCCGTCACCACGCCCGTGCGCCTGTTCACGCGCGTCTTGCGCAGGCGCTCCTGCGCGTAGTGGTATGCGCGCGAGGCGTAGTAGTTGGCCAGGTATTGGCTTAGGAACGAGCCGATGTTCAGGCCGTGCGGGAACTGGTCGAGGAGGACGCCGACGAGGTAGAGCAGGGCCTCGTTCTTCACGTCGCGTGCGAGCATGGCGCGGAGCACGTCTTGGTCGATGCTCGGGTAGAACTTGCGGATGTCCAGCTTTATGAAGTATTTGGCCCTCGGTTCGCGTATCCACTTCTCGATGGCGCGCTTGGCGAATATCTGGCCGCGCCCAGGAATGGAGGCCGTCTGGTAGCCGCCTATCTTGGCCATGAGCATCTCGGCCAGACCGTTCACCGCGATGTAGTCGAAGCACTGGTGCTTCGGCGTCTCGCGCCCGATGATGCGGTGCTTGCCGTTGATCGGCTCGATTCTGTTGAAGTACTGGATGGGTGCGACCGTGACGCGCCGTTCGCGTATCTCGGCGGCGAGGGAGCGCGCCAGCTCCTCCTCGCCTCCGTATTCGTCCAGAAGCGCCTGCACCTCCCTGCGCCCGCTCTTGCCTCGCAGGAAGTCGCGGACCGCGACGAGGCAGAAGCCCTCGTCCTCGATGTCCACGCGCTTGCAGTAACGCCTCATTGTTTCCTATCTGGTTTTGGCGTTCTTCGCCGCTGGGCTACCAAACGCCGTGGGGTTGATATTTTCGTCAGTTGACGGGGCAAGCCCGCTCGAAGCGGGTGGACTCGACGAGCGTGTTCCGCGTTTGACCAGATTTCCGACCGCCATAGTTCCACCTGTAGTTGCCGAGCCTGTTGTTCGAATTGCCGTAGAAGGCACCGTACATAGACCCATTCCTGAGATTGCCGAAGCACTGCAGAAGGCCGAGAACCAAGCGGCTACCGCCGAGAACCCCCAAGGGGCCTGGGAGGGGTGAGGAGGGGGCGCTGCCCCCTCGCTTGCGCTTCACCCCCGCACCATGGCTAGGCCATGGTGACCCCCAGGCCAGATAGCCGACCGCCATAGTTCCACCCGTAGCCGCCGAGCCCGGCGCTCGAAAGGCCGCAGAAGGCACCGTACATAGACCCATTCCCGAGACCGCCGAAGCACTGCAGCTCTCGCAGGCCGGGAGATGAGATCGGGTTGGAATAAATCGCGTCGCAGGTGCCCGTCGTGGAGGTTCCCTTGGAGCCGGTGGGCACGAGGAGGCCGGGGCACTTCGCTGACTCCTGCCAGTCCTCGTTGTACATCCACTGGCCGTTGGTCTTGCTGTCGCGCGCGGGCAGCTCGAGGTCGAGCTTGACGTGGTTGGCGTCGAGCGCCGAGGAGTACTTGCGCGAATCGAAGCACTTGTACAGCTCGCAATGGCCCTCGTCGGCCGACGTCTTGACCTGATTCACGATCACGTCGCACAGCGGCTCGTACGCTCCGCAGAGCACCTCGATGCCCTGGATGCGGTACGGCTGGCGCTGCTTTGGCTTGCCCGCGATGGGGTAGCCGTCCGTGCCGAGCAGGTTGTCGCACGTTCCGGTCTTCCAGGGCATGGCGCTCACGTAATCGTCGACGGCCGTGGTGAACGGTGCGCCGTCGACGTAGACCGCGCAGCGGTCGCTCATCGTCTCGATCTTGGTGACGGTGCGGTAGGCGAACGTGGACTGGCCTGCGGTCGCTCCTCGGTCGCTGTTCGGTCCGCAGTTCAGCGTGGAGCCGACGAGGAAGTAGTCGGCCGCCGCCTTCGGCAGCAGCACGCGGTTCACGCCGGTCTCGGCCTCGAGGACCTTGTACTGGTTCGCGTAGTCGGTGCAGCCGCCGAGGCTCTGCAGGTCCTGCGTGGCGTACTTGATCATAAGCATGAGCTGGAGATAGAAGTTGTCGGCGACGGTGCGGCCCGTGTAACCCGCGCCCTTCTTCTTGCTGTAGCTGATTCCGGTGTCATGCGAGCCGAACTGGAACGTGTGGACCTTGCCGGAGTAGCTGTGGGGCACGTTGTTGGAATCGCACCACGCGAGGTACGGCGAGAACACGAGGAGCGGTCGCTCGGTGCCGTCGGCGTACTTCTGGCCCGGCAGCGGCCTCATGCCCTCGTACTTGGTGTCGGAGTAGAGCAGGCGCTTGTATCCGTTGCTGCGCGTGATGCTGTAGTAGCCGGGGCAGGCCATGACCCAGACGTCGCCGTTGGAACCGTCGGCCCTGAAGCGGCCGTCGCCCTTCATGGCCGTGCAGTGGAACTTGCCGCTGTCGTCGACCGTGCCGTTGACGGTGAAGTACTCGAAGGCGTTGAGCTTGGAGTAGTCGTCGCGGCCCGCCGTGGTGTTGGTGGCGGGCTGGCACACGAGGCCGACGTTGTCGCGCGTCTTGATGCCCTTGGGGTCGTTCGAGTAGGTGTACTCGGGGATGTCGACGCCGTACACCTTGCCGTCACGGCGCAGGCTGAACCACTCGCCGAGGTTGTCGTACTCGCCCTTGGTTCCGTCGTAGTGCGGCGCGACGGCCACGGGGTTCGCCGAGGCCTTGTGCACCTTGGTGATGAGGTCGACGGTGTCGCCGAACGTCATGACCTTGTTTACCTGTACTGCCATTATTTCTCCTTTACTGGCCGAAAACCTTACCGAAGGCGTAGTCGTAGTCCTCCTGGGTGAGGCCGTCGAGGACCGTGTCGGTGCCGATTGCCGGGGCGATGATGGACTCGTACGCCTCGTCGATTTCCGCGTGCGTGGCGAATACCACTCCGGCGCTCGCCATCGCGGCGATCTTCTCCTTCGCGTCGTCCGTCAGGTCGTCGTAGCCGACCTTGAGCGACGCGAGCGCGGCCACGCAGCGGTCTGCCGCGGCGTCAGCCCGTCCGCGCGCGTTGATAACCTCGTCCATGATTGCCTGCCACTCGGACGCGCGCATATCCTCGGCGTTGCCGTAGGTGACGCGCTGCGCCTCGAGCGCGTTGATGAGGTGGTCGATCTCGGGGATGTAGTCGCCGCCCGTGGCCTCGATGGCCACCGAGGGGACGACCCTGATGGCGATGTTGCCCGTTGATGCCGACCAGTCGCCCGAGCTGATGCGGATGTACGAGGTCGGGATGTCGCCTGCCGCCTGCGTGAGCTTGGCGGGGACGGTGTACTGCACGATTCCGTCGGGCGCGGAGAGCACTGCGACGTTCTCGCCGTCGATGACCTTACCGCCGTCCGGGCGCAGCGCGTAGAAGCGCACGGTCATGCCCGTGAGGTCGAGCACCGCGCCTCCCTGCCGCAGGTTGACGTTGAACACGTACGCCTCGGCATCCTGCTGCCTAAGCGTGATGGGGTTGTCGAGCGTCGAGAAGCGGTTGGCGCCCTTCTCGATGTCGAGCGTGAGGTCTATGAGCATCTAGACCGCCTTCCCGAGCACTACTGCTCCTTGCTTGAACACGAGCACCAGCACGCGGTCCCCGGCCTTCACCTCGGCCAGGCACGTACAGGTGGTCGATATGGATGGGTTGAGCCGCACGTCGGCGGTCCCGTCTTGGTTGACTGCGGCGACGGTGCCCCACGTGTGGGACTCCTTTGCGCCAGTCCCGCCGAACAGCAGCTCGTACAGTTCGTGGCCGCTTACCATGACCCTCCCTCCGTCTCGGTGACGAAGCCGGAGCGGATGAAGCGGCGGGCCTTGCCCGTCACCGCGCAGTGGCCTCCGACCTCTATCTCCTGCTCCGTTATCGCACCGCGCCAATTTAGCCCGGCGGTGAGATAGTCGATGCCGACCGCGTCGTTGGGCAGCAGCGGCACCCACGGGTGGCCCCACTCGACGTACTCGATGGACGAGGAGTTGTCCACGAGCTTCGCCTTGGCCTTGGCCTTGAGGGCCTCTAGGCGCTCCTCCTTGGTCGCGCCCGTGAGCTCCGTCACCTGGTCGACGAGCGGGACCTCGTAGCCCCTGTACGGGATGGACGCGCGGGAGTTGGGGTCGGTGTTCCGGCACACGGCCCAGAGGCTCTCCTCCTCCGTCTCGTAGGTCAGGTACACGGCGTTCGGTATGTCGTCCGCGTTGTCCGATCTGGATACCTCGGGGAGCATGATGGAGTCGACGCCGTCGTTGAACGTGCGCACCGGCTTGCGCGCCTGCGGCTCGACGTACGGAACCATCTGGATGACTCCGTAGGCGTCGGGGTATGCCGATGCGAACCCGGCCATGGCGAGGAGGTCGTTGGCTATGGTCAGCCAGCTGTCGTCCGGCTCGTACACCACGTCCCTCGGTAGGACGTAGTCGCAGCGCGGCTCGTTCGTCCGGAGGCCGAGGCGCTTGAAGATGCCGTCGGCGTGCGCGACCGCGTTGGTGCCCGCCTTGACCGTGTAGTAGCGGCCGTACTTCCCCTTGACCGCGAGGCGCAGCGTCGATTCGAGGTCGACGCTGCCGGATACCAGCGGCCCGTTATATTTCGGCGTGCCGATGCTGCAGAAGTACGTACCGAGGGCGAACGTCCCGGCCTCGCCGCGCTCGTCCTCCATCTGGTAGTACACGCGCACGAGGTCGTGCTCGTCGGGCATGGCGCTGCCGGAGAAGTCGAGCGTGCCCTGGGAGCGGAGCTGCGATAGCGCGGAGTGCGTGAGCCGCCCGCCCGTGAACATGCCGTAGTCCTCGGCCTCGACGAGGCCGGGCCACGTGACGCGGCGGTAGATATAAGACTCTCGCCGGAAACCTGTCCAGATCACAGGGCCTCACCGTCCACCCTCGTCAGCGAGAGGCTGATGTCGGCGTGCGTCGTGGGCATGCACAGGTCGCGGTTCACGCTCACGTCGGCGGCGACGTGGAACACGTCACCGGCCACGCTCTTGAAGATGGCGCGCGGGTAGAGGATGAGGTCCTCGAAGGCGCGCACCTCCTCCTCGCCTATGACGTGCGCGGTCAGGGGGCGGGTGTCGCTGATGCCACCGGCGTCGTATAGGACGGGATAGGCCCTGCCTGCGTAGCGCACGAGCGTGCGGTTGGCGCGCTCGAGGCTGCGCTGCTCGGTGGGGTCGAACTGCGCGCGGGCCATGAGGCCGTCGCCGTAGTAGACGAAGCAGTAGGGCGTCTTGATGCTGCCCGGGTGCTCCGTCGCCCTCGATGCGCCCGAGGCCGCATACGCCGCCACGCGGTAGCTGTACTCGGTGTTCAGCGGCGCGTAGCGGTCGACCACCGACGAGCCGTCGGACAGGTCGGAGGCGATCAGCCTCTCACCGTCGCGCGTGACGCGCCAGATGCTAAGGCTCTCGACGTCCTGCCCCTCGTCGTTGTTGTCGACGATGCACTGCAGCTCGGCGTAGCCGCGCTCGATGTCGGCCTCGATGCGGAGGGAGGCGCGGCGCGGCAGCTCGAACTCCACGCGGAAGGGCATGGAGGCCGTCGACTGCAGGCCGCTCGTGCTTCGGGCCGTGGCCACGATTCGGTACTCGCCGCCGTCCTCCGGCATCCACTCGTCCTTGGTGACGCTCGTGGCCGTGGATGTGCCGAGCGCCTCCTCGTAGAGCACGTTGCCGCCCATATCGGTTATGGCCACGGCCATGGCGGCGAGCGCGCCGGATGCGTCGACGTACTGCACGCTCACGCCGACCGGCACGTTGCGCACGGTTTGGCCGGGCGCGTCGAAGGCGAGCTGCGGGGGCTGCCGGACATGGAACGAGCTGTTGCCGGACCATGGGCCGAAGTCCGCGTGCACGCCCTTGGTGCGCACGCGCCAGTAGACGGTGGAGTTGAGGGGGAAGTTCGGCACGCTCGCGCTCTGGGCGGTCGCGGCCGTCACCGTCTTCCATGCGGTGCCGTCCGTGGAGTACTGGACCTCGGCGGCGCTCTGCGCGGAGCCGTCGATGGGGTTGTGGTGCCACGTGAACGTGACCCTGCCCTGCGATACGAGCAGCACCTCGCCGCTCGTCGGCGTGAGGAGCGTCGGTGCCGCCGGGGCGCAGATCGTGACGATGGCCTCGGATGGCTCGGACCACGCGGAGACGAGGCTGCCTCGCAAGTTGCGCGCGCGGTAGTAGAACGTGCCGCCGCCGGGGTTGTCGCCGAACGACAGGGCCTTGCCGGTCACCGTGGCGATGGTGGTCCAGTCCTTGCGGTCGCGCGAGCGCTGAATCTCGGTGGCGCTCGCGGTGCGCGACAGGTTCGGGATGGTCAGCTCGACGGAGGTGTCTCCCGTGCGCTGGCCGCTCGGCTTGAACGGCGCGGACGGCGTGTTGAACGTGCGGTCGGTCATGACGCGCTCGGAGTAGCCGCTCTCGTTGTACGCGCGGACCAGATAGCGGTAGTAGTGGTCGGCCGAGCACGTCGGGTCTGTGTAGGAGGATGCCGAGCCGCTCACGTGGGCGATCTGGACGGAGCCGCCCCCGTCCGTGCTGCGCTCGATGCGCACCTCGGAGTAGGGGGCCTCGTCCATGGCGTGGTTGGCCCACGTTATGAGGTTCTTCTCGTCGTTCAGGCGCTCGACCTTGGCACCGCTCGGCGCTGCGGGCTTCTCCGGCGGGTTGCGCAGCGTCTCGGTGTAGGAGTGGCCACCGGCGTTTCCGGCCGTGTTATATGCGCCGATTCGGTAGCGGTACGTGTGGTTCGGGCGCACCGTGTCGTCGCTGTACTCGGTCTTGTCGCCGCCGGGCTTGGCGATGTTCACCCACTCGCCGCCGTCGGTCTGGCGGTCGACGTAGATGCCGTCGTACGGTCGGGCGGCCGTGGTGTTGCGCGTCCACGTGACTACGTTCAGGGTCTGGGACTTGCGCACGGCCTTGGCGTTGCTCGGCGTCTGGGGAGTCCAGACCGGGGCCGAGGGCTTGAAGGTGTCCCTGCACGTCGACTTGCGGAAGGTTCCTGAATAGCCCGTGTACCACGCCGAGCACTCGCGCGTGACGGGGTCTCCGTAGTTGACCCAGCCGACGTCGAGCCAGCCGGAATCGCCATACCAGCCGGGGCCGTACATGCGGTACTGGCCGCCCCACGAGCGGTTGACGATGGTGCCGCGCATGTCGCCGCACTTGACGTAGGAGCTGTACTTGACCTGCACATAGCAGGAGTTCTCGCCGTACTCCTTGATCTTCCACTCGATATATGTGTTCCAGGCGGTCTGGCCCGTAGGCCAGACCTCGTTGCCCCATGCCATTTACATCCCTGCCTTCGCCTTGCGGACGGTCTGGAAGAAGTCGTTGAGTGTCATGAACTCGCTTATCGAGGAGGCGTCGATCTTGACGTCGCCCAGCGAGTAGTAGTTGTTGACCACGGTGGTCTTGGTGCCACCGTTGCCCGTGTAGGCCACGTTGCCGTCGAGCTGCGCCGTGGCCATGAGGCGCTTGGCGCTGTCCCTCACGTCGGCGCGGGCCTCGAGCATGCCGTGGGCGAAGTTCTCGCCGAGGTGGCGTCCCGAGGTCTCGCCGCCCTTCTCGGCACCGGACCAGGGGCCGTCCTCCGGCACGGAGAAGCCCATGACGCTCTTGGCCGCGTTGACCAGCGACGTGGCGAAGCTGCGGACGGAGTTCCACGCCGAGCCGATTCCGCTGGCGAACTGCTGGCCGAGGTGCGAGCCGCTCGTGTACGCGCTCCACCCGCTCGCGCCGGACGAGGCGCTGCTGGCGAGCGACGAGCCGCTAGCCCTCGATGCCCCAGCCGCCGCGCCGACGCCCCGCGCGTAGTTCGAACCGGCGGAGCTGCCCGTGCCGCCGAGGGCACCGGGGGAGGAGGAGACGCCGGACTTGGCGTTGCTGGCCAGCGAGCGCGCGTTGGCGTTCGCGCTGCCGGACGCGGAGCCGATTCCGCTGGCGAACAGCGTACCGGCCGACTTGCCCGTGCTGGATGCGTCGCCGGGGGCCGGGGCGATGCCGCCGGACAGGGCCGCGCGCAGTCCTGCGGCGTTGCTGGATGTCTGCGGCGTGTTGTCGGCGATGCCCTGCGCGAAGCCCGCTCCGGCGGAGTTGCCCGTCGCGGATGCGTCGGCGGTTGCGGTGGAGATGCCGCTCGCCAGCGCTGCGGCCAGCGCCGCCGCGTTGCCCTCGGTCGGTGCGCCTCCGGTGGTGATGCCGCTGGCGAACAGTGCTCCGGCGAGGGTTCCCGCGTCGGAGCCGCCCTGCTTGGCCTCGTCGAGGCCGCCCACGGCCTCCCTGGCCTTTGCCGCCGCCACGTCGTAGGTGTCGCCCTGGGCGAGCGCGTTGGCGAAGGCCGTCACGGCGGCGTCTCCGGCGATGCCGTAGTCGTCGCAGTTGCGCTTGAACTCCTCGAGCGTGGAGCCGGTGACCTGCTGGGCCGCGCCGATGGCTCCCTGCGCGCCCGCGCTTAGGCCGCTGGCCCAGTTGTCGGCCGCCGCCTGCCCCTCGGTCTTGCACTTCACTCCCATGTCGCCGAGGGCCTTGATGATGCTCCCGGTGGTGCCGTCCCACGAAGCGGCCAGCTTGATCAGCTGCTCGTCGCTTAGGCTCTGGAAGTCCTCGACGCTGATTCCGGCGCTCTGGAGGTCGTCGCAGAACTGGCCGAGGTCCTTCCCGAGGCCGACGAACGCGGAGGAGACGGCCGGGGACGCCGCCGCGAGGTCCTTCACGCTCGCCGTGGCCCCGTCTGCCACGGCCACGGATGCGCCGAGGCTCTCCGTGACGGTGTCGATGGAGTTGTTCACCGCGCCGAGCGCGGCCTTGGCCTCGTCGAGTGCCTTGCCCTGCTTCGTGTAGCTGACGGTCAGCTCGGCCTGCTCGCGCGTCATCTGCGGGTTGTTCTTCATGCAGCGGTTGAGTTCGTCGTTGTAGTCCTTCTGGGCCACGGCGAGGGTCTGGATGTCCTGCGCCTGCTGCTCGTATAGGGCCGTGAGGTTCGACTGCTGCGCGTCCACCCTGATCTGCTCGAGCTTCTTCTCGACATACTCGCCGAGCGCACCCGTGACGTCGCTGATGGCACCGTGCTCGTCGGCGAGCTTGCCGTTCGCCTGGTCGACGACGCTTATCTGCGTGCCGCACATCGAGTTGACCGTATCGACCGCAGCGCGCAGGCGGCCCTGCGCCTCGGTGCTCAGGTCGCTCTTGTTCGCGTACTCCCTGATGGTGTCGTACGCGGCCGTGAGCTGTGCCGATTGCGCGGCGGCCGAGGTGTTCGTGTCCTTGAGCGTGGTGGCCAGCTGCGCCTGGCTCTCGAGCATCTTGTCGATGTCGGCCTTGGCGCTGCCCGTGGAGCCCGTGAGGACGTCGAAGGCCCCGGCCTCCTCCTTGACCTCGTTCTTGGCACCCGCTGCGGCGGCCTCCAGCTCGGTGGTCGATGCCTTCAGGTTGTCGGCGTGCTTCTTGGCGTCCTCCATGCTCTGGACGAAGGCCGTGATGCCAGCGATAACGAGCGCCGGGCCGACGGCGGCGAGTGCCAACTTGGCCACGTCTGCCGCCTTCGATAGCGTCATGAGGCCTGCGGCCTGCGCCTTGGTGGCGGCCTCGGTCGTCTTGGCCGCTGCGGCCTCCTGCCTGTACCCGTTCACTAGCCCGTTCGACTGGTTCATGGCGTTGCGCTTCTCGACGACTTCCTTCTTGAGGCTCTCGACGAGTTCGGCGTTGGCCTTGCTGCCCTTCTTCTGCTCGTTGGACAGCTTGCGGACGGCCGCGTTGTATTTGGACGTGTCGTTGTTGGCGTCGCGCACGGCCTCGACGTACTTCTCGACGCCTCCGGCCGCCTTGGCCGCCGGGTTCTTCTCGAGAGCCTTGTTCAGCTTCTCGTTGCTGCTGTAGGTCTTCAGCGCCGAGGAGTTCGTGGTGGTCAGCGCGTCGGCGTAGACGCCCCACTCCTGCTTGGCCTTGCCCACGGCCGTGACGGCGTTGCCGACGGTCTTGACGATTCGCCCGCTCGTCGTGAGGACGGGCGAGGCTGCCGCGGCCACGGCGGCGAGCGCTATGACGTTGCGCTGCGCGCCATCGTCCATGTCGGCGAAGCCCTGAGTGACGTTCTCGACGGCCTCGAACAGCGGCTCGGCGGCGTCGACCGCGTCGGTTGCCGCGTTCACCAGCGGCGTGCCGATGTCCTCGGCCACCGCCGTGATCTTGTTCTGCAGGATCTCCAGTTTCGCGGCCATGGAGTCGTTGCGGTTGTTGACCTCGGCCTGCAGCGCGGTGTTCTCGCGCCAGCCGTCGTTGGATACCTGAAGCGCCTGGCTCACGAGGTCCGTGTTGCCCGCGAGGCGCTTGAGCACGTCGGTCTGGCGGATGCCGGTCACGCCCATGGACTCAAGGGCCACGGTCATGTTCTCGGCGCTGTTGGTGCCCTCGAGGAGGGCCAGCATGGTGTCGGTGGCGCTTGCCTTCCAGCTCTGCGCGAACTGGTCGGCGCTCATACCGGCGATGGACGCGAACGAGTCGAGCGCGTCGCCGCCCGTGGCCACGGCCTTGTCGATGGATGCGACGGTGTTGGAGAACGCCGTGCCACCGGCCTCGGCCTCGATGCCGAGGGAGGACATGGCACCGGACCATCCGAGGATGTCCGGCGTGCTCATGCCGACTTGGTTGGATGCGGCCGCGATGCGCTGCCCCATGGACGAGACGCTTGATTCGGTTGTGGCGAGGTTGTTGCCGAGGTTGACGATGGCCGAGCCGTAGCGGCTCACGTCGCTGTGCGACATCTTCACGATGTTGGCGAACTGCGCCAGCTCGGTGGCCGCCTGCTCGGCGTTCATGTCGGTGGCGATGTCCAGACCGGATACCACGCGCGAGAACTCGTCCAGCTCGTCGATTGAGAAGCCGAGCTGCGCGCCAAGCGCCTGGATGTCGAGAATCTGGTCGGCGCTCACCGCGTTGGTCTTGGAGAACTCGATGGCCGATTCCTTGAGCTGGCGGTACTGCTCCTCGGTGCCGTCCACGGTCTTGCGCACTCCCGTGAGGGACGTGTCGATCTTGACGGCTGCGGCACCGGTGGCCACGCCGACGGCGGCGATGGCGGCCGAGATGGGCATCAGCTTCTGCCCGGCCTGCTCCACGCGTTCGCCGTAGTTGTATATCTCGCCTCCGGCCTTGGCCAGCTTGGAGCCGCTGCTCACGAGCTTGCCGCCGACAGTCTCTAGGTTGCCCCCGGCGGCCACGGCCTTCTTGGAGAGGCTGTCGAGGCGGCGCTCGGCCTTCTCCAGCGCGGAGCCGTTGTATGAGCCTGTGACGGCGATGGAGATTGATGCCTTACCCATTTAGGTACCTCTGGATTACTTTCTCGATGCGCGACTCCACGCGGTCGCGCACCTCGTCCTCGTATTCGTCGACGGCGCGCATGAGCGCACGCGGTTTACCGGCATGGGGCACGCCCATGCGCCTGCCCGCCCTGGGGCCGTTCAGGTAGAACGCGCCGGGGTTTGCGAACTCGATGGGGCCTGCTCCGGGGTCGCTGTTGGCGATCTTCACGCCCGCCGATATGGTCCGCATCGATGCGTTGGCGGCGTACTGCCCGGAGCCGCCGAGCCCGCGCGCGTAGGATTGATAGGCGGCAAAAAGGGGCCGCACGTCCTCGCGCAGCCCCCTCTTTACTTCCTTCGGCAGCTCGCGGTCGATTTCGCGGAGGCCCTTCAGCGTCTCCGCGAGGCCCTCGACCCTGATGCTCAGGCTGCTCATCTCTTCCTCCCCATGCGGTCGAACAGGCGCTGCACGCGCTCGCCCCTCGTCCTCTCGCGCTTGGCCGCGAAGCCCTCGCCGCGTCGGTCGAACAGGGCCAGCCACTCCTCGAAGACGAACGGGTACTCGTCCAGGAGGCGCGCCATGTCGTATGGGGAGGCCCCGGTGATTCTCGCGGCGCTTGCTACTTGGCGGGCGCAGATGCTAAAGGGGCGTCCTTCTCCTTGGCGAGGAGCTTGGTGTTGTCGTCGATTACGACGGCGTCGTAGGTGTCGGCGATGTACTCGGCGGCCTCGGCCAGCTCCATGCCCTCGATGCCGACCTCCTTGGCCTTGCCCGCCTGCTCGGCGGCGATCACGCACCAGACGAAGTCGTTGTAGGCCGCCTTGTGCGGGGAGTCGGGGATGGATGCCATGGCGTCGATGGACTTCCAGTTGGATGTGCGGCCCGCGTCGAACTCGATGGGGTCGTTGTCGCCGTCGGTGAGGGTGAAGTGGAACTTGAGCATTTAGTGCCTCCTAGGCTGCTGCGTAGGTCTGAACCTTGTTGACGATGGTGATGGTCACGGGGGAGCCGTCCTTGGCCGCCACGCCGATGTCGTCGGCGCTGAACTCGACCTCGGCGGCGCTGCCCTCGGGGTCGATCTCGGGCGTCTCGCAGTTCCACGGGACGTTGGAGAAGACGACGCTCATGGTGCAGTTGGGGTCTTGCGAGTGGGTGAAGTCCCACGCGGCGGAGCCGTAGACGACCTTGTTGGTCACGGTCGTGCCGTTCTCGCTGCCAGTGAGGACCTTGCGAATCTCGGTGTAGTCCTCGGGGATGATGGTCTGCTTCACCGTGGTCTTGAGCTTGGACTCGGCGACCTCGGATGCGATGACGCGCCCCGCGCCTCGGTAGGAGGTGAGGCTGTTGGACAGCTCGAACTCGCCCTTGGTCACCAGCACCTCGATGGGGGTCTGGTCGTTGGGGGAGAACTTGAACACGCCGTTGGTCGGGATGAAGTAGCCGTCGAAGCACGAGGGCTCCGTCTCGCCGGACCAGCCGCCGAACAGGGCGGCGTCGATACCGGCGGCCGTGATGCCGATGTCGAGCGGCGCGTTGCCCTCGAAGGAGAGCGACAGCGTGTCGATCTTGCAGCCGGTGGCCTTGTGCACCGTGGCGGCCGACGTGTTGCCCACCTGGCCCCAGAAGGTCAGGAAGGGAATCTCGGAGCCGAGGGTGATCACGTGCTTGTAGTAGCCGGGCTTCTCGGCCGAGGTGGTGACGATGTTGCCCATGGCAGCGAGGATGTAGAGCACCAGAGAGTCGGCGTAGGCCAGCGTCTCGAAGTCGACGGCCATGTTGACCTCGGAGACGTAGGCCCCGTTGGTGGTGTTGGCTCGCAGGCCGCAGGCCACGTTCTTCTGCTCGACGGTGCGCTCGGGCTTGATGAGGCCGCCGCCCGTGAGGCCGTGTCGGAACGTCGGCGTCGGCGCGGCCTTGGTCTTGGACTCCTGGCGGGCGACGCCGAGGAGGCCGATGGATGTGTTAATCATCTGCCGTCTCCTTCTTGGACGTGCGGGACTCCTTCACGATTCCGTCCCGCTTCAGGATGGTCAGGAGGGACGTTGGCAGGCCCTCGACCTGCTCGCCCTTCTTCGCTCGATACGTGAGGCCGTTGTAGGTGGCCTCGAAACCCTTAGCCGCGCGAAGCATTGCGCACCAGCTCCTTGAACTCTCTTGGGCAGGCCGAGAAGACCTTGCAGGTCACATCGACCTGGGCCGCCACCACGTACTTCTTGTCGGGGGTCGAGTCGTAGCCCGCGTCGCTCATGCGCGGAATCGCGCAGTCGACCGCGCCGCCGAGAGTCGCGTCGGCGGCGATGCCGTAGCAAAGCGAGTTGACCCAGCGCTGCACGCTCTCGCGCGCCACGTCGAACTTGGCGTGCGTGGCGAACAGGTAGACGTGCAGCGTGAACTGCTTGGCGTACTCGGCGCTCGTGGCCCCGCCCGTCGTGCTGTCCATATCGGCCAGCGGGTCGCACCACGCGAGGAACGGCGGGCGCTTCGGCGGGATGTGGTCGTGGACCTCGGGCACCTTGCCGCCGTCGCCGTACATGGCCAGCGCGCTCTCGGACAGCACGAGCGACGCGCGCTCGAACAGGGCCGCTGCGGCCTCGGCGTAGGGCATGGCGATCACATGACCACCGCCCTGCACCGGCCGAACTGCTCTATGGCCGCGTCGACCTCCGGCAGGCCCGTCGCGCCGTCGCGCCCGGCGAGCGTGTAGCGGATGAAGCCCGCGTCGGTGGCCTCGCCCGTGGCCCTCTCGGGCGTGGCCGACGGCCGCAGGTAGTAGGCCGCGAGCCGCAGGACGGCCTCGCTCACGCGCTCCGGCACCTCG
The DNA here is from genome assembly GCF_003468085.1 of Collinsella sp. AM41-2BH. Taxonomy (NCBI): domain Bacteria; kingdom Bacillati; phylum Actinomycetota; class Coriobacteriia; order Coriobacteriales; family Coriobacteriaceae; genus Collinsella; species Collinsella sp. AM41-2BH. The sequence goes on from NZ_QSGH01000013.1 coordinate 28,262, forward strand.
GTGAGGCCGTAGCGGTAGCGGATGGTCGCGCGCCCCTCGGGGCCGACCGCCTGGCAGTCGCTCACGAGCGACCAGCCGGGGGTGAGGACCTCGGCCACGTCGTTGTGGTCGAGCCAGACGAAGCCGCCGCCGAAGGTCTCCGTGACGCCCATCTGCTGCACGAAGCTGCGCCTCGCGTTTCGCTCGAACGTCTCGGTGGCCGCCTGCCGCGCGGCCCAGAACTCCTCCTCGGTCACGTCGGAGAAGTCGTCGGTGTCGTCCATGCCCTTTAGCTGCTCGAGCCTGAAGTAGTGGCGCGTGACCACCGCGAGGAACGTGGTGAACAGCAGGTCGTCACCGCGATACCAGTTGATTCGCACGGAATCTGGGGCCGCGATGCGCGGGAGCCTCAGCTTTCCGTCCTCGAGCCTGTACTCGTGGGACGTTCCGCTGCCCAAAAGGAGGGCCGCGCGGTCGGGCGCGGCCTCCGTCTCAAGTGCCAGCTCGTCCGTGTAGGCGACGCGCAGCGTGCTGTAGGGCTGGACGAGCACCGCTACTCCTCCTCGTCGTCGTAGAGGTCGGCCTCGAGGAGCGCCAGAAGCTCTTCCTTCTTGGCCGCCTTGGGGTACTCGATGCCCTCGGCGTCGAGCTTGGCCTTGATCTCTTTGACGGTCAGGTCCTCGGCCTGCGGCTCTGGGGCCTTGACGGCCTCGATGGCGAGGCCGCGTCGCACGGCCTCGTCGGCGGACATGACTTCGCCCTCGAAGGCGACCAGGTGGCCGTCTCGCACGACGCGCTTTGGTGAGGTGTAGGTTTCCATGGCTCCTCCTTACGCCACTGCGGTGTCGAGGTTCGTCTTGGAGGCGTAGCAGAAGGCGTCGGGGTAGCGGACCTGCAGCGCCTTGGTGTGCTCGGCGCGGATGCACAGCTCGTTGTGGATGAACTGGTCGTTGACGCGATCGACGTCGACCGTAGTGCCGTGGATGGAGCGGCGCTCGGCTGCGTAGGAGTCGTACACGAGCAGGCCGTCGCAGTTCGGGTCTTCGACGACCTTCATGCCCCAGAGCACGTCGCCGGTGATGGACTGGTACAGGCCGGTCTCGGTCTTGTACAGGTCGATTTCCTGCTTGATGATCGGGGAGACGAGCACGTGGGTCGGGACGCGCTTGGCGGTCAGCATGACCTTGGTGCGCATCTTGCGGATGGCCTCGTAGTACAGGCCGCCGACGTGCTCCTCGAACTCGAGGATGCCGGTGGTGTTCTTGATGCCGACGATGCCGGTGGAGTTGTTGCCGCTGAACATGTGGTCGTCGGTGACGCTGTTCAGGTCGAGCAGGAGGTCGTGCTGGATGATGCTCAAAAGCTCGTCGTAGTCCTTGAGCGTGTCCTCCGAGACGGGGACGTATCCGGCGAGGGTCTCCTTGTTGGCCACGGCGTCCTTGTAGGAGTACAGGACCTTGGCCTTGGCTGCGGATGTGCCGTCGACCACGCCGCCCCATGTGGCGGGCATGCCCGTCTGTGTGGAGCGCTGCTTGTAGGTGACGGAGCCGGTGGCGGGGGTCTCGCGCAGCGTGTCGGCGAAGCTGCCGAACAGGCTGTCGGGCTTCGGGTCGAGGGTCAGCTCGATCTCGGTGGGCGCGCCGACGGTGACGACGGTGGCCTCGTTCTTGAAGCCACGGTAGAGGCCTCGGAACTTGTCGCGCGGGCCGAGGATGCGCTCGGCGAAGGACGCCTTGGGCGTGGGGACCTTGGGGGCGGGCGCGTTGCGGGCGGCGTCCTCCTCCTCGATGACGTGCTCGAGGGTCAGGTCGAGCTGCTGAATCTGGCCCTCGATGATGAGGGCCTTGTTCTGGTCGCCGGAATCGGCGGCCTTGTGCTGCTCCTCGGCGAGGCGGCTGCGCTCCTGCCAGAGCTGCTTGGAATTGAGCGGCATGCTTACTCCTTACGGTAGACGTGGTTGCCGAGGAGGACGAAGCCCTCCTCGCTCCGGGCGACTGTATCCACGGCGTGAGATTTTTCGATTGCGTCGTCGGGCACGTGCTTGAAGCGGCCCATGAGCGTGCGGTCGAGCGCGTCGGCCACGCGCTTCTCGGTGGCCACCTTCTCGTCGACGAGGCCGAGTTCGAGCGCCTCGTCGGCCGTGTACCACGTCTCCTCGTCCATGGCCTTCTTGACGTCGGCCAGCTCCATGCCGGAGCGCGCGGAGATGATTCCGGCGATGGTGGAGTCGAGCGCGGCGAGCTGCGCGACGACGTCGGCCAGCTCCTGCGCGTTGCCCTGCGCATAGGTCCATGCGTCGTGGATCATCAGCTGGGCGAAGCTGCTCATGACGACCTTGTCGGCCATCATTGCGATATAGGAGGCCGCCGATGCGGCGATGCCGTCGATGTGCGCCGTGGTCTCGCCCTTGTAGCGCTGGATGGCCGAGGCGATGGCGAAGCCCTCGTAGACGTCGCCGCCCAGGGAGTCGATGCGGATGTCGACGGGCTTGCCCTTCAGGCCGTCAAGCTCCCTGGCGAAGTTCTTGGCCGTGTTTGACTCCTCGGAGGACCAGAAGTCGCTGCCGATGGTGCCGTAGAGGTACACGGTGGCCTTCTCGGCCTCATTCTTGATTCGGAACATTCGTTGCCCCTTCCTGCGTGCCGTCGGCTGTGCCGTTCGGCTTGTCTGCGTTGAATACGTTCACGGTGCCGTCACCGTTGACGGTGCCGTAGTTGAGCGGGAACAGCGGCTGGTAGATGCCCTCGACGGGTTCCATGTCCTCGAGGTCGCGCACGTCCGCGCGGGTGATCGCGCCGAAGTAGCCGAGCTCGCGGTAGTACTGCGTGCGGGCGGCGTCGTCTCCGCGCATCAGGCCGTTCAGCTTGAACTTGGCCTTGGCGTTGCGCTGGTAGCAGGCGTCGAGGACCGGCTGCAGCGCCATCTCGAGGTCGCGCACGTCCGGCGTGATGGTGTCGGTCACGTAGTCGATTCGCATCTGCTGGCCGCCGTTGTACGTGGCCCCCTCGCTGTCGTAGACCTTCCACGGGGGCACGTTGCAGGCGCGGCAGACCTGATGGAGCACCCATTTCTGCTGCTCGATAACGGATGCGTCCTTCATCGTCTGCTGGTCCGTCACCCACTTGGCCCCGTAGCCGAAGATGGGCGCGCGGCCCGCCTCGGCAACGCCGCTCTTGGCGTCCACGGCGGCGCGGAGTGCCTTCAGGTCCTTCTCGTCCATGCGGCCCTCGGGCACCTCGACGTGGCCGAGCTGGTGGTTTCCGTTGTGGAGCATGGAGCGGTAGAAGCGCTCGAGGTCGATGGACAGGCCGATCTCCTCGGCCGCGAGGCGCGCGAGGGAGATGCCCTTCACGCCGTCCTTGGTCATGTGCGTGGAGATGTTCACGACCTCGTCTGGGAAGTACCACCCGGCGGGCACGTGGTCGTCACCCGGCGAGACGTAGTAGCGCGTGCGCCTTCCCCTGGGCGCGTGCTTGTCGTAGTCGTGCATCACGCTGGCCGTGATGGGCCAGATCGCCACCGGCTTTCCCTTGAACCACTCGACGTACCAGTAGGCGTTGCCGAAGGTGTCGCGGCGCAGCACGGTCCAGTCCATGAGCTTCGCTGCGGTCATTTCCTCGTTGGCCATGCCGTTTAGAATCTTGGCCAGCGGGTGGTTGTCGAGCCGCTTGTGGCCGTCGCGCCCGGCCTGCATCACCGAGAACGGGAGGCTGGCCATGCTGCGCGCCTTGGTCTGCTCGCAGGCGGCGAAGTCGATGGACATGAGCGCGCCGTATCCGTGCGGCGTGGCGAAGCCGGGCGGCAGCGTGACGTGCACGACGTCCTGCACCGGCTCCCTCTTGTAGAACATGTCGTAGAAACGTCCCATACGTCCCCTTTCTGTCGGGGGCATCGTATGGGCCGCGTGAGATTAGCTGACGGGCACGTAGGACTCCGTGCCGCTCACCAGCTTGTCGTATGCGAGGGCCGCGATGGCCAGCGCGATGGCCGCGTCGATTTTGGACTTCTTGGAGTCCTTGCCGAAGCGCATGCCGTACGGCTCGCGCTCCATCTCGACGGTGTTGGCCAGATGCGAGCGGAGCTTTGGGCAGCCGCGCAGGCGCAGCTCCCCGGCCTTGACCTCGTTCACGACGATTGACGTGGCCTGGCACATCGTCGCGTTGTCCTGGGGGAACGAGACCGTCTCGATTCCGTACACGTCGCGCAGGCGCGAGTTCATGACGATAAGGCGGTTGGGGTCGATTCCGACGACCTGCGGCCAGTGCTCCGAGCACAGCCCGGCGATGAGCTGGGTTATCTGCTCGAAGTCGTAGTGGCCCGTCTCCTCGTCGGGGGTGTCGAACACCCACTCCTTGGTGAGGCAGACGGTCTTCCCCTTCTTGGTCTTGCGCTTCTGGTACGCGACTATCGCGAAACTGTCGCCCGCCGTTGCGCCGTCGATTCCGAGCGTCCACGGCTTGTTGAAGTCGAACCTGTTGGTGCCGCGCTCGCAGCGGTCGAGCTGCGGGGCCTTGAAGACCGAGTAGGCGTCGTTGTCCTTGGGGAATCGGTTGGCCGTGTAGCGCTCGAACTGGCGGGCGGATGCGGCCATGCCCCTCTGGTCCTCGATGCTCTCCCAGTTGACCCACGAGGCCACCATGATCTTCTCCCAGTCGGCGCGCTTCTCGATGTCGTCGCTGTCGTCGAGGCCCAGCCAGTACAGGTACATGCCGGGGTCTCGGCGCGCCTTGTCGCTGTACATCTCCCAGAGGAAACCCTCGCGCTTGTCCCCGGCCGTGGTGATTCCCACGGTAAGCGGGTTCCACAGGACCTTCTGTCCCTTGACCCCGGCGTCCCATACCTTCGAGTCCGGGTAGGTGTGCAGCTCGTCGAATATCAGGAAGTTGAAGTGCCACGACTCCAGCGCGTCCGCCGTGTTCGGCAGAATCATGATTTTCGCGTTGGTCTCCTTGTGCGTGATGATGTTCTTCCCGATGTCCCACTGCTCGCGCCACGTCGAGTTGAGCTTGATCATCGTGCAGATCTTCTCGTAGACGTTGCGGATCTGGTCCTTCGACGACGCCACCATTCCGTACTGGCCGTTGTGTACCGGCTCCATGGTGGCCACGGTGAGGAGGATTCCGGCGCACGTCTCGGACTTGCCGTAGCCAGAGGGCAGGCCGATGATGGCGCGGCGGTACTTGCGCTTGAAGCCCCTGGCGGTCATCTTGCCCGAGGCGAAGAGCGGTTTCCAGATATTCTCGCGCTGGAACTCCTCCAGATAGAAGGGCTGCGCGTAGTAGGAGTCGTTGGCGACGTGGCGGCACATCGAGGTGAAGCAGCGCTCATAGTCGCGCGCCATGACGAGGCCCTCGCGCGTGTAGCTAGTCGGCGTCCGATACATCGACTACCTCCGCTGGCAGCTCGTAGGCCGCGTCGATTGAGCGGAACATCGACGCCGTGTCCGCTGCGGTCTTGACCGTCGTTGCGTCCATGAGGCCGATGCGCGAGCGCGCGAGCGGCGACAGGCCGAGCATGTCGGACAGGGCGCGAATCTCGCTCGATGCCTCCTTGAGGATTGTCAGTGCCGGGTTCTTGCGCACGAGCGGGACCTCCCTCCCATCCGGTGTCTTATAGGGCTTCACGCCGATCTTGTCGAAGATGTTTATGCGGCCGTCCTCGCTGTGGATGGCCTGCTGCGCCTGCTCGGCCACGGCGTGCCAGTAGGTGAGGAGGCGCAGGGTCGGTATGTCCTGCTCGGAGAAGCTGTTCACCGGCGGGCACAGCCACGCCCATATCTCGCTCTGGACGGGGTCGAGGGCGATGTCCTCGGGCATGAGGACTCCGGCGGCGTCGGTCTTCGCCGCGAGCCCGTATGCGTCGGTTATCCCGCGCCGGATGGCGTCGTGCTTCGGCTTGGCACCCTTCACAGGCCCTCACCCCGCAGCGCGTCCTCCATCTTCTTGGCTGCCTTTTTCAGGGACAGGCACAGCGGCGCGGCGGTCATGAGGGATGCGCGGGACATGTCCGAGGCGGCGACGTGCGCTCGCTGGATGACCTCGAGCACCTCGTCGTCGCTCATGGCGGCGTTTGGTGCAGGAGGCTGAAGCTCGCCCACGTAGGCGTAGCCCCTGTATGCGTGGCTGCGGCACGTCGAGCAGCAGAATCGGGCGGTGCTCCTCTTCGCCTGGAACTCGCGCCCGCATGACTCGCATCTCTTTATCAAACTTCCCCCGTCTCGAGGACCGCCTCGCGGCCCGTCATGTTCTCCCATCTCGTTATGATCACGTCGCAGTAGTGCGGGTCTAGCTCCATGCACAGGCACCTGCGACCCATCTGCTCGGCCGCTATCACGGAGGTGCCGCTGCCGCCGAACGGGTCGAGCACCGTCTCGCCCTTGCGGCTCGAGTTGCGCATCTGGTATGCGAACAGCTTTACCGGCTTCATGGTCGGGTGGTCCTCGTTGCGCGACGGCTTGTCGTAGCGGAGCACGTCCGTCGCCACGCTGTCGCCTGACATCGCCTCGACCATCTCGATGAGCTCTGCCTTGCTCATCTTGTGCGGGTCTTTGCCGAGGTCCTCGTAGACCGTCGACTCGGAGCGGCTGTCCGTGAAGTAGTGCGCGGCTCCGGGTTTCCATCCATAGAGGCATCCCTCGTGACGCCACTGGTAGTCCTGATGGCCGAGCACGAATGTGTTCTTGACCCATATAAGCATCTGCTTGCACATGATTCCGGCGCGCGCGAGGGCCGAGGCGAACGCTGGCATGTGCATCACCGCGAGCCACGTGTAGACCGCGCCGCCTTCCTTCAGATGGGGCACGACCGCGTTCAGCGCTGTGTGCAGGAACTCCTCGAATTGCTTCTCGTCTTCGAACTCGTCGTTGTCGATTACGAGGCCGTCCGTTCTGCGCTGGAGCTGTTTTTTCTCCGATGGCCTCATGTGCTGGCCGAGCGCGACGTTATAGGGCGGGTCGGTCAAGATCATGTCCGCGAGACCCCCCCGCATAGCTTCTCGACGTCTTCAGGGCATGTCGAGTCTCCGCACATCACGCGGTGGTTTCCCAAAACGAAGACGTCGCCGCGCTTTGCCCTGCAGATAGTGACCTCCGGCTCGGGGTCGTCCTCCTCTACGGCGCTTAGGCCGTCCGGCTCGAGTTCCTCGGAGAAGCCGAAGTCGCCCATGTCAAATTCGTCCGCGAGGACGTCCAGCTCGTAGGCGAGGAGGTCCTCGTCCCACCCGGTCATCATGGTCGTCTGGTTGTCGACGAGCGTGAGCGCGCGCCTCTGGGCATCGCTTAGGTCGTCGCACGCGACGCACGGGACCTTCTTCATCCCGAGGTTCTTCGCTGCGGTAATTCGCGCGTGCCCGGCCACGACCTCCGGCAGGCCGTCCGCGTTTCGCCAGACGATAACGGGGTTTCTGAAGCCGAATTCCTTGATTGAGGCCTCGACGGCGTCTATCTGCTCCCTCGTGTGCTTCTTCGCGTTGTTCTCGTACGGAACGAGCGAGTCAATCTCGATTTCCTCGATTTTCAGTTCGTTTTCGCGCATTGTCGCGTCCCCTTCCGGCGTGTCGTGATGGGGAGCATAGGCGTGCCGTGAGATTTAGCGTTGCGATTTCACCTCGCCTTGGCGTTGCACTGAACCCCACCGGCCTCCAATTTCGTGGCGAAACGCGCGGGGTAGGGGCGCGCGGGGTAGGGGGAAAGAAACCCGATTTTCCGAGGGGGTAGGGGGCCGTGCATAAAAAGGGGTGCAGCCCCGTCCGAGGCCACACCCTTATGCATAAAAGCTATCTGTTCGCCGCCCTGCGTGCATCATCGCGCTTCTTGTGGCAGCTCTTGCACCTTAGCGTGAGGTTCTCCACCTCGCTGCCGCCGCCCTCGCACAGCGCGCGGCCGTGGTCCACCTCGCCGCCCATGCCCGCCGTGTACCAGCGGCCGTCGCGATACTCCGCGCACACCCTGCCGCAGTCGGCGCACCTTCCGAGCTGCCTGCCGATGGCCCTCTGCCTCGCCTTGCGGTACGCGCTCGACGAGTACTCGGTGCGCCATGGCTCGCGCTCGGCCCTCGTGGCGTCGCCCTCCGTAGGCCTGCGCTTTGGCCTCGGCCTGCACGGGCAGCGCTGGCCCTCGGGATGCGTGCGGCCGCAGTGCGGGCAGTACACGCTCACAGCTCGCGCCTCCCGCTCTCGGCCTTGGCCTTGGCGGCCACGCCCAGGCTGATGCTGCGGGCCGCCTGGAATATCTCCAGCGGCGTGAGGCCCAGCAGCTCGAAGGCCTTGAGCGCCGCCGTGATTCCCTGCTCAACCCTGTGCTGGTCGTACTGTTTACCGTTGTCCATCTATCCCACTCCAATCGCCGCCGACAGCGCCAGCAGCATCTTGAACATCACGGCCACCGCCGCCGCGTCTATGGCGAGGCAGGCCGCGATGATGAGCAGGCATCCGCCCGCCCTCTTCCAGTCGATCATGTGTCCCTCCTATAGTGCCATGAATGCGAGCAGGAGGAGCCCTGCGGCGAGGGCGCGGACCGTCCACGCCCATGCCGCCAGCAGGGCCGCCGCCAAAAGGGCCAGCGCTAGTAGCTCTCGAAGGTTTCGCACGCCGCCTCCTGCATGTCCCTCATGTGGTTCGGTATCCACTCGAGCGCCCACATCGCCCCGAAGCTAGAGTTCTCGGCGTCGCCGGTGCCGAACTCCTCGGCGTACGCCCGGTCGAACTCGACCTCGCAGATGCCGTAGTCGCAGCAGCACTCGACCATGCGCTTGCACTCGGCGCACGTGGGCTTGCCCTCGCCGAAGTGCCTGTCGATTGCCGCATCGGTGCACCCGGCGGGGAGGTTGTAGCCGCTGCCAGGTTCGTTATCGCACATCAGTCTCCAGCTCCTTCGCTATTCCCCCGGCGATGATGCGCGCGGTCTCCCTCGCCACCGCCTCGCTGCTCTCCATCCGCCCGACCGTGTAGGCGCGCTCGATCATGTCCTGGGCGGCGCGCTCCATGGCCGTGTCGTCGTAACCCCGGCAGACCCTGTGCTCCTTGAGGTACGCGTGGGCGCGGTCCTGCGGCCTCGTCTCGTCGTAGCGGAACACCTCGTTGCAGTCCGCGAGGATGTCCTCAATCGTGTCCATCAGGCCACCTCCGCCCGTATCTGGATAGGCCCACGGTTCCACTGGTCGCGCGCGCCGCTGGCATCCATCGGGTCGCCGCCTCCGCGCGCCCCGCACGAGGCGCAGTAAACGAACTGCCATATGCCGCCAATCTGGGCACGGTACGCGGAATGCGCCAGATGCTCGGTTGTGCCGCAGCACGGGCAGCATTTGAACGGGTCTCGGTCAATCATTCGCCCACCCCGAAACCGTCGCCGAACCTCTCTGTCACCAGCACGCGCTTCAGGCCGTTGATGCGCTCGATTGCCTGCGCCGGGGTGTGACCGTCCCATTCGGGCGCGTGGTCGAGCACCCTGCATTGGAACAGGTCCCAGTGCTTGCCCTCGCGGAAGTGGTACGTCGCCTGCCCCTCCGGCGTCTCGATACCGACGATGAACATGCCCTCGAGCATCGTCCCGTCGGCGTGGAGCCTCGACTTCCACGCGAGCTCCGGGAACATGGCCACGATCACCGAGAACAGGACGGCCCTGTGGTGGTACAGCTCACCGAACGAATGGCACCCGTCGGACGTGCCGGAGTCAATCTTGGCTGGCTCGATGAGGTCGGCGAGAGTGCGCAGAATCCCCCGGTAGCTCCTGTCCTCGGCCTTAATCAGCCTCCCCAGCGCGCTCGGGGATATTTGCACGTTGCGGCAGTTGGCCGCGTCGCGCAGTCGCCGCGCGGTCTTGCGTCGGTCGTTGTTGCTTATCTTCGTATAGCTCATTGGTCCTCTCCCATTAACTTATGGATGCGCGATTCGATGTCCCCGAACGCGATCTTCTTGCAGGCGAAGGAGCAGACGGCCTCGCATTGATCGCAGTCGTTCTCGTCCCTCCCGAAGTAGGCGCACTCCGGGTGATGGACTCTGCTCGCGCCCCTTTTGAGGTCGGCCAGCAACTTCTCCCAGCTGTCGTCCCGGTCGAGTAGGAGTTCGGAGACGCGGCGCGACCCCTCGTCCGTCTCGACGTACCAAACCTTGCCGCGCGGGTCGTAGTCGTAGTGGTAGATGAACTTCGCCATGCCGTTCTTTCCGTAGAGCGTCCCGGTGTCCAGCGGAATGACGCGCCCGTAGGCGTCTTTCGGTAGCTCTATATTCGCCATTGCTCCTCCTTTCTAGAACCTGCCGCGCATGTCGTTGCGGGCGTCCATCCGGTCGATGGCCATGTCGATTTCCCCCTGCTCGATGGTGAGCGCCGCGAGCATGTTGACGGCCGCCTGGATGGTTTCCACGCACTCGTCGATGACGTAGTCGCGCAGCATCGCCCTACGCGCGTCGGCATCAGGCGTCATCCCGTCGTGGATGATCAGCTCCTGCCACGCGCCGTAAATCTCGGCGGCCTCCTCGAGCGGCTTGAGTGCCTGCTCCTTGTCGCACGCCACCTGCCTGAACGGCCTGATGCTCAACTCGTAATGCCTCATCGCTTCACCTCGTAACGGTATCCGCCGTCGGTCCAGTAGTTGCAGCGCGCCTCGCCCTGGGTGCGGTGGATGAACTCGTGCCTGCGCATGCACTCGTACTCGACGCGCTCGGTCCCGTAGACGCTGCGGAACACAGTCGTCCTGACATGGAGGCAGTTCGCGCAGCGCTCCGGCCTCTCCCCGTCGCTGTAGATGTCCGGCCTATCCATCAGTTGGTCACCTCCGCCCCGCACTGCTCGCAGTAGTTCAGGCCGCACGTCGGGTCGGTCTTGCCGTCGTGGCCGCAGGCGAAGCAGTGGTACTTGCCGTCAGGAGCCACCTGCACCTGCGTCGTCGGGCGGTACGCCAGCTCGGCCACGCGGCGCATGACCCCGCGCCAGCTCGTGTCCTCCGCACCGGTGATTCTGGCCAGCGCGCGCTGGAGGCTATCGCCGCCCAGGCTGTCGTTGGCCGTGCGGTTCAGCTCCTCGACGATGCGGAGGCGCTCCTCCGTGGTGATCTCGTTCATTTCTTCCTCTCCTTAATCCAGTCGTATGCGATGAGCGGGAGGCACGCCAAAAGCAGCGGGATGCTCAACAGCAGCGCTGCGGCCCTTATGGCGTCCTCCCCGGTCGGTCTCCTCATTCCATCCAGCTCCCTGGTCTCTTCTGGCCGTAGTCCCAGCTTCTCAATCTGAACACCTGCCCCATCGGCAGGCCGTGGGTCGCCGCCCAGCAGCGGTCCCACACCGTGTGGACCTTCATATCCGGATCGAACACGCCTATCTGCCGTGGGCTGGTGCATAAGAGCGGCTCGTGGCACATCTTCCCGTCATGGAAGTCGACCAGCGCCTTGCAGCGGTCGAACGCCTCGACGGTGCCGAAGTCGCGGTACAGCTCGCGGACCTCGCCCTCTATCTCGTCTCTGACGCACCCGTGCACGTCGCACATCCATTTGAGCGTGTCCTCGACGTGGTCGCGCGGAGGCGTGGGGAAGAGGTCGAGGACCGTCTGCCCCGCGCACGCCCTATTCATCGCGGGCGATGCGGTAGAAGGTCGGCAGGCAGTCCGGCGGGGTCACGGCGTTGGCGCGGATGAACTCCATGCACTTCTCGAAGCTCCCGGCGCAGACGTCGTAGAAGGCACCACTCGACGGCCTCGGCCTGCCGCCGTCGCTCTTGTCGAACACGACCGCCTCTACTCGGTACACTTGGCCACCTCCGCGTCGTAGATGGCCTTGAGGTCGTCGCGCATGAATTGGATGAGCGTCTCCTCGCTGATGCCGTCCGGCAGCTGCTTCAGGCGCACCGCTTGGTGGCACCATTCGTCGAAGTCGAGCGTCTTTCCGGTATACAGGTCCTCCACGCCCGTCACCTCGGCATAGGAGAAGCGGGTCAGCATCTCCTCGCGCATGACCCTGTCCGCGAGCGCCTCGATGGGCGTCTTCGGGCGGGTGATCGTCTCGTAGTAGCTCGCGGCCCTCTTGGTCATAGATTTGAGCTGCTTGGCCAGCTTGTTGTTCTCGGCTTCGAGGCGCTCGTTGCGGCGCTGCTCGTAGTCCAGCTCGGCGAGCACGTACTGCTCGCAGTTGGTGATTTCCATGTCTAACCCTCCGTTATCTCGATGGTTCGTCCCGTCTTGGTGTCCGTTATCGCCCAGTGGCCGTAGCCGTAGAGCGCGGGGTCGTGCGGCTCGTGCTCGCACAGCAGCGTGCCGTCCCACCACGCCTCCTCGAACTCCGGCTCGTCCCACACCCACTCGGGCCTGTACCTCGCCCCGCCGTGGAACCCGTCGTGGCATCCCGTGGTGCCGCTCCCGCATAGGGCGATCAGCGGCGAGCGGAGCCGCCACGTGCCCCTGGGAGTGACGAGGGCGAAGTCGCCGCAGCGCCTCGGCACGAGGTGGTGGCAGTTCGTGGCCTGCCGCCCGCAGATTCCGCAGCGCTCGGCGGTCAGCTCGTAGCGGTTTCCGACGTAGCGCGCGCCGACGTGGGGCTTGCCGTAGAGCTCCGCGCGGTCCTTCGGGACTCCACGGAGCTGCGATGCGCTCACTATCATCCGAGCCTCCTGTCCTGTCCCTTGACCTCGATGGGCCTGCACGCACCGGCGAGGCGCGATGCGACGCGCTTGCCCGCCATGCCTCCCCAGAGGTCCCTGATCTGGCCGATGCGGTAGTTGCTCGTGACGATTGTGGGCAGGCCCTCGGCCACGCGGGTGTCGATGAGGCGCGTCAGCGTCTCGATGGCCCACTCGGTCGGGCGCTCGGCCCCGAGGTCGTCCAGTGCGAGGAGCCTGTACCGCTCGGCCCTGCGGAGCGCCCCGCGCTCGCCGCCGTCGTACTCGGCGCGGATGTCGTCGAGCAGGCGGCTCGTGGTGACCAGCTTGGCGCTCGTCCCGTCAAGCACGGCCAGGCGCACGGCGCAGGCGGCGGCGTAGGTCTTGCCCGTGCCCGGCTCGCCCCAGAGGTATGCGCCCTCGCCCTTCCCGGCGAGCTTGGCCATGCGCTTGCCGAGGTCGCAGTCGGCCTCGGCGTAGGGGCCGCGCAGACCGGCCTTGCGGAGGCGGGAGCGCATGATTGCGGCGATCTGCTCGCGCGCCCCGTCGGGCATGAGCACGTCAGAGATTTGAGTACGCATCATGGCTGGTCTCTTTCTTCGCCTCGCGCTGCTGCCACGTGGAGCACGCGGCCTTCCAGTTCTTCATCGGCTTGCTGCCGACCTTCCACCCGACGGCCTCGTAGTAGCTCCAGAACGCCTCGGGGTTGAACGTGTAGCCCTTGGCCGAGACGTACTCCTCGACTTCCGCGAGCGCGGGTTTTACGAATCTCTTACTAACTGCCTTGCCTTGCTTTGCTTTGCCTTGCCTTGCTTTGGCTTCGGCGTTGTCTCCATCCCCCTTTTGCTCTGCCGAAAGGGGTTCGTCGTTTCCTTCCGGCTCGTCGTTTTTGGTTTCGCTTTCGCTAAAGGGGGGTTTCGGACTGTCTAAAGGGGGCTTTCTGTTGCCTCGTCCACCCGTTTTGCCTGCCGCGATGCACCGTTTCGAGTAGTCGATGTCCTCGCGGACGCTGGCGAAGATGGCATCGAGCGGCCACTCCAGATCAGGCTCGATGCCGTAGGTGCCGTACTGGGCCAAGGCCCAGAGGAGCTTTCCGCGCTGCTCCTCCGGTGCCTTGGCACAGGCTGCGGTGAACTTGGGAAGCCACTTGAATTGGGCCTCCTCCATGTCAGCGCTCCCAGGAATAAGCGGCCTTGGCCGCGCTGAAGGTCAGGGTGGCCTCGCTGCCCACGATCACCTCGAGCACGTCGAAGCTGATGGCCTCGACCTCGGGATGGTCGGCGGCGAAGCACATGGACACGCGCTGCAGGCGCTTCTTGTTGACCTTCGGCGCGGCGTCGTTGCCGCGCGAGCGCTTCACCTTCGCCTCGACCAGGAGCGCCTGGCCGTTGGTGACCGTGTAGACGCACTGGCCCTCGGTGCAACCGTAGCCGTGGGCACCCGGGATGTAGACCTCGAGTGCGAGGTCGAGAATCGAATACTGCTCCATCTTCACTCCTTAGAACGGGCAATCGTCGTCGTATACCTCGTCGGGCACGTCGTCGCGCTTGGCACCGCCGGAGAACGTGACGTTGTCCGCGATCACCTCGAGGCGGCTGTGCTTCTGGCCGTCCTTCTCCCACTTGCTCTGGCGCAGCCTGCCCTGGACGCACACGTGCGTGCCCTTGGACAGGTAGCGGTTGAGCGCCTCGGCGCGCTTGCCGAAAACGGTCACGTCGACCCAGTTGGGCACGCCCTGCCACTCGTCGCCGACCTTGCGGCGCTCGTTGACGCACACCGAGAACCGGAGCACCTGCGTGCCCGTCTGCGTGGCCCGCAGCTCGGGGTCGCGCCCGAGGTTGCCGCTGATGGCGACCGTGTTGATTCCGCTGCTCACTAGTCAATCTCCTTACTGTCCCTGGCCATCTGGGCCAGATGCTTGCCGAGCTCCTCGAGCTGCCTGTCGGTGAGCTTGGTCGTGTCGTCGGTGCCGAAGTTGGCCTCCTCGTACGCGCGGAGGCCCTCCTCCTTGACGCCGTTCTGCATGCACTCGGCCTTGAGCTTCGCTATCTTGGCGAGCATCACCTTGCGCTTGCTCGGGCGCGGCTTCGTCGGGGCCTTCTCCTTCGTCTCCTTGGGGCCTGTGTCGCCGTCGGTGTCCTCCTCGCCCACGAGGCCGAAGGCCATGAGCGCGGAGTATCGGCGGGCGTAGGTCTCGCGCTTGCCGAACTCCTGCGGGTCGCTGGCGTACTCGTACGGCTTCACGTCGAGCACGCGCTCCTCGTCCCCGTAGGCCACGATGGTGTTCAGGAGCATGCCCGCGCCGTTGGCGGCGACCTCGGAGCGCTGGTAGAAGAAGATTCCGCGCCTGTTCAGCGGCGGCCTGATGATGTTCAGGACCAAGTCAAGCGGGGAGTACGAGTAGGTCTGGTATCCCTTCTGGCCCGTCTTGCTCTTGGTCGGGTTGACCATCTCGGCCTGCGCCTCCGCGAGCAGCTGGGTGAACATCGCGGACGGATCGAACGTATCCGGCTTCACCGCCTGGACCATGGGCACATCCTCGGCCATTACAGCTCACCGTCCCCGAGCAGGGCGGCCGCGCTCATTCCCTCGACGCGCGGGCCGAGCGCCTGCATGACGTCCTCGGGGTCGCAGCCGCGCACCGCTGCGGTCTTGGGCGACTTGGGGCACCACATGGCCCAGTCGACCGTCTCGCCCGTGTCGGTGCACACGACCTTGTCCCCGGCCTTGGCGAAGTGCGCCTCCCAGCCCTTCTTGGGCACGATGTCCACCATGCCGATGGAGTCGAGGAAGGCCACGGCCTCGTCCATGCGCTCCTTGAGGATTACCGGGGCCGCCTTGCTGTAGCTGATGCCGATCTCGCCGACCTTCTCGTCGCCGACGATGATGGCGCGGCGGTCGGTGTGGGTCTCGGCGAATCCCTCCATGATCTCCTGCCGCGCGATGGCCTTGGCCTCGTCGAGCGCGGGCTTGATTTGCTTCTGCATGGCCGTGAGCACGGCCAGCCTCTCGTCCTGCGTGTACTCCATTACTCACCGTCTCCAATCATTCGTGCCTCGTCCGTGATGACCTCGTAGACCTCGCCCGTCTCCGCGTCCACGTTCGCAGGCTTGTCGAACGGGAGCGGCTCGCCCTCGTCCTCCTCGTCGTAGTCGAGCGGCAGCTCGTCCTGGATGTCGGCCACCGTCAGGACGCCGGGCTTGCCGGAGAGCTTGAGGATGGGGAAGGCGTTGGCGTCGCTCGTCAGAATCTCGAGCTGCAGTACGGCCGTGCCGCCCTTGACCGTCGCCTGCTTGAAGTTGGCCCTGATCTCCATGGGTTCCATAGATGCCTCCTATTTGATGCCGAAGATGGCGGCCATGAACTCGCGGCACATCTCGCGCTCGTTCTCCTTGGTGATGGGCGTGAGCACCTTGGCGACGAACTCGCGGCTCTCGGCCACGTCCTTCTCGTCGAGCTTCGCGAGCCCGGCCTCGCACAGCGCGATCATCATGTGGTAGGCGTTGGCGCTCTTCACGCCGCCGGCGTGGTCGGGGTGGGCCGCATCAAACATGAGGTTGGCCGCGATGCAGGCGGCGTGATCGAGCACCTTCTTGTGGAAGTGGTCCGCCGGGAGTTCCTCGAAGAGGTTGCCGTCGAAGTACTTGTCGTTCATTTCTTTTTCTCCTTTACGTATTCCTCGGTGAAGTGTGTGATGTGCACCTTTGCCAGCGGCGGCGTGCCGTATGGCGTGCGGCATCCCTTCTTGACGCCACCCATCACCACGTGGGCGTCGTCCGTGTACGCGACGCCGTTGAGCGCGTCGCATACGAGCTTCCCGATGTTGTCCCAGTCGGGCTTGCCGAGGTCGGCGCGGCCCACCCAGTACTTCGGGTTGCTCTTGGCCAGGGGCCTGAAGGTCTCGATGGCGACGGTCACGATTCCGTCGAAGTCCCCGTGGTCCTCGTGCTCGGCCCTGTAGGCCTTGCGTACGGCCTCCTCGGCGAGCCTCGTCTGCTTCGGGGTGTAGTTGCGTCCGGTTCGCGGGTCGGTCCGGTGGCGCTCCTTGCCCACGATCTTCTCCAGCTCGAGCTTGAAGGTCATGGAGCGCTCCCTGTGCCTGACCCAGCTCATGCCGTGAACCCGTCGGACTGGCTGCGGTGCTTGTTGAAGGCGTCCTTGAGGCTGGGGTAGCGCGACTCCATGATTCGGGCGAATGACGGCGCGAGGCCGTTGCGCACGCCCACGTGCAGCTCGTTGCGGACCATGTTGACGAGGTAGTTGGCGCTCACGTAGCCCTTCTTGGAGAGCCTCACGGCGTTCTCGACCATGTAGTTCCATGCGCCGGGGTTCTCGTCAATCCAGCGGCGCGCGTCCTCCGCGTCGGCCTCGCCCTTGGCCCCGAGGCCGAATATCTCGAGCTGGCCGCTCTGGGGCTTCGGCCTGTAGCGCTCGTCGTTACGCATGCACGCCCACCGCCTCGTATGCGGCCTGCGCGCTGTGCACCGCGCCGTCCATGGTCGGGATAATCCAGAGCCACAGCAGAGCGCACATGGCGAGCGCCGTCACGGCGATGCCGACCAGAAGCCCGGCCCTGAAGGCGTCCTTCTGCCTGTCGGCCTGCTCCTGCGCTGGCAGGCGGTAGCCCTCGCGTGCTACGATGCGGGGAGTCCTGTTGGACGTGCGGGCGCTCTTGGTGTGGTTGCTGGGGGTGCCCGCGTATCTGTTTTGAGGGGTCATTCTTCCTCCGTTTCTTGGTTATCGACTTTCAAAAAGTTTTCGTCGATTTGCTTTTTCGCGCGATATTTGCGGCTGTAGAGCCGCTGGCGCTCTTTGTTTGCCTTGTCCTCCCTCTTCACCTCCTCCTCCATCGCCCGCACCTGCTCGGCGATCTCGGAGGCGCGCTGTTCCCTTGTGCAGGAGACGCACCATCCGGTCCGGTTCGACAGCGGCTTGAAGGTCTCCCTGCCGCACTTGGGGCAGAGCCAGCGCTTGCGGAGTGAGAGTCCGTAGCGGTGCGCCTGCACCTCAATGGCCGTTACCGATTTACCGAGCGCCTCGGCTATGGCCACGGCCCCGTCCCCGGCGTGCTCCTCGAGGTAGCGGACTTCGCTGCTCGTCCACGTCATTACGCCCGACGTCCCTTCCAGGACTTGAAGCGGCGCTGCAACTTCCGGCGCATGATGTCGAGCCTTTGGTTGCGTGGCATTACGCCACCGCCTTCTTGATGAGGCGCTCGTTCGAGCGGGCCATGAGGTAGTCGAGGCTGCAGTCGAAGATGTCGGCCATCGAGATCAGGAGGGTGCTCTTGATGGGCGTGCGGCCCGCCTCCCAGTCCTTGACCGAATCGCGCGAAACCTCGAGTTCGTCGGCGAGGTCCTGCTGCGACATTCCGAGGCGCACGCGCTCCGACGCGATGTTGTTCTTCATCTCTATCTCCTTTCTTCCGTAGGTCCCCGTTTTGGGTACCTCGAAAGGGAACTATACCCCCAAATTGGGGATGCCGCAAGAAGATATATTGATAAAAGTCCCCATTTTGGGTATCTTCTTCTTACCGAGGAAAGGAGCGAGGCCATGATGCTCAAGGAGTACAGGCTCAAGAACGGCCTTACGCAGGAACAGGTAGCCGATTATCTCGGCATCCCCAAAAAGACCTATCAGAATTACGAGCGCGAGGTGCGCGACGCCGATTCCGACGTGCTGTGCGCGCTGGCCGACTGCTACGGAATCACGCTCGACCAGCTCGTTGGCAGGGATGGCGGCGGCTCCGATCTGGCGGCGAATATAAAACAGCTCGAATCGCTGTACGTCTCGATGAGCGACGATGGCCGAGACGCCCTCATGATTGTCGCGTCGGGGCTTGCCGAGCGATTCCCCGGAAGGGAGTAACGATGCTCAACGAATCGTTCGAGTTGATGTCGTGGCGTCACTATATGTCGACATAGCTGACTTCTACGGCGAGAGCGGTGATTTGGCACCAATCTCAAACGATGAGCGCGATCTCGTCGACACGTACCGCGACCTTACGTCGCCGCACAAGCATGTCTTATTGGCTGTCGCCCGCGAGCTGCGGGCGGCGCAGGGGAAGGAGTAACCCATGATTACCCGCAGAACGTTCCTGGCCGCTATGGCCACGGCTTCGCTAGCGCCGCTTGTCGGATGCTCCGGCGGGCAACAAGCCGGTTCCGGTCAGCAATCGTCTGGCGAGTCCAAGGAGGTCGAGAATCGGAGCGAACCGAAACCATTGGAGATTACCGAGTCCGGCTGGTCGGTGGTCGGCGACGGATGGGTCTACTACGGCTTCGCGCTGAAGAACACCAACAAGGACGTCGAGGCCCAGATGCCTACGGTGACGATAACGGGCAAGGCCGAGGACGGCTCCATCGTCTTCTCCGACAAGCAGACCCTGTTCGTCGTCCTCCCCGGTGAGACCGTACACTACGGTTTCCAGGCGGGAAACGGCACCGCCCCCGCAACGGTCGAGTTTAAGGCGAATGAGCCGAGCTGGGTAGACAGCCAGACGCTGGACGAAGACGTCTTTACCGTATCGAACACGGCAGAGGTGCCTGACTCGTACGGCGGCGTCTCGTACACAGGCGAGTTGACCGCCAACTACGATCTGGACAAGAAGCAGTACAGCCAGGTCGCCGTCTCCGTGATCGCTCGCGACGCCTCCGGGGCCATCAACTACGGAAACACGACGTTCGTCGATACCCCGTCCAAGGGCGAGTCCGAGCCGTTCGAGATTTCCTGCTTCAACATGCCCGAGCACTCCTCGTTCGAGGTATACGCCCAGGTCTGGTAGCGGCAAAGTGAAACCCCGCAGGTCGAAGCGCGCCAACGCTGCTGCGGGGTTTACCAGATAGCCGCCCGTTTGGAGGGCATCCTAGATTATGCCAGAAGATATAAAGACCGCCGTCATATACGCCCGCTTCTCGTGCTCGAAGCAGCGCGAGGCCTCGATTGACGACCAGCTGCGCGTCTGCCGCGACTGGTGCGCGCGCGAGGGATACGCCATCGTAGGGGAGTACTCCGACTACGCCATGAGCGGCCGCAGCGACGACCGCCCCCAGTTCCAGAAGATGATTGCGAACGCAGGGGAATCGGACATCGTCCTGGTCTATATGATGGACCGCTTCTCGCGCGACGAGTACGACGCGCCCGCGTACAAGCACGATCTGCGCAGGAAGGGCGTCGAGGTCGTATCGGCCATGGAGGCCATGCCGGACGGCCCCGAGCGCATCCTGATCGAGAAGATTTACGAGGGCCTTGCGGCCGTGGAGTCGGTCAAGACCTCCATGAGGACGCGGCGCGGGATGGAGGGCAACGCCCTCAAGTGCAAGACCAACGGCGTGCGCGTCTACGGTTACGGCCGGAATGACGACGACGAGTACGTGGTGAACGAGGACGAGGCCGCGATAGTGCGCGAGGCGTTCCGGCGCTCCTGCGACCACGAGCCGGTCGACTCCATCGCCAGCGACTTCGCGCGGCGCGGCGTGACCACTAGGACGGGCAGGCCGTGCGGGTACTCGATGGTGTACCAGATGCTGCACAACAGGAAGTACACGGGCTTCTACTCGTGGGGAGGCATTGAGGTGGACGGCGGCATGCCCCAGATTATCGACAAGGCGACCTTTGCGATGGCCCAGGAGGTGAAGCCGAAGAAGCGCCGGGCCTCGGAGGACTGGGGAGCGTTCGCGCTGTCCGGCAGGGCGATCTGCTCGGAGTGCGGCCACAACATGGCCGGGACGTCGGGCCGTGGCAAGAAGAACGTCAAGTACGAGTATTACGGCTGCCGCTGCGGGGCCAAGCCCGTCCGGCGCGACTGGCTCGAGCACGAGCTGGCCGAGGCCATCAGGGGGATGCTGCGCGACCGCGAGACGGCCCTCCGCATATCCCACATGCTCTGGGACGAGCCGGAGCCGGAGATAGCCGACGCGCGCAGGCGGGCCATGGCCTCGAAGCGCAAGGCCGAGAACGGCCTCCAGAACATCATGGCCGCTATCGAGCAGGGTATCGTGATGCCCGAGTTCACCGACCGCATCGCCCAGCTTCAGGCCCAGAAGGCCCGAGCCGAGCGCGATCTGGCCTCCTACGACGAGGCACGCATCGACCCCGAGGAGTTCGCGGACTTCCTCCAGTGCGGGGGCGGGATGGACGACGCCGCCGTGCTCGATTCCTTTGTGTATCAGGTGATGGTGACGCCGGAGGAGTGCGTGGCCACGCTCTACTGCGACGACGAACGAAACGAACCCGCACGACTTAGCATCGCACGGGTTCGCACATTTTCGGGTTGGTGCCCCCAGCGGGATTCGAACCCGCGATATCCACCTTGAAAGGGTGGCGTCCTTGGCCGCTAGACGATGGGGACAGCGGGAAAGAGTATAGCAGACTTTTTTGCCGGCGCGTATATCGTTGGCAAACTGGAAAACCACCACAAAGGTACCTGTCCCCTTTGTGGTGGTGGGGTGCTAGGGGAGGAGCTTCATGGCGGCGTCGTGGGCGGCGTGCTCGTAGGTGTCGTCGAGGGGCTTGAGTGGCAGCAGCGCCATGGCCTGTGCGTCGCCGCGGCGCTCGAGAGCGTGGGCGATCAGCCAGTCGGCGAGCTCGGGGTTCTTGGGCAGCGCCGGGCCATGCAGATACGTGCCGATGACGCCCTTGTAGATGAGGCCCTCAAAGCCATCGTCGCCGTTGTTTCCGGTGCCCGTGACAACGGACATTCCGAGCGGCGTGGCATCGGCGTCCAAAAGCGTGCGGCCGCCGTGGTTCTCGAATCCCACAAAGGGCTCGGGTGCCAGGTCGGTCTTGACGGCGACGTTGCCGATCAGGCGGTCGGAGCCGCGCACGGTCTCGGCGGCAATGATGCCCATGCCTTCGATGCGATCCTCACCCATGTAGTACGAACGACCGAGCAGCTGATAGCTGCCGCAGATGGCGAGCAGCGAACCGCTGTCCTCAACATAGGCCGCGACTTTGTCTTTTTGAGCGAGCAGCTCGTGTGCCACAGCCAACTGGTCGCGATCGGAGCCGCCGCCCATCATGACGATATCGGCGTCGGTCAGGTCGAGCACCTCGCCCATGCGGACCTCATCCACGCGAACGGGGATGCCGCGCCAGGCGCAGCGGCGCTCGAGGGCGATGACGTTGCCGCCGTCGCCATAGAGGTTGAGGGCATCGGGATACAGGTAGACGATGCGCAGCGGGCGCGAGAGCTCGACTGGCGCGATACCGACAGGAAGAGCGCTGCCGTCGGCGCGGACTGCGGCGCGGGCGGCAACCGTGGCTGCATCGGCACCCTTCAGCCCGTCGAGTTCTTTGACCAGCGGCGGGAAGGCCGTGTAGTTGGCGACGGCGTAGAAGGTGTCATCGGCGGCCTCGTCTGCCATGGCGCCAATTGCCTGCGCGACGTCCGAGATAATGGCGGCGTCGATGCCGGCGTACTTGAGGCGCACCTGCATATCGTGTGCACGCGTGCCGCCGGCAAAGGCGACAAGCCCCGGGGTATCGGCGATGCGCTCGAAGTCGACGTCGTAGATCCACGAGACATCGTGGCCGTCGGCGTCGTTGTCATTGAGGAAGAAAGCGCAGAGTCTGCCGCCTGCCGTCTTGATGGACTGGATTTGTCGATCGAAGCCTACGGGATTCTTGGCCAGGTTGGCCTCGACGGTGCGGCCGGCGATATCCCAGCGCCCCATACGACCGCCGGCAGGCACATAGGCATCGAGCGTAGGCTGTAGAAGCGCCGTGTTCACGCCCAACTCGTGTGTGGCAAAGAAGGCGGCGGCAACGTTATAGACCATGTACAGACCGTTGTAGCGCGTGGCGATGTGCGTTGCGGGTGCGTCGGTATCGGGTCCAAAGACAAGGTCAAAGCCGTAGCCGTCGCAGCCGAGTTCCACGCCCGTCACGCGACGGACAAGCGCAGGGCGGGCCCAGCCGCACGAGGGGCAATGGTAGGCGCCGAGTTGACCATACTGTACGTAGTCGTACTCCAACGGGGCGTTGCACTGCGAGCAAAAGCGCGAGTCGCTAATGCGGTCGGACTCGGTGCCCGTGGCGCCATCGATGCCAAAGGCAATACTCGCGTTGGGAACGCGCGCGGCAATCGAGGCGCACAGCGGGTCGTCGGCGTTGTAGATGAGCGTCGTTGCCGGCGAAAGCTCCAACGCGTGGGCGATGACCTCCTGGGTGTGATCGATCTCGCCATAGCGATCTAGCTGGTCACGGAACAGGTTGAGCAGCACGAAGTACGTCGGCTTGAGCTTGGGCAGGACGCGCACCGTGTAGAGCTCATCGCATTCAAAAACGCCTACGCGCTTGCTGCTGGCGGTTCGCTTAAGGTTGCCGCGGGCCTCGAGCAGAGCGCCCACCACACCAGGCTCCATATTGTTGCCGGCACGGTTGCACACCACGGTAGCACCGCTGGCAGCAACGGCGTCGGCGATGAGGTTGGAGGTGGTGGTCTTGCCGTTGGTGCCGGTGATCACCACGCTGCGGTCGACCAGGCTCGCGAGGTCGCTTAGCAGCTCGGGGTCGATCTTCATGGCGATGCGGCCGGGGAGTACGCCGCCCTGGCGCTTAAGGACGGAGCGCAGCCCCCAGCGGGCGATATCGCTCGAGGCACAGGCGAGAGATGAGCGGAAGTTCATGAAGCCGTTCCTAACGTGAATGACATGGTCGTGGCGTTTGCGCCGTTAAAAGCCGTAACGGCGCGCAAATTCCTGGGCAAGCTGCGATACATCTTCGCAGGCGTTGGCCCAGGGGGCAAAGTCGGGGGTGTCCGAGATGATGCCGTCGGCTTCCCAAACTGCCTGATGCGAAAGGTCCCAGGGGTCGTGCGGTTCGGGCCGGCAGGGAAGGTACGGTGTCTGATACATGGGGTTCAGCAAAAAGAACGCGCCGCCCTCGCAACGGTTAGCGAACTCACGCAGCGCGCGCGTCGCCGGGCGCATCTTGTTTGTTTTGAACAGCAGAATCGTGCGGGCGAGCAGGTACCAAGGAGAGTTTTCGAGTGCGTCGGCCCCCATCTGTTCCTCGAGCTGGTGGGCTAGGGCAAAAAAGCCGTCCTGGTTTTCCAGGCGAGCGAGAGCGAGCAACACGGTGCCGGCAGCTCGGGTGGGATAGCCTTCTGCCTTAAGGACGCGGCGGGCGTAGTTGGCAGCAGCGCGGTAGCGGGCGCTTGCCATGCACAGCTGCGAGATGGCCTCGAGTGTGTGGAGCCACCCGATAAGGGCCGGCTCGCTCACGGTAAGGTCCGCTGCGGTGACACCGTCGGCCAAAACATTATTGGCCCAGTAGTGTGGGGCCTCCATGTCGAACCCGGGCACGCTTTGCCGCAGGTAATCGGTCGTGGTCGCTTCGAGCTTCATCAGGTCGCCCAGGCAGGCGTCGACGGGTGTGTCCGCCAAAATGATGGCGAGCAGCTGGGCATCGACCGCCAGCGCATCGACGCGAACGATCTTGAGCAGCTCATCGCGCATATCGTCGAACAGGCGGTTGCGCGTCTGCTCAAACTCCTCGTCGCTGCCCATGTCCTCGATGCGATGGAGCTCGTCGAGCAAATGACGATGCACGCCGGCATAGGAAAGCAGCGCCTGCGCATGCTCGGTCTGCGCGTACTTTTGAGGGTTAACGCTCACGTCGTTATGGACAAGTTCGCGTGCTGCATCGGTGAGTTCGGGGTGCGACGCAACGTAGGCGCGCTCCAGGTAGGCGGGGATGTAGACGCTCGGATCCATTAGAGGTCTCCTCCCTTAAACGGCAGGCCCTGCTCGGCCGCCCGCAGGATGCGCTCGTCGATCTGGGAACGCACGATATCGTTGGTGGCGACCCAGGCGGCGAAGCTGGCGTTGTCGGGGGCGCCCAAGCCCTCCTGCAGTACCGGCGTCGCCTCGGACAGCGCAAGGACAAGCTCGTCGGTAGAGCCCACACCCACGTTGACGCGGGCATAGACGCCATCGGGAAACTCGGTTTGGAAGTAGAGTGCCTCGGCCGCGTGCGGGCACGAGCGTGCAAGGATGCGCAAGTAGTGCTCGGCACCCTCGTAGTCCAGCTCGCGCCAGGCTGCGCTCATCAGTGCGATGAGCGTCCACGGGTCCAAGTCGCGCTCCGCGTCCTTGGGACGACGACGCAGCGGCGTGTTGGCGAGATAGGGGACGGAGTGGGCAGAGCGAAAGCGCTTGAGCTCCTCGGCAGGGTATTCGAGCTTCGCCATGGCGAGCATCGCGGTGTGGCGGACGCCGGCCGGATCGTTGGGGGCAAAGTCGAGGCTGCGGTTTGCAGCTTCGAGCGACATGCGATAGCGTCCGCTAATGAGGGCGCGCGATGCAAGGGCGGCAAGCCAGCGCAGGTAGGGGCGGCGCATAAGGTCGCCCGCGGCCTCGCGCTCATAGGGGTCCTGCGCCGAGGCGATCTTGAACGCCAGGTCATGCTCGACTTCATCGCGCTTGGATACCAGGTACTGTACGTATTCCTCGTTGGAGTCGGCGGTGAGCGCCGTCAGCATGCGCTGGGCATCCCAGTTGGTCGGATCGAGCGCGGCTGCCTCGCGGAGCATGTTCTCGGCTGCGGCTTCTTCTTGCTCTGCCTGGGCGTCGTCGGGGATAAAGGGGATGCGGTAGTCGACAGCCTCGACCACCTTGGCAATGAGGTGCCCGGCGCGGTCGCGGTCGTGCACGATGAGCGGTGCAGGGTTGCGGGTGAATTGTTCCATCAGACGCTCTACGGCGGCACCGTCGGTGAGCGGGATATTGTCGCGGCGCAAGGCCTCAAGAACGAGGCGATGGCAATCCTCTTGAATGGGATCGAATGCCATGGGGCCTCCTTTGCTGCGGTTAGGGTTCAAATGTCTCTATATAAGGTTCTAGTTTACCCGCATGTGGCACACCGGGGGTGCCGCACTTGGACTTGCACCTTTGCACCACGAAGACGGATGTCGCACAAATGTCGGCACCTTGGACGACCGAGTGGTATCACGGTGCCGCAAACGGTCGATTTTTGGCGGCGAACGGGGCACATTTTGGAGGAGCACCGTCCTGCCCGGGATATGTGGTCAACCTTGATAAAACGTTTGCCCAGCTTGGGAGTATGAATGCCCCACAAGGGTCTTCAGGGATAGAAAAAACGTTTCATCATTGTCGGCTTTAGGTGAATAACTGACCAACCAGAACGGTAGAATAGTGTTTGTCTGAGCGTTGAGACGTTTAGACATCGCGCATTGTCATCGCCGGCAACGCGCAAAACGGTCCTAACGGAGCCAATCGGGTGCTCCGTTATATACGCAAGTCTAAGAGGGGCTTGTTTAGGAGGCACAGTATGGGACGTTTTACCAATCCTCGCGATCTGTACTTTGGTGAGGGCGCTCGCCACGAGGTGAAGAACCTTAAGGGCAAGAAGGCCATCATCGTTTCTGGCGGCAGCTCTATGCGCCGCGGCGGGTTCCTGCAGGACGTCGAGAACGACCTTAAGGAAGGCGGTTTCGAGGTCAAGCTGTTCGAGGGCGTCGAGTCCGACCCGTCCATCGAGACGGTCATGAAGGGCGCCGAGGCCATGCGCGAGTTCGAGCCCGACTGGATTATCGCCATCGGCGGCGGCTCGCCCATCGATGCCGCTAAGGCCATGTGGGTCTTCTACGAGTATCCCGAGGAGTCCTTCGATAACATCATCCAGCCGTTCAGCTTCCCCGAGCTGCGTCAGAAGGCTCATTTCTGCGCCATCTCCTCTACCTCCGGCACCGCTACCGAGGTCACTGCCTTCTCCGTCATTACCGACTACGCCAAGGGCATCAAGTACCCGCTGGCCGACTTCAACATCACCCCTGATGTCGCCATCGTCGACCCCGAGCTCACCTACACCATGCCCGCCAAGCTGTGCGCCCACACCGGCATGGATGCTCTGACCCACTGCATGGAGGCCTACGTTTCCACCTGCGCCTCTATGTTCACCGACGCCAACGCCCTGCACGGCATCCGCGAGATCGTCGAGTGGCTGCCCAAGTCCTATGCTGGCGACCATGAGGCCCGTCAGCACATGCACGAGGCTCAGTGCATCGCCGGTATCGCCTTCTCCTCGGGCCTGCTCGGCATCGTTCACTCCATGGCTCACAAGACCGGTGCTGCCTTCGAGAACGGCCACATCATCCACGGTGCCGCTAACGCCATGTACCTGGGCAAGGTAATCCAGTGGAACTCCAAGGACCCGCGTGCTGCTGAGCGTTACGCTTACGTGGCCAAGGAGATCCTGCACCTTCCCGGCGAGACCAACGAGGAGCTCATCGCTGCGCTCGTCCAGAAGATTCGCGATCTCAACGACCAGCTCAACATTCCGCAGTCCATCAAGGATTACGCGAATGGTGGCGTGAAGGTCGACGCCGAGAACCCGCAGATGGTTTCCGAGGAGGAGTTCCTCGCCAAGCTGCCCGAGATCGCTGCGAACGCCGAGACCGACGCCTGCACGCCCGAGAACCCGCGTGAGACCAAGGCTGCCGACTTCGAGAAGATCCTCAAGGCCTGCTACTACGACACCGACATCGATTTCTAATCGACTCTTGTTATCGTAACGAGGGGCTCCGCACGTATCTGTACGGAGCCCCTTTCTTTTTTCTTTTAGAGAATGGGATAGTTATGGCTGCAATTTTCAATAGCCCCAGCAAGTACATCCAGGGTCCGGACGAGCTCGCCAAGCTCGGCTCCTATGTCGAGCCGCTCGGCGCTAAGGCCCTCGTCATCGTGACGCCTTCGGGCAAGAAGCGCGTCGGTGCCAAGATCGAGGGCGGTTTTGCCGAGGCTAAGGCCGAGCTGCTGTTTGAGGACTTTAACGGCGAGTGCTCCAAGGGTGAGGTCGATCGCCTGGTCGCGCTCGCTCGCGACAACGGTTGCGACATCATCGTCGGCGTCGGTGGTGGCAAGATCCTCGACACCGCGAAGGCCGTCGCCTATTACCTGGAGTCCCCGGTTATCATTTGCCCCACCATTGCTTCGACCGATGCCCCGTGTTCGGCGCTTTCGGTGCTCTACACCGACGATGGCCAGTTCGATAAATATCTCTTCCTTAAGGCAAACCCCAACATTGTCCTGATGGATACGACGGTTATCGCGGCGAGCCCGGTGCGCCTGACGGTTTCCGGTATGGGCGATGCGCTCGCAACCTACTTTGAGGCCCAGGCGACGCATGATGCCGACGGTGGCACCTGCGCTGGCGGCAAGGGCGGCATGGCCGGCCTGGCGCTCGCCAAGCTCTGCTACGAGACGCTTATGGCCGATGGCGTCAAGGCCAAGGTCGCGCTGGAGAAGGGTGCGCTGACGCCTGCCGTCGAGCATATCATCGAGGCCAACACGCTGCTTTCGGGCATTGGCTTTGAGAGCTCGGGCCTTGCTGCTGCTCATGCCATCCACAATGGCCTGACGATGCTGCCCGAGTGCCACGGCATGTATCACGGCGAGAAGGTCGCCTTTGGCACCATCGTCCAGCTGGTACTCGAGGATGCTCCGACTGAGAAACTCGAGGAAGTCCTGGGCTTCTGCATTGAGCTGGGCCTGCCGGTCACGATGAAGGAACTTGGCGTTGCCGAGCTTACGCGCGAGCAGGCCATGATTGTTGCCGAGGCCGCCTGCGCGCCCGATGACACCATGTGCAACATGCCGTTTGAGGTGACGCCCGAGATGGTCGCCAACGCCATCCTGGGTGCCGACGCACTGGGTCACTACTACCTTATGGATGAGTAAATCAAGCTAAGGAAGGGGCAAAGCCAGCAGACGGCTTTGCCCCTTTTTGCTATGGTGCAAACTAACCTGACCCCATCGCACCAAGTTGGTGCAAAGGGGTCAGGTTACTTTGCACCAATCGTTGTTTGATGAAGGGCGGATTCTCGTATGGCGCTTCCTATGGTTTACGGCGGTCCCGGCCGGTATGTTCAGGGGCCGGGCGAACTTTCGCGTCAGGGCAGGTATTTGTCATGGTTGGGCTGCGCTGCCTATGTCTTGTTTGACCAGGGCACCGAGGATCGGCTGTGCAGGCAGATCGTCGATGGATTTCTGGATGAAGATCTAAGCGAGCCGTTCTTTAAGATTTATGACGGTCCGTGTACGGAAGAGGCCGTTGTCGAAATGGCTAAGGAAGCCCAGGCAGAGTATTGCGACATGGTGGTGGGTATTGGCGGTGGAAAGATGCTCGATATCGCCAAGGCCGTTGCGTTTTATGCCGAGTTGCCGTTGTGCGTATGCCCCACGGCGGCTTCGATGGACGGTCCGTGCAGCGCGATTTCGGTGCTGTATCACGAGGACGGGTCGTTCGACCGCTACCTGATGCTCGAGAAGAATCCAGACCTGGTCGTGGTCGATACCAACGTGGTCGCGGCGGCCCCACTGCGTATGACGGTCGCTGGCATGGGCGACGCGCTGGCAACGTACTTCGAGGCGCGTTCGTGCGCCGCGGTGCGCGGCACCAACGAGCACGGTGGCGCGCCGGGGCACTTGGCTCTGGTCGCGGCACGTGCCTGCTATGACACACTCATGGAGTGCGGCGTCGCTGCCAAGCGCGATCTCAAAAAGGGCCGTACATCGCCGGCAGTTGAGCGCCTGATCGAGTGCAATATTCTGCTCTCGGGCGTCGGCTTTGAGAGCGGTGGCTTGGCGTTGGCGCATGCCATCGCCAACGGTCTGACGATTCTGCCCGAGTGCAGGGCCATGCATGGCGAGGCCGTGGCATTTGGCCTGGTGGTGCAGCTGCGCCTGGAGCGTGCGCCCGAGCTTGATCAGGTGCTCGAGTTTTGCCAGCGCGTCGGTCTGCCGACCACGCTCGAGGAGCTGGGCCTTGGTGAGATTTCCGATACCGATCTGCAGGGTGTTGCAAATGCGGTCTTTAGAAACGAGCGCAACATGGCCAACGAGCAGACCAAGGTGACCAAACAGAAGCTCGTGCAGCTCATGTGCGAGGCATAGCTTGGCGCTTGATTGACCTTGTGCAATCGAGGCGGCGATGGGCATAGGCTATTTGCCGCAAAGGTGCTCCGCGTGTAATTTGCCCGAGGCGTGAGCCGATGGCGTATCATTATCTCTTGCTTGTTTGCACTGCTCAGGGAGGGGCCGCGCATGGCGCAGGAACACGATCTGTTTGATGACATTATCGAGATCAGCAAGGGTTTCGACTTTCTTAAAAACCCGCTTGGCGGTGTGACCGATGCACTCGATCCGTCAGCGCCGCAGTGGAATCCTGCCGACTACAAGGAGCGCCCGCGCGGCAATACCATTCCATGCCTGACCTGCAAAAACGAAAAGAGCGGCTGCACCGCGTGCATGGACGTGTGCCCGGTCAACGCTATCGAGGTCGAGGAAGACGCCATTGAGATCCTCGACTCCTGTCGCAAGTGCGGCCTGTGCGCCGCTGCCTGTCCGACCGAGGCGATCATCTCGCCGCGCCTGGCGCCCAAAAACCTGTATGACGATATCGTCTCTGCTGCTACGAGCCACGAGACTGCCTACGTTACCTGCACGCGTGCCCTTAAGCGCATGCCGCGCGAAAACGAGGTCGTCGTTGCCTGCGTGGGCGATATTACGGCCGAGACCTGGTTCTCGGTGCTGGCCGACTATCCCAACGTGAGCGTGTACCTGCCGTTGGGC
Source organism: Collinsella sp. AM41-2BH (assembly GCF_003468085.1). NCBI lineage: Bacteria > Bacillati > Actinomycetota > Coriobacteriia > Coriobacteriales > Coriobacteriaceae > Collinsella > Collinsella sp. AM41-2BH. The sequence goes on from NZ_QSGH01000013.1 coordinate 58,414, forward strand.
GTGTGCGATAAATGCCGCAACACCGGTGGTGAGGACATTCTGGGCGAGGCGATTGCGAAGGCCGAGGAGTGGTCTGGCACGGGTATGGGCCTGGAGGTCGACCCCAAGAGCCTCAAGTGCCATAAGCTTCGCGAGTACGAGCGCAAGGAGTACATGGAAAAGATCGCTCGCACGACGGGCCTGACAGTGACCAAGCTCAACCCGGCGACGGCGGCGCTGGCCTCGGTGACGCAGAAGCTCAAAGCCCATCGTCATCAGATTACCCAGCTGGAGCGCACGCTCAACACCATGTGCGGCACCACGACGACCAAGCGTCGCCGTTCGCTCACGCACGGGCGGCAGCTGGTGCTCTCGACACTGCAGAACCATCCCGAGCTTGCCCAGAACATGCAGGTGAGCACGCCGGAATGCGATTTTGACAAGTGCACGTCGTGCGGCGAGTGCGTCAACGTGTGCCCCACGTTTGCCTGCGATTTGGTGGGAAGCGGCCGCTTTGCACTGGAGTCCACGTATTGCCTAGGCTGCGGAGCCTGTGTCAAGGTTTGTCCCGAGCATGCGCTCAAGCTGGTTCAACACGACGCGTCCAATCTGGTTGTCGTCGACCCCGAGGCCGAGGAAAAGGCTGCCCAGAAGGCCAAGGCCCACGAAGAGGCGATGAAGGCCAAGGCCGAGGCAAAGGCCAAGCTCGACAAGATGCTCGACCAGGTGGAAAAGCTCGCGGACTAGTCAGCGACCCCTATCTCTGCTTCATTCGTGCCGCCGTGGCGTCCGGGTTAGCCCAGATGCTGCGGCGGCGCTATACTTATGCAGTTTGAAATGCTTGTACCAAAAGGAGCTGTCGTGTCCCTTTCCATCGGTATCGTGGGCCTGCCCAACGTGGGCAAGTCGACGCTGTTCACCGCGCTTACCAAAAAAACCGGCCTTGCCGCCAACTACCCGTTTGCCACGATCGACCCCAACGTGGGTATCGTCGATGTGCCCGATAACCGCCTGCAAAAGCTCGCCGATATCGTCAACCCGGGCCGCATTGTGCCGGCTACGGTCGAGTTTGTCGACATCGCGGGCCTGGTGAAGGGTGCCAACGAGGGCGAGGGCTTGGGCAACCAGTTCTTGGCAAACATCCGCGAGACCGACGCCATCTGCGAGGTCGTGCGCTACTTTAAGGACCCCAACGTTATGCGCGAGGTGGGCCGCACGGGCGAGTTCGTCGATCCCGCCGGCGATGCCGACACTATCATGACCGAGCTCATCTTGGCCGACATGGGCACGCTCGAGAAGCAGCTGCCCAAGCTCGAGAAGGAGGCCAAGCGCGACAAGGAGCTCATGCCCAAGTTCGAGGTGGCCAAGCGTCTGCTTGCCTGGCTCAACGAGGGCAAGCGCGCCGCATCCATGGAGATGACCGACGAGGAGCGCGCCGCTGCCAAGGGCCTGTTCTTGCTCACCATGAAGCCCATTCTGTATGTGGCCAACGTAGACGAGGATATGCTCAACGAGGACCTGGCGCCCATCGACGGTGTCAAGCCGTTGCCCATCTGCGCCAAAATCGAGGCCGAGCTTTCCGAGCTCGATCCCGAGGACGCCGCCGACTACCTGGAGAGCCTGGGCCTGGAGCAGCCCGGTCTGGACGTGCTCGCGCAGGCCGCCTACAAGCTGCTTGGCCTGCAGTCGTTCTTTACGGCTGGCGAGATGGAGGTCAAGGCCTGGACGGTGCGTCAGGGCGCGACCGCCCCGCAGGCCGCCGGTGTCATCCACACCGACTTTGAGCGCGGCTTTATTAAGGCCGAGGTCATTGGCTACGACGACTACATCGAGCTCGGTGGCGAGCAGGGCGCCAAGGCTGCCGGCAAGCTGCGTATTGAGGGCAAGGACTATGTCATGGCCGATGGCGACGTCGTGCACTTCCGCTTTAACGTATAAGGACGACGCATATGTTTAAATATGGCAAAAAAGCTGGCTACATGGGTATTGCGCTGCTCGTACTTGCGGTGATTCCGCTGGTGGTCGCAGCGTGTGTTATCCCCAACATTGGTCCCGAGGTAGCAACAAAGTTTAATGCTGCCGGCGAGGCGACGCGCTGGGGCAAGAGCTACGAGTTGCTGGCGCTGCCGGTGCTCAACTTGCTGCTGAGCGTGGCGACGTACTTTACGGCGGGACGCCAGGCAAAGAACAATGAGGAATCCGCCGCCATGGCGCGCATCGTGTGCGAGCGCTACCTGCGAAACGGCTGCATCACGGGTGTGTTTCTCAACGTAATCAACGTCTACTTTATGTATTCGGCGATTACCGGTATGGGCTTTGGCCTGGGCTTTTAGCTTGCGCCTTTAGGCAACGAGCCTGCAAGCATATTCGATGGCTGCTGCGAGGCCGCCGCTCAATCGTGGTTGAAAGACTACATCGGCGGCGGCCTCGTTTTCGTATCCGGCACCGCGGAGGCAGAGCGCGATACCGGCTTCTAAAAGGAGCGGCAGGCCGCGTTGACTGGTTGCGATTACGGCAGCCTGATTGAGCGAGCAACTGTGCGCTTGGCATTGGATGGCAAGTTCACCTTGCGCCGGGCAAGGGACCAGAACAGCGGCGACTCGACTTGATAGCAATGCGAATGCTGTGCGCTCATCGGGCGAAAGACATTCTGCTTCAACGACGACGAGCTTGGGCGGTGCGCTGTTTGTGCGAAGCGTGGCTCGGTACATGCGGACCGAAGAACCCGACATAGAAAACTCCTGTGTATTCGGCAAAACGTAAACTATAGTTTACGTTTATATTCGGCTCCATTTCAAACTCGTCTGCATGGACGAACGTGCGAAACAGATTCTTGGCAGGCGGGTCGAAGAGACACGCAGAGACCTTGGTATCTCCAAGGTTGATTTTTGTGTGGCGACAGGAATCAGCCGACCCTACCTCGACCGAATCGAAGATGGGACGGCAAATTTCACGCTCAAGGTTCTATTTAAGATCGCGCCCGCACTTGGCATGACGGTGTCAGGGCTTCTCGAGGGTATCGAATAGGGGATACCCGTCGACAACTGAATTACGCCATCGGGATGCGGTCGTGGTTGACTTGGCTGTAGAACAGGCGCTGAATCTCGGCCGCATCACGTGACTGGCCGAGCGCCCACATGGTTTTGGCCACGAGCGTCTCGGTGGTCATATCGTCGCCGCGCAAAATACCCGGATGATCGGCGTAAGCTCGGCCGACCTCATAAACACCCAGGTCAAGGCCCTCCTCGGGGACCTGTGTGGTCATAACGACAGTACGGCCCGAATCGACCCAGCGGAAAATTGTCTCTTGGAATGACTCGCCGGACTCGCCAAACTCGGGGATACCGCCAATGCCAAAGGTCTCCAAAATCACGGCGTCGTAGCTGTCGGCAAGGGCGTCGAGGATGCCCGGGTTTACGCCGGGCGTAAGCTTGAGTACAAATACGCGCGGGTCAATGCTGCCGTAGAAACGGACTGGGCTCTCATTCTGGTGGGTGCCGTGGAGCCCATTGCGCACGATGCGGTCGTTGCGGATGTAGGCGATGGGCGGATAGTTGACGCTAATAAACGCGTTAAAGCTCATGGTGCGCTGCTTGCGGGCGCGCGTACCGGCAATGGCTACGCCGCCAAACACGATCGAAACATCGTGCGAATGCTCGTCGAGCGCATAGAGCAGGCTCTGGTACAGGTTGAGCTTGGCGTCGGTAAAGGGATTGCCCATGGGCTTTTGCGAGCCGGTGAGCACGATGGGCTTGGGGCTGTCCTGGATCAGATATGAAAGTGCTGCCGCGGTGTAGCTCATGGTGTCGGTGCCGTGAAGGACTACGAAGCCGTCGTGATCGGCATAGCCTTCGACGATGACGTCGCGGATGCGCATCCAGTCGCTCGGGCGCATATTGGTGCTATCGATGTTCATGGGCTGCACCACGTCGAGCTCGCAGAGCCCCGAGATCTCGGGGACGCTCTGGGCGAGCTCCTCACCGGTCAGGGCGGGGGAGAGGCCGTTGCCGTCCTCGGTCGATGCGATGGTGCCGCCCGTGGCGATGAGAAGGATGCGCTTCATGCTGGTATTCCTATCGTTTTGCCGCCGCAAGGGCGGAGTCGTTCGGCAGTATTGTGGCACAGGGCGTCGAATGTTCAAACGTATTACATCATCTGTGACGTTTAGTAACATTTCATCGCCACCAAAAAGGGTGCAGGTCGTGCGTTTGCCGTGCGCTGATGGCTGCGAGGGACGAGAAACCCCATATAACGTGTACACTATGAAAGTTAATTTCGTTCATTCGCGCGGGTGGGCACCGGCTCCCCGCTAACAAGAGGGGGAACCATGGATCAAAAGGCTTCCGCAAAGGTCCTCGTACTCGACTTTGGTGCGCAGTACGGTCAGCTCATTGCCCGTCGCGTCCGCGACCTCAACGTGTATTCCGAGATTGTCCCCTGCGACATCTCGGCCGATGAGATTCGCGAGATGAACGCCTCTGCGCTCATCCTTTCCGGCGGCCCGGCTTCCGTGTATGCCGAGGACGCTCCGTCCATCGATCCTGCCATCTTTGACCTGGGCCTTCCCGTCCTGGGCTTTTGCTACGGCCATCAGATCACGGCCGTGACGCTCGGCGGCAAGGTCGGCCACTCCGAGGTGGGCGAGTACGGCCGCGCCACCATCACTCGCACGGCCGGCGCCAAGCTCTTTAACTCCACGCCTATGGAGCAGACCGTGTGGATGAGCCACCGCGACGCCGTGTCCGAGGTGCCCGAGGGCTTTACCGTTACCGCCAGCACCGACGTATGCCCGGTTGCCGCCATGGAGTGCGTCGAGCGCAAGATCTTCACCACGCAGTTCCACCCCGAGGTCAAGCACTCCGAGTACGGTCAGCAGCTGCTGAGCAACTTCCTGTTTGAGATCTGCGGCCTGGAGCCCAACTGGAGCATGGACAACCTGGTCGAGACCATGACGGCCGAGTTTCGCGAGAAGGTCGGTGGCGATCGCGTGATTCTGGCCCTGTCCGGCGGCGTCGACTCCTCCGTTGTGGCTGCCCTGGGCGCTCGTGCTGTGGGCAAGCAGATGACCTGCGTGTTCATCAACCACGGTCTGCTGCGCAAGGGCGAGCCCGAGCAGGTGGAGGAGGTCTTCACCAAGCAGTTTGACGTCGACTTTATCCATGTCCACGCCGAGGACCGCTATGCCGAGCTTCTGGCCGGTGTGACCGAGCCCGAGGAGAAGCGTCGCATCATCGGCACGCAGTTCTGGAAAGAGTTCTTCGCGGTCGCCCAGCAGCTCGAGTGCGATGGCAAGCCGGTCAAGTACCTGGCTCAGGGCACCATTTACCCCGACATCATCGAGTCCGGCGCGCGCAAGACGGGCGGCAAGACGGCCACCATCAAGAGCCACCACAACCTGATCCCGTTCCCCGAGGGCGTGCACTTCGACCTCATCGAGCCGCTCGACCACTTCTTTAAGGACGAGGTCCGCGCGCTTGGTCTGGCGCTCGGTCTGCCGGGTCACATCGTGTTCCGTCAGCCTTTCCCGGGCCCGGGTCTGGCTATCCGCATCATCGGTGCGGTCGATAAGGAGAAGCTCGAGATTCTCAAGAACGCCGACGCCATCGTGCGCGAGGAGCTCGACGCCTACAACCAGCGTCTGTTTGAGCAGACCGGCGAGCGCAACTCCGAGCACAGCTGCTGGCAGTACTTTGCGGTTCTGCCCGACATTAAGTCCGTTGGCGTTATGGGCGACGAGCGCACCTACCAGCGCCCGATCATCCTGCGCGCCGTCGAGTCCAGCGATGCCATGACCGCCGACTGGGCCAAGCTGCCCTACGACGTCCTGGCCCGCATCTCCGGCCGCATCGTGGCCGAGGTTCCCGGCGCCAACCGCGTGTGCTACGACATCACGTCCAAGCCGCCCGCGACGATTGAGTGGGAATAGAACATACGTTCGATAAAATAATATAGTATCAGATAGCGGGCACGGTTTCAATTGAATCCGTGCCCGCTGCTGTATGCGTGTCCTTGCACGCCCAATATGCGCCGTAAAAGCCGTCTTCTTCGACGTCAAAGTGAATGCGCTTCGTTTTCGCCTCTCAAAATCTTATTTTCACGATTTGCATTTTCATCCCGTTGTCACCGACCCTTGCGAGAAACCGGAAAAAGCAGCTGACAGAAGAGTCTCTCAAATCGTTGTAGCCCAGCATATAGCCGCGACTTGTGACCTGCAGACGGCTGTCCCACGTGCCGATTTCCTTGGCGGCATCCGAAACCGCAAAATATGCCCCCACATCCTTGATTTTTGCAGTCTTAAGCCATGTTTTTGCGATCATCTTTACCGCCGTCCGATTGGCAGCATCAAAGACCAGCGCACTGCCGGGGAAAGCGTCCGCCATCCCCCGCACCAGTTCCCGGACCTGCTGGGTCAGAAAGTAATAGAACACCCCGGAGGCAAAGAACACCGCCCCGCGGGAGGCATCGATTTTGCTAAACCATGCGGTGTCTTTCAGGTCGCAGGGGATATTTTGTTCTCGATCCCCGGCGGGCAGTAGCTGCTGCCGCAAGGCAATCACATCCGGGAAGTCCAGATTGTAGATCTTGCATCTACCGTTGTCGCAGGTTCTGCCGGTGTTGTCCAGCCCGCAGCCCAGATTGACCACCGCCGCATTGGGGTGGCCTTTCAGGTAATCCCGCACCTCGAAAGCAAGATCACTCTGCCGTGTGGCCACCTCCAGCGCACCAAAGCGCTGTATCAGGCTGCGGGAGTTTTTCTCTGCCTCTGAAAAGTCGTAGTCGATCTGGTCGAGCAGACGAACCGCTGTTTCATCCCTGTAAAGGTTCGGGTACAACTCCGTACACAGCTTCCGGGAATACAGCGGGAGGATCAGCGTCTCCTGCACGGTGTTTTTCTCAATTTTACATTTCATAGGTTTCTTCCTCAGTGAATAAAAACTGTCATAATTGCCGCCAGCATAGCCGCTATGACCGTCATGCCTATCGCCATGTGCAGGATGGATGCAAAAATGCCCGTGCTTGATACCCCTACTTCCGCGCCGTGACGCAGAGCCACTTTTTCTTTTTGTGTATCTGCACCTCGTGAAAACCCGCCTGCTCCAGACATGCCTTTAATTCAATGTCCTTGTAGATGGTCATGCCGCCGATGATCTGCGTCCACCTCTCGTCCTTGTCCGTATCGCCATTGCTCTCGTTGCAGATAAGAATTGTCCCGCCTGGCTTCAGCGTCCGCCAGACCTCACGGAAGCATCGGGGCAAATCAGGCCAAAAATAGACGGTCTCAAAGGCCGTGGCGGCATCGAAGTAGCTATCCTCAAACACCATATCCGCCACACTGCCTTGCAGAACGGCGCAACGCCCCTCCTGAATTGCAATTCGGTTGAGCTTTCTAGTCTTCTCCACGCTGACGGGCGAATAGTCGACGCCCTCGACGACGCCATGCGGGCATTTTTTCAGCAGCCGTTTTATGTTCGCCCCGCCGCCGCAGCCGCAATCCAGCACCTTGGCATTTGGCGCAAGTCGTAGAAATCGAAGTCCCCACCGCGCCACAGGGCTGTGGCCCAGATTCATCATGGCAACCATAAGTTTTCCGCCGAGGCCCACGGGCTTGCGGGTGTTTTCAAAGAACGACATCTGGCCCCTCCGATTTCGTGCATTCCGCATAGGTCAATGGGAACGAGGCCTTCAGCACCGCGCTTTTCTGCACCGCCCAGCCGTTTTGACGCAGGAAACGCAGGTATTCCTCGCTTGTCCACCTGCTGTGGAGGGGGAATCCCGCCATACTCATGAAAAAGGCTTTTGCCTTGCCGGAAACCGAGTTCCCCGCGTGGGTGAAGGTTGGCGCGATGAGCACGCCGCCGTCCTTCAGTACCCGCCTGATTTCTTGCAGTGCCTTTTCCGGATGCGGCACTATGTGAAGCGCGTTGGACGCGATCACCACTTCGAAGGACTTCTGTGCATAGGGCAGGCGGAACATATCTTGTACGGAAAAGTGCAGCTTTGCGGATTGATTGTCCCGCTTTGCTTCAAGGATCATCTGTGCAGAAGCGTCCGTAGCCTCGATGTGCACCGCCGCATCCACGATGCTCTTTGCGATAAGCCCCGTGCCGGTGGCAACCTCCAGTACGGTTTTTGCTTTCACCACCGGCCTGATCAGCTCATACATCTTCTCATACGCCGCCCGGTCCTTTCGCATGAAACGGTCGTACCGACCGGCATTCTTGTCCCAGAAGCCCTTGCGTTCGTGCATGGCTATCGCCCCCCAAACAGTTAGAGCAATCTAACTATAACACACGAATCATGCAGTAAGATAAGGCTAACCTTATTTCTTGGCCAAGACGCATCTCTTCGGTTTTGCTTATAACGGTGTGAGTCAGATACTAAGCTGGAGCTGAAGAAGGAGCTTGGCGGACAGGTAGGTCGATACCGGTTCCCGGAACGGTGATCCAGCCAATTACACCAGGGCTCTAGTCATGCAGGTAAACCCAATCCATGACGGGAAATAGGTCCTTTTCTCTAGCTCGACGTCTTTCGGAGCTTGACGATTTGGACTGATGGAGGTGAGAAGTCCCTCACTGCGCCAATACCAGAAGATTGCGCTATAGACATCTCTCCGACCCTTTGAATCACCCCTTTTCACGCCACCCGCTACGAACCCCGGCGGAAACTAGGGAGTGATTAAAAAGGCGACCTGCGGTTTTGCGAATCAATTGAGTCATTCACAAAATCGCGAATTAAGGGCCTGATTCGCCCAAATTGCGCACGAATTGGCCCTTAGGCGGTACGACGCGACACGCATCGACAACACTCGGCCTGGATTAGTCACTGAGCGGGAATAGCGGGAACTGGCTTTTGAACTCGCGTTTTGATACCGTCGAGTACCGCCTGATGCTGTTTCGGCGCCGCCATAGAGTAAAGCCACCAGCGAAATAACGGGAATAAAAGCCTCCGGACCCTCTGGTTCGGAGGCTATCTTTTTGCATATCTGCCTAAAACGACTCCTTGCCAAAGCCCCTTGAGCATCGGGCGGCATTATTGAGTGTGGGCGTTATCGTAGGTATTTTTGATTTCTTCTGGCAAATTATCGGGAATCAGCGCCTTCACTCTATCCTCGTTGCCATCTTGGATTGCCTGCTCGTAGTACCAGCATTTGAACTTCAGCATGTCGAGCGCGCGGTTCATGTTCACGATCTCCGACTCCATGTGGGCCTTGCGCTCCTCGAACATGGCCTTGCGTTTGGGGTATGTTGAGGGACCCTCTGCGCACCATTCCATGAACAGCCGGATGTCCTTGATCTCCATTCCAGCCTTCTTTAGGCATTCGATGACCCGAAGCGCTTCGAGTTCCGTATCGCTGAATCGGCGAATGCCGGATGCCCGCTCCAGCCCCGGGAACAATCCCTGCTTGTCGTAATATCGCAGCGTTGAAGCGGGCAAACCGAACATTTCCGCCACCTGTCCGATTGTGTACATGGCTCCTCCGAAACAATGTCGAATTCATTCCTTGACCTAAAGTCAGGTTTAGGTATTACCTTCATTCTCGTCAATGTAAATCGGGAGCGCAAGGGGTATTCCGTAATGGGCAAAACGGTTTTGATAGTTTCTTCAAGTCCACGAAAGAATGGCAATTCCGAGACGCTGGCGGAGGCTTTCGCCAACGGCGCGCGGGAGGCAGGTCACAGCGTTGAGACCGTGCGTCTGCGCGAGAAGCAAATGGGCTTCTGCAGGGGCTGCCTTGCCTGCTTAAAGTTGGGGCGTTGCGTCATCCAAGACGATGCCGTGGAAATTGCCGCCAAAATGCACGATGCGGATGTGCTGGTGTTTGCAACGCCCGTCTACTACTACAGCGTCTGCGGCCAGCTCAAAACCATGCTGGACCGCGCTAACCCGCTTTTTGGCTCCGATTATGCATTCACCGAGGCATATCTGTTGGCGACGGCGGCGGAGAACGGGCGCTCGACCTTCGACGGGGCGAAAAAGGCGATGCAGGGATGGGTTGACTGTTTCTCCCGCTGCACGCTCGCTGGAACGGTTTTCGCCGGCGGCGTGAACGGCGTGGGCGAAATCGCCGGGCATCCCGCTCTGGAGCAGGCGCGGCGAATGGGCATGGGAATCTAGCCGGGCTGTTTGGCCGCGCGGAAACAGATTTGTGCCAAAACTATCGACAGGAGGAAATCGATCATGGCAGTTAAACAGACGGCAGGCAGAGACGCCCTGGGGGAGTTCGCTCCCAAATTCGCACAGCTCAACGACGACGTGCTGTTCGGCGAGGTGTGGAGCCGAGAGAGTGAGCTCTCCCTGCGCGACCGCAGCGTGGTGACGGTGGTTGCCCTGATGTCGCAGGGGCTGACGGACTCTTCGTTCAAATATCACCTGATGTCCGCAAAGAACAATGGAGTGACCAGGACGGAGATAGCGGAAATCCTTACGCACGCGGCGTTTTATGCGGGTTGGCCCAAGGCGTGGGCTGCCTTCCGCATGGCGAAGGAGGTCTGGGCGGCCGACGATGCCGCCGACGCAAGGGCTCAGCACCAAAACGAGATGGTTTTCCCCATCGGTGCCCCCAACGACGCATTCGCGAAGTACTTTATCGGGCAAAGCTACCTCGCGCCTCTATCAACCGAGCAGGTTGGCGTCTACAACGTGACGTTCGAGCCCGGCTGCCGCAACAACTGGCACGTGCACCACGCCAAAAACGGCGGCGGACAGATTCTCATCTGCGTGGCTGGTCGAGGGTTCTACCAGGAATGGGGTAAACCGGCACAGGAGCTGCGCCCTGGCGATGTGGTCAACATCGCCCCGGGTGTGAAACATTGGCACGGAGCCGCGCCCGAGAGCTGGTTCTCCCATCTCGCGCTGGAGGTTCCGGGCGAGGAGGCCTCCAACGAGTGGTTAGAGCCCGTGGGCGACGGGGAATATCTCAAAGAGACTAACAAGGAGGCTTAAATACCTTCGCCGTCCGTGCCGCCGAGAGCAGGGCGCCCAAATCGGCCTGGATCG